>CAVZUP010000074.1:0-5470 GCA_963778255.1 uncultured Acidobacteriaceae bacterium
TCACCATAGCGCCCCCCGGAGAGATGTTAATGGCCGTGGCAAACTCCAGCGAATCCCTGCCGCTTTCATCCCGCGCACGGACAAAAACCGGAATGGCGAGCTGCAACCGCGCCCACTTCCGTTCTTCCTTCTTTAATAAGCTACGAGGCACGTGTCTGATCCACCCTTAACCGGTTATTCGCAAAACAAAGTACGCATCTCAGGGGCCAAACCTAGGAGGGCAGCTGAGCCAGCCTGCAATCGCCCGAAACTGCGGCTCCAACGCGGGGATCGCTGAAATTATTTACAGTCTTGTGACTTTACAAATGACTTTCGGTCAGACAAGAGAAGTGCAACTTTTTTCGCTTTGATGTTCGGTCCACGAGCTTTCTGTTTGACAGCCCTGTGCCCCTGACATATTATCTACCTACCCCCACGTTCTGACGGTCGGTAGCGGATTCCCCTCCCCTTTATTGCGTCTTATTGCGTCACATTGGATCTCCATGTCTTCGATATTCGAGAAGCGCCCAGCCGCTGTTCCCACTGGCACGAGTCCGAAAGATGGCGTACCGTCAACCGCCGTGGCTCGAGCTGCCGCCCCCATTTCCGTGGACGATATGGCTCGCGACCTTGAGCAATTGCGCGATCGTTTCCGCAAGACCACCAACGCTCTGGCCTCCGCCGCCCACGATCTCAAAACGCCTTTGGCCATCCTCAACGGCTACATTGAACTGCTGCGGAGCCAGAAGCTCGGGCCGCTCAATGACCGCCAGCGCGAAGTCATGGGCGACATGTTCCTGAGCGGACAACGCTTGCAGCAGTTCATTCAGGACTTCCTGACCTTCAGCGTGCTTGAGACCGGCGAACTGCGCATGCAATTCATCGAAGGGGACATGAATGCCTGCCTCTCCGAAGTTTGCCGTCTCTGGTCGAATCGTTTTCAGGAGCGCGGTCTCGCCCTGTATTTCCTGGCCAACGACAAACTCACGCCCTTTGCCTTCGATGCCCCCAAGATCCAGCGCGTGATTTCCAATTTGTTGGAGAACGCCGCCAAGTACACGCCGCAGGGCGGTACCGTTTGGCTACATGCCGAACCTCATATGTGGGAGCGCCGCGGCATCGTCAACCCGAGTGTGAATGGAGATCGCCGCCGCCAAGCGACCAACGTGCCCAACGCGGTAAAAGTGAGCGTTGCCGACACCGGCCCGGGAATCCGGCCGGAGTTTCACCTGGAAATTTTCGACGACTTCTTCCGTTTGCCCGGCAGCGAATCGGCCGAGGGCATGGGCTTGGGCCTGGCCATCTCCCGCCGTCTTCTACAAGGCATGGGTGGCAAGATCTGGGTCGAAAGCGAGCCGGGCGCAGGCTGCAAGTTTTCCTTTCTCATCCCACTGAAGCCAATTCTCAGCAATCCGCCAAGAACGACAAGAGGGACGAAATGAGCGAAACCGCCAACATCTTGCTGGTGGATGACGAACCGGGGATGCTGCGCTACATCCGCACGCTCCTGGAAGTGGATGAGCACAAGGTGCAGACGGCCAGCACCGGCGAAGAAGCGGTCGAGTGCGTCCAGAAAGGGCTGCAGCCCGACCTGGTATTGCTCGATCTGTTGATGCCCGGCATCGACGGCCTGCAGACTCTCGAACAGCTCCGCCAGCTTCGCCCGGGATTGAAAGTGGTCATGCTCTCCTGCGTGAATGACACGCGCAAAGTCGTGCAAGCCATGCGCCTCGGCGCGGTCGATTATCTGACCAAGCCTTTCCAGAAAGCCGAACTCGACGCCGTCATCGGACAGTGCGTCGGCGCCGCGAAGAGCGAAAGCTATGCCGGCGAAGTCGAAGAACTTTGCGATGACGTGTTCTTCGTTGCCGCCAGCCCGGCCATGAAGAAGATTCGCTCTCAAGCCGCGCTCGTAGCCAACGTCGATATCCCCGTGCTGCTGCTGGGAGAAAGCGGCACAGGCAAGGAAGTGCTGGCCCGCCTGATCCACAAACTTTCCCCGCGAGCGCATCGCACTTTCCTCAAAGTGAATTGCGCCGCCATGCCCGCCGACCTGCTCGAAAGCGAGTTGTTCGGCTACGAAGCCGGAGCCTTCACCGGCGCCACGCACGCCAAGCCGGGCAAGTTCGAGCTTTGCAACAAAGGCACCATCCTGCTCGACGAAATCGGAGAAATGCCGGCCGTGCTGCAAGCCAAACTCCTGCACGTCCTGCAGGACCAGACCTTCTCTCGTCTGGGCAGCCGCACTGTGGTCAAGGTCGATGTCCGTATCCTGGCCGCCACCAACATCGACATTCCCGAAGCGCTGGCCACCAAGCGTCTGCGCGAGGATCTCTACTACCGCCTGAACGCCTTCACTATGTCGCTGCCTCCGCTGCGCGAGCGCAAGGAAGAAATTCCGATCCTGCTGAAGCACTTCATGTCGCGCATGTCGGAGTCCTATGCGCGCTCGCCGTTGCCGCTTTCACCGCCGTTGATGGAGGCATGTCTGCGCCATTCCTGGCCGGGCAACCTGCGCGAACTTAGCAACTTCATCAAACGCTATCTGGTCCTCGGAGACGAAACGCTGGCCGCATCTGAGTTGCAGCCCCGGCCCGATGGCGGCGCCGGAATGCACACCGATGCGCCCGGCAGATCGGCAGTAGCCGGAGCGGAAGCCAGCGGTGGCCTAAAGTCGCTGTCGCGCACCGCCAAGGATGGAGCCGAGGCCGAAGCCATAGCCCGTGCACTGGAAGAGACGAACTGGAACAGAAAACAAGCCGCCGCGCTGCTAAAAATCAGCTATAAGGCGTTGCTCTATAAAATTCGCCAGTACGGCTTAGCCCAAAGCCGAAGTACGCACCGGTTGTCCGCGGGCGCCTAAAAGAAAAGCGCTTCGAGCTAAGAGCTGTTTTTGGTGCGGATAAGAGGACTCGAACCTCCACGACCTTGCGATCACTAGGACCTGAACCTAGCGCGTCTGCCAGTTCCGCCATATCCGCATTCAGAGAAAAAATCGGCAGGCCCTCTTTTAGGGGGACTACACTAATATCTACTGGCTGGCATCTGGCTGTCAAACGACTGGCCGAAAACGACCGCCAGGTCGCCAAGCCGCGCTGCAACCATGGAAAACGCTTCCAACAAGATTCCGGCGGAGCTGGCAAAGGAACTCCGTGCCCTCGCGCACGACCTCAGCAACGCGCTCGAAACCATCGTGCAAGCCACGTACCTGGTTTCGCAAGCTGGCCCACCCGAAAATTCACGCCGGTGGGTCGAACTGATCGACCAGGCCTCGCAGGAAGCCGTAAAAATCAACCAAAAACTCCGCGAACTCCTGCGCGCCCAAAGCTAAATATTTTTCTACGAATTGTCATCCTGAGCGGAGCGAAGGACCTGCTGTCGTTTGCGCCGGAAAGACAGATGGGCTTTAGCTCCGCTCAGGATAGCAACCACAGCCTGTGTCACTAATGTACGAAAATTGCACCTACCCCAGCTTCGCATCCATCGTGATCTTAGCGTTCAGCACCTTCGACACTGGACAGCCCGCCTTGGCGTTCTGTGCAGCCGTGCTGAATGCTTCCGCGCTAGCGCCCGGCACCTTCGCGACCACATCCAGATGCACAGCCGTGATCGTCCAGCCCGGCTCGAGCTTCTCCATGGTCAGTGTAGCGGACGTGCTGATGCTCTCCGGAGTCAGGTGCGCGCCTCCCAGTTGCGCCGATAGCGCCATCGAAAAGCACGCCGCATGCGCCGCCGCGATCAATTCCTCGGGATTGGTCCCCGGAGCGTCCTCAAACCGCGTCGTAAATGAATACTTGGTGTTCGAGAGAATGCCACTGGCGGAGGATACCGTTCCTTGCCCGTCTTTGAGCCCGCCCTTCCACACTGCGCTAGCTTTGCGTTGCATTGCAATCTCCTAAGGTGAGAATTGAAACGAAGTCTGGCCCTATTGTAGAGCCTGAAGAAGGAAGCCGCGTCAAGCCTCAGTAATAATCGGAGCAGCTCAAATAAAAGCCGCACTTCTTGCAAACCACCTTGCACCGGTGACCAAGCAACTCAGTCGAACAATTAGGACAGATCAAGGACGCATCCCTGGGAAGATGCGCAGGTGCGGAATCTGCAGGCGCACTGGTCGCCTTTTCAGCCTTCCTCGCCGCCGGAAACCCGGACGTTGAACTCATGTCCGGTGTTGTAGCACAAATCCCGTAGCGAAATAAACATAATCATGCCTTTCAAGGATTTTCTCCGTGTCTCCGCGGTGAAAGAATCTGCGTCCAAAGCCCCCTCTAGACAAACCCACCCCCAAGGTTCTACTGTGAAGAGACGAGGCGCGGTACCCAAGTGGTAAGGGAGAGGTCTGCAAAACCTTTATGCGTCGGTTCGATCCCGACCCGCGCCTCCATTTCCAAGTTTTCCTGATTAGCCCCATCTGGCGCGCGCCCGCGAGAAACGCCCTTTTCCATCACTTCTCAGCTCAGAAGTCCCGCAGCCGCGACCACCATGGCAAGTCAATAAATCACACCCCACCCTCAGTGCCCGGAGGCTCGCCCGCTTGCTAGCCGCCAGACAAACAGCACTTTGTGTTTTCGATCACAGCGTTGAATTGGATAGAAACGTTACCCTCCAAACTACAACGGAGGTGCATTCCGATGAAAAAACGCGGGTATATGTGCGTATTCGGCTTATTACTGGTATTAGCGATGCTGGCGGCAAACTTCACATTGCGGACGAGCACGGTGGTGTCCGCAGGCAGCCCGGTGCTGCCGGTGGGCAAGACGGTTCAGATCAAAGCTCCTCTTGGTCTCCCGCCCGTCCCGATTCCAGCCGATAACCCTCCCACCGAAGACACCATCGCGCTAGGCCGCCGTCTTTACTATGATCCGCAGCTCTCGAGCGATGACACGATCTCTTGTGCATCTTGCCACGCGCCCCAGTTTGCTTTTTCCGATGAACACTCGGTCTCCTTCGGCGTCGGCAAAAAGACCGGAACTCGCCACGCGCCCACGGTTATCAATTCCGCCTACAGCACACTTCAATTCTGGGATGGGCGCGCCCCCAGCCTCGAAGAGCAAGCCAAGGGCCCCATGGCCAATCCTGTAGAGATGGCGCACACGCTCGACGGAGTCGTGAAGCGCCTTCAGGCCGACGCAAAATATCCCGCGCTCTTCAAGAAAGCCTGGGGCACCGACCAGATCGACATTGACATGGTCGCCAAGTCCATCGCTTCGTTCGAGCGCACCGTAATCGCCGGCGATTCGCCCTTCGATCGCTTCTACTATGGCCATGACAAGAAGGCGCTCTCGCCCGCCGCGCAGCGCGGTCTGAAGCTCTTCACCGACCCGAAGAAAGCCAACTGCGAGGTCTGCCACAGCATCGGCAAGACCAGCGCGCTCTTCACCGACAACAAGTTTCACAACCTCGGCATCGGAGCCGACACGCGCGGCAATCTGAACGATGTCGGCCGCTACAGCGAAACCAAAAAAGACGAGGACATGGGCGCCTTCAAGACTCC
>CAVZUP010000075.1:0-10102 GCA_963778255.1 uncultured Acidobacteriaceae bacterium
ACTAACACCTACCTGGGACGCTACACGTTCAACATGCTGGGCAACCCGAACGCGTCCACGGCCGTGGCGCCGCTTCCGTTCGTCCTCTATGCCAGTGGGCAAAATCGCGGATTCCTCCTCGACCAATCCAGTGCATCGGTGATGACCGGAACCATGAGTCTGCAGGGGAAAATACCAGTCGTCCAGGGACTCAGCGCTTTAAGCGCTTCGGAGTTGCCCAGTACGTTCGCCGCGGCGACCATCGCCAGCTTCGCGGTCGATCCGATTGCGTCCAACTTGTTCCTGACATCCACGGGAGAAGGTGACTACGAGGCCTACAGTACGCAGTACCCGCCTTTTGCAACACCGCTCCAAACGCTGACCGGAACCTACACGCTGCAAGGCCAGGGCACAGGGACGATCACGCTGGCCGCTCCTTCTCCGTCGACCCAGACTTACAACTACGCGGTCTACGCGGTTGACACGTCGGGTTGCAGCGGCGCCGGCCTGCTCTGCACAATACAGGATTTCCTGATGATCGATGAGGACACGTCGAACACAAACCCGTCCATCATCTTCGCGACACAGTAGACTTGAGTGGAGAGCCGGGCGGCCCCGCCCGGGCTTCTATTTCCCGCGAATCACGGTCTTCGCCGTGGCCAGATTGTCGAACCGGTCGTAGGCGCGGACCACCACCACGTGGTCATTCGCCGTGTCCCCTGCCATCACGCCCGGCGCAGCCTCCGCTGCCGGCATGCTCACGCGAAAGTCGTAGTCTTCCGTCTTCGAATCCGACAACTGCCCCACCGGCTCCACAAACTGCCAGTCCCCGCCATCCAGTGAATATTCGGCCCGCTTGATCGGAGAAAACGAATCGCGAGCGCGGAAGCGGACATGGATCTGCGTACCGATATCCTTGCCCTCAACCGCTGCCGTCAGGTTCTCAATCACCGGAGCCGTGCTATCGACCTCAAAGCGAGAACTGACGCGTTCGGCGTAGAGCGCTTCTCCGGGCGAATGCGAGGGCGCATCGGAGGCGATCACCTTCACCGTGTAGCCGCCATCGGGCAGAAGGCTGGCGTCGAAAAAATAGAAGCGGTCGGATAGATTCGCCTTCAGCAGCAGCCAGTGCGACTCATTGTCGCCGCGATAGTAGACGGTGTAGACCAGCTGGTCGTCGTTGTCGTCGTGCGCCGACCACCGTATGCCGATCGAGTCGCGGTCGCGCAACGCCGTCGGCGGAGGATCGAAGCGCGTCTGCCCAGCCGTCGGCTCGCCGCCGCTCACGTGCGGAATCGGCTGATACCGGTATCCGGGCTGCACTGTGATGTCGTCAATTTCAGGAGCAACGTTCTTGGGCAGGTAGTTCAGCAACACGTCGTCCACGCGAGGCGCGACATTGCCCGTGGAATTGCCCGCATGAAGCACGGCCTTCCACTGCACGAAGCGCGCCGGTGGAATCTTCAGTTCGGAGCCGCCGGCGAGATCGACGCGCGTCCAAGGGCTCCAGTTGCGGTCGGGATTGTCGACATTCCCGCTGCGCGCAGAAAACTCCATATTCCCGGCGCTGCGGACACTGCCACGTCCCCACAGGGAAAAAACGTGCGCGTCAAACACATCGCTTTCGTACGTGCCCTCCAACTCCGGCCCCGGGCCAAGCACAAAAATCTTCCCCAGGTTACTGCCCGAGGCGTAGAGTCCGCCGCCGGGCGCCGCAGCGAACGCGGTGATTTGCGTGGCACTCGCCTTGATCAGATCGGTGAAATCGTCAGCCCCGTTGATGGCAAAAATATGCCCGCGATTGCCGCTACCCGCCACCAACCGCCCGTGCTGATCGAAGGCCAGCGCGTAGACCAGATCTTCGCGGGATGCCCACCAACGTAACGGCGCGCCATCGGGCGCAATGCGATAAATCTCCGAGCCCCCGGTAGCGCCAAGTCCCGGAGCGGGAAAAGGCGCCGTGGCCGCAGCCGGAGCAGCCGTAATCGTAATATTGCCTCCAGGCGCAGCCGCGTTCTGCGCTGGAGCCGCCAGCGTGATACCCATCTGCATCTGCGGCATCCCGCCCTCGGGACGCTTCTCTCCCGCAGCCGCGGCATAGATGTTGCCGGCGTTGTCGATGGCCAGCGCGGTAATTTCCTTCTTGGGCGCACTATAAAGAACAAACGCTTCGCCGTTCGGAGCAATGCGATAAATCAGCCCGCTACCATCGGAACCGGCAATCAGATTTCCCTTGGGATCAAGCGCCAGCACGCGAATGTGCACTTCGTCGCTTTTGAAAAAAAGCGAGTGCTGCCCCTTGTTGTCGACCTTGTAAATTTCTCCATGATCGCCGGTTGCGACATACAGCGCGCCGGCGCTGTCGAGAACAATATCCCAGATGTATTTGGCTCCGGGATCGAAATAGGGTGTCCAGTTCCAAGGCGTCTTCGCGTCGGCCTTAGCGCCCTTCGCGGATTCAAGCCGATACACTTTGCCGTCAGGAGCCGTAGCGGCGTAGACCACGCCGCTCTTGGCGACAGCCAGAGATTGCACCTGCAATTCCTGCGCCTCGAAGATGGTCGCGATTTGTCCATCGGGCGCGATGCGGTAGACGCGCGCCGGAGACCCGGCCGCGGCATAGACGTTCCCCGCCGCATCCGATGCAATCGCCCAGATATACGTCGAAGGCGTGGTCGCAAGCGCCTTGAACGCCGGAGCCAGTTCAAGCCCGCCCGCACTACGCAGCGCAATGCCCTTGGCCGTGCCCTTGATCAATTCGTCGAACTTCGATTGTTCCCAGGTGCGGGTGCCCTCGGCAAGGGCAAAGGTGGAAAGGGTAACTGCGAACAGCAGGGCAAGTGTGTTACGGACCAAAGTCATACCTCATTCTAAGGGAGTCACGCAGGCTCGTGTGGCGCGGGCGCCCACGCCCGCGAACTGTCGCCGGAGCATGACCACTCCAGCTACTTAACGTTAATCGTCAGCATCTGCGCGCCCGAAACCACATAGTCGAGCGGTTCCGTGGAAGCCTCGCTGACCGAAGACTCCCCGAGCACGACCATGTCCTGCGTGCCGCGCATGTTGTCCATGACGTTCATCACGGAGAGCGGCAGCGTCGGCATCACCTTGTCGGCAACCATGGCTTCCGGGTCGGATTCAATCAGCGAAACATATACGCGATCGTTGGCACGCTCTCGGTTCAGCAATGCGATCGTCGGCCCCAGGCCCATACCACGGTTCATCATCGGCGTCCCACGGTGCATGCGGTCGAGCGTGTCGCCGTCGCTGACCAGAATGCGCAGCGTACCCTTCGAAGTCGAGGTCGGAATCCGTATGGGAATCTGCCGCACCAGCCGCTCGCCGCGATAGGGACGAATCACCGTCTCCACCATGATCTGATCGCCAGGCCGAGCCTCCGTCATATCCGTGCGCGCCGCTTCGAGCCGAGCCGAACGCCGTTCGCGGACCAGATCGAAATCAAGCTTCACGCCCTGAATGTCGGGAGTGTCGAAAGAGTTCGTGTAGATGCGTCCAAAGCGCTCGCCGATGGTGGCAGCGGCCAAAGCCGCCGCGGGCTGCCCGTTATCTTGTGGAGCAAACATATTCCGCAGCGCCACGTCGGGATACCCCTTTACGCTGAGCACACCATTCATGCGGTAAGTAATATCCTCGCCGTATTCGTTGGTGCCGTGCAGCGCGTTGAATACGGTCGCCATCATGGCCACCGGGCTAAGCCGCGCGTTATTGAGAATTTCGTAATGGAACTCCTTGGTTGCAGTTCCATGCTCTCCGGCACTATGCATGGCCACGGTCACCGGAATCATCTTCGACTCGCGTCCCGGCACACCCATGATTCCGTTCTGGCGGTCCTGCACAAACGCGCCCACCGTCTCAGTCGTATTGACGATCTTGAACGCATTGAGCGGCGAAGGCAGCGTGGCCAGCACCGCCGCCTTGGTCATCGGCAGATCGACCTCGCCAAACTGCATCAGAGGATGTCCGCAAGCCAGCAGGCGCTGAGGATCGACATACGTCACGGTGCAAGTGGCGGCAATATCCATATCGCCGCGCACCAGCACGGCGCTCACTGCCGATCCCGCTTCGATCGGCTCCGGCTGCTTGCGATCGCTCGCCGAGCCAATGCCCATCACCGGGACAATACCTGCCGCCGCAAACTGCGCCGAGTAGCGCTGCAAGGTATCTTCGGAAAATCCGTTGAACACCAGAGGAGTTTCGATAGGCTTCAGATAGTTGCTGTAACTCTGCGGAGAACTCTGGACCGGAAGCGCCGAACCCTCGCCGGGGCTGGCGCTAGGCGTGGCCAAATTCTGACTGGAAGCACTGGCGTCGTCGACACTCGCCCGCATCGGCTCCGGACCTTGTCCCGGACCTTGTCCCGAACCTCGCCCCGAACCTCGTGCCGTACTATGATCGAGCGCGTTAATCTCCAGCATCTCCTCGATCGGCGTCACGCCCGCGATCGGCTCCTTCGAAAATTCGCCGATGCGGAAGGCGAGCGCGCCCGCCAGCTTGCCGTCGAAATAAACTGGGCTGCCGCTCATCCCGGCAACCACGCCGGTATATTCCGGCTTGGTGCCATGCAGGCGCACCAGGATGATGTCGCCCTTGGGCCCGTTGACATTCCGCATCACGCCCAGAACTTCCACGTCCATCGCTTCCGGCTTCACGCCCTGGAACACCGTGAGCGCCGTCCCTTTCATGCCCTCGTGAATCTGATCAAGCGGCATGATTGCTGGAGAGACGATTGCCGAGGAAATGGCGGCCGTCGTGGGCTTGTCTTGCGCGTTAGCCCAGACCGAGGACAATAAAAACAAAAGGGTGGCGAGTGAGCGTGCGGTGTTTCTCATGAACAGCCCCGGAGGTCGGAAAATGACCCTTCGCTTGCTTAGACTCCGCGCGCTTTCAGAAGGTTTTGCCAGGAGAGGCGCCGTTTCTCAAGGCCCGCAAAATATCCCCACCGCAGAGTTCTTGCATCTATACTAGCACAGGAGTTTTCGAGGACTTCCCCCATGACTTGTGGCGTATTTGGCGGTCAAAACCGCGCTCCGGCGGTTGCCTGTAAGCGTTTGATCCTGTTGGCGATTCTACTTTTTTGGATGCTTGCCGCTACCTTCCCGGCACAGGCCCAAAGCACCTCGCAACAACCGCCGTCAAATCCCAATCAGCAGGAGGCGCCACCCGAAGCCGGTGGCCCCGCCAACGACGTCGGCCCCTACGTGATCCCCAAGAAAAAGGAAGCGCCGCCGCCCCCGGCTCCCGAAAAACCGAAAAAGATTGAGAACATGCCCGACTACTCGATCTCGGTCAACGTGCCCGTCGTGAACCTCGACGTGCTGGTGACCACCAAAGACGGCCAGACCATCCCCGGCCTGAAGAAAGAAAATTTCAAGATCATGGAAGATGGCGCGCCCCAGCAGATTGCCAGCTTCAACCAGACCGAGGCTCCAATCACGGCCGTGTTGCTGGTCGAGTATGCCTCCACCAACCTGCGTTATATGTATGACGCGCTCAATGCTTCCTACACCTTCGCCAGCGGACTTAAGAAAGACGACTGGGTCGCCGTGGTTTCCTACGACATGAAACCGCAGATTCTGGTCGACTTTACGCAAGACAAGCGCGCCGTGATGGGCGCGTTGAATATGCTGCGCATCCCGGGGTTCTCGGAGCGTAACCTCTTCGACGCGCTTTTCGACACTCTCGACCGGTGCGATCGTATCGACGGGAAGAAGTACATCATCCTGGTTTCCTCCGGACGCGACACCTTCAGCAAACTGACGCTCGATCAGATCATCAAGAAGGTCAAGTCCACCAAAGATGTGACCATCTACGCCATCAGCATCGGATGGCAGTGGCGCGAAATGATGGATGCGCGCGGCCGCGCCGGCGGAATTCAGCAAGTCGATTGGCTGCAGGCCGACAACCAACTCAACACCTTCGCTCACCTCACCGGCGGACGGGCCTACTTCCCGCGCTTCGAAGGTGAACTCCCCGAACTCTTCCACGACATCGCGGCCGACATCCGCAACCAGTACACCATCACTTACCACCCCACCAACGCCAAGCTCGATGGCACCTACCGCAAGCTGAAAGTCGAACTCCAGGCGCCAGATGGCGGTACCTTAAAAGTTCGCGACCAGAAGGGCAAGGAAGTGAAGTACGTTGTCTACGCACGCGACGGCTACACGGCAAAGCATACGGTGGACTAGCAAAAGACATCGGGTCATTGGGTGATCGGGCCATCAGGCGATCGAAAGTCAAGAGCACTTGACCTTAGATGACCGGATGGCCCGATCACCCAATGACCCGATGTCCTCATCTGATTTACAATCCCCAGTTCCCCCTCAGGAGAAACCACCGTGATTCCACGCTACACCCGGCCCGAAATGGCTCGCATCTGGAGCGACGAAAATCGCTTCCGCACCTGGCTGGCAGTCGAAGTCGCCGCCACGGAAACCCTGGCCGCCGCCGGCATCGTGCCGAAAGAAGCCGCTAAGGCGATCCGCGCGCGCGCCGACTTCAACGTCGACCGCATCTTCCAGATCGAAGCCGAGGTCAAGCACGACGTCATCGCCTTCACCACCGCCGTGGCTGAGATCGTAGGCCCGCACGCTCGCTGGTTCCACTATGGCCTGACGTCCAACGATGTGGTCGATACCGCGCAGGCGTTGCTCATTCAGCAAGCCTCGTCGCAGATCGCCGGCGATCTTGAACGTCTGGCCGAGGTGCTCGAACGCCGCGCCTGGGAATTCAAAGACACGCCCATGATCGGACGCACCCACGGCGTCCACGCCGAGCCCATAACCTTCGGCTTCAAGATCGCCAACTGGTATTCCGAGACACAGCGCAACATCGCCCGCTTCCAAGCCGCCACCGAGGATCTGCGCGTAGGCAAATTCTCAGGCGCGGTAGGAACGTTCGCCCACTTAACGCCCGAGTTGGAAGAAAAAATGTGCGCCCGCCTGGGATTGAAGGCTGCCGCGGTATCGTCGCAGGTAATTCAGCGCGACCGCCACGCGCAGTACCTGGCCACGCTCGCCACCATCGCCTCGACGCTCGACAAGATCGCCACCGAAATCCGCCATCTGCAGCGCACCGAAGTCCGCGAGGCCGAAGAGTTCTTCAGCGATAAGCAAAAGGGCTCGTCAGCCATGCCGCACAAGCGCAATCCCGTGACCTGCGAACAGATCAGCGGATTGTCGCGCGTGGTGCGCTCCAACGCGCAGGCCGGATTCGAAAACGTAGCCCTGTGGCACGAGCGCGACATTTCCCACTCTTCGGCCGAGCGCGTCATCATCCCCGACTCAACCACGCTAGCCGACTACCTGCTGAACAAGACCGCCAATCTGATCGAGACCATGTTCGTCTATCCCGAGCGCATGATGGCGAATCTCGAAAGCACGCGCGGCCTGGTCTTCAGCGGACAATTGTTGCTCGATTTAGTCGAGAGCGGCGTCTCCCGCGAGGACGCCTACCGCCTGGTGCAGAGCCACGCCATGCGCGCCTGGAAAGAGAACCTCGATTTCCACGAGTTGGTCGTGAACGATCCCGAGATTCGCGGACGAGTGCCTAAAGCAAAGATCGAGCGCGCCTTCGACCTGAAGCGCCAGCTCAAGAACATCGACAAGATTTTCGCGCGCGTTTTTCCGGAAAAAACGGTTACGAAGAAGAGTGCTGCGCGCGGCAGGAACAACGCGGTAAAACGGGCGAAATAGCGCCAGAAGACCTTACTCGGCGTTCTCCGCGTCTAGGCGGTGAGAACTCCCGCCCCGCACCAGTTCCAGCAGCTCAATCAGCCGTTTCAACTTTTCCTGCCCCACATGGAGAAGCATCTCGCGGTTACGCTTTTCGATTGGCCCATCCATTTCGCGTAAGAGCTTCAGCCCGGCAGCGGTGATCTTCCCATAGATGATGCGGCGATCGTGCCGGTCGCGTGTGCGCTCCACCAGGCCGCGATCTTCCAGGCGATTGAGCAGCCGCGTAATGTCGGGATCGTGGGTGATCATGCGCTCGCCAATCTCGCGGCAGGGCAACCCCTCCGGCCCAGCCCCGCGTAGGATGCGCAAAGCGTTGTACTGCGTGCCCGTAAGCCCGAATTCCTTGAGCCAGCCCTCGACCTGCGCC
This sequence comes from uncultured Acidobacteriaceae bacterium, assembly GCA_963778255.1. GTDB lineage: Bacteria > Acidobacteriota > Terriglobia > Terriglobales > Acidobacteriaceae > Acidiflorens. Next base: position 8,104 of record CAVZUP010000075.1, read on the forward strand.
TGCAGCGCGTCAGCCGTCCGCAACAAGGCTAGATAAGCTTCCTGTTCGCGGCTGTTGAATGGAATGTTTTGTTTGAGTTCCGCTTGCAGACCCTTTGCTGGTAAACCGCGAGACATGGGGCGACGTTAGTCGTCATGACAAGCATTTGTCAAATGCTCGTCGGACACTGCCGTGATTCGAGCACTTGACCGATTCGCTTCTCACGGCGCGGCGCTCACGGTTTCCACTTATTCAGGAAGGCCCGAAAATCTTCCGGCGTGAGCGCCCGCGCATTCTCAAACTCGCCGTTTTTCTGGCTGTAGATCAGTTTCCCGTCGCCATCGAGCACGGCCAGCCCCGGAATGCCGCGCTTCATCGGAACCTCGTACTTCGTCATCAGGTCCTGGTTCTTCTCTCCTTTTCCGATGTCCACATGCACCACTTCATAGTTGGCGGCGACGATCGGCGCCAGGTCCACACTATGGAAAGCCTTGTCGAGCACATGACAGTCAAAGCACCAGTTGGCGCCAAACACGAGGATGACGCGCTTGTGTTCCGCCGTGGCCTTCTGCAACGCCTCTTTGATTTCAGCGTGCGCATCGGCGCTTTCGTCGTAAATCGCCTTCTCTTTCGTAGCCGCCTGGCTAAAACACACCGCGCTCGACCCGAGCATCGCGGCGACGAGTGTCAGCGTCAAAATCCGGCGATAGAGCTTCATCCGTGTTCTCCTGTATCTCAAAGATAAAGTCTGGGCATAACTCGGGAAAAGTCGGCACTTGGCTAGAAGCAAAAAGCGAAGAGCTAAGATCGATCTTCAATTCGCCTTGCGGGAGTGCACCAGCTTCAGGCTGTCGCCCTGCAGAATCCGCTCAATCTGATGTTTGGCGTGCACCGTCCAGGGTCCGGTGGTGTCGAGCTTCACATAAGAGCGCCAGTGTTGCAGCGCCTTGCGCGGTTCGCGAATCTTCTCGTAGGCCAGCGCGATATTGTAGTGCGCGTCCGCGTAGGTGGGCGCGAGTTGAATCGCAGTCTTATAAGTGTTGATCGCTTCCTCGACGCGTCCCGTTTCGTCGAGCACATTGCCCAGATCGAAATAGGCAAGCGCATACCGCGGATCGATCTGGATCGCCGAACGATAGTGCCTCTCGGCAAGCGCGTATTCCTGCCGGTTGTAGTAAAGCGTGCCCAGATTGATGTGCGCGGCGGCGTGTGTAGGGTCCATATCGACCACCTTCAAATAGATAGCGATCGCCTCGCTCTGCGTGGAGGGGTCTTCTTCCAGCGTGATCCCGCGCGCAAACAAGTCGGCGACGTCGGTAATCACCAGTTCCGGTCCGCCACGCGGAGGGCTGCTCACCACTTTATTTTCTTCGGACGAAAAATCGAACATGAACTGTCCGGCGATGGGCTCAACCAGCCGTCCCTGGTGCCGGAACGCGACGCGGCGTCCGCTTTGGTAGACGCTGGCTTCAAGCAGCGGATTCTCCATCCCGGCCACCTGCTTCTGCATCGCTTCCAGCGATTGCCGGATGACCGCCGGGCGTACCCGCTGCGCGCACAGGTCGCGCACCTTCTTGATTTGCACCAGATCGAAAAAAGAGTAATCCTCGGCCGCCGTCACCAGTCCCGCCTTCTCCCAGGTCTGAAGCTGGCGAGGAACAAGCCGAAGAATACGCAGCAGGTCTGCGCGGCTGTAACGATACACGGCGTTCCAACTCTCGCCCTTGATTATCCGCAACTTGCAGACGGGAATGCAAGTGGCAAGCAAGTGGAAACCTGTGGAGAACCGGGCATAAATTCCCATAACTGGCGGGGCTTGTGCCGGGGTTGCCATCTTTGTAACCAGACTGAAACTTAACCACTGGTCGCGAATCCCATTCTATGGAGCTCCGGATGTCCCGACGACCTGAACTGGATTTCTCGGGCATAATGGTTGCCGGGTCAACGTTGGGTTCGTGGTTGCGGTAAAAAGCGATGCCGGAAAGAACGCTCTCGCTGGGACCTCCAGCCGGACAACTGA
>CAVZUP010000076.1:0-4581 GCA_963778255.1 uncultured Acidobacteriaceae bacterium
ATCATCCCGAGCAGTACGCCGTCAAGCCCGCGCTCGAAGGCCCGCAGGATCACCTCATCGAAGTCAAACGCAAGCTGCGCAGCCGCCGCGATCTGACCATGAAGTGGTGCGGAGAAACCCCGCGTGTCAGTTGCGTTGCGCCCCGCGGAGCTTTTTACGCCTACCCCAGCATCGACATTCCGGAAGACGACAGCGTCTTTGTCACCGAACTGATTCGCCAGAAGCACGTCACCGTCGTCCACGGTTCCGGCTTCGGCCAGCGTCCCGGAACGAAGCACTTCCGCATCGTTTTTCTGCCCGATGAAAAAACACTGACCGCCGCCTACGCGGCGATTGGCGATTTCATGCGCCAGCGCTACGCGTAAAAGTTCTTTGCCGGTTAAATGTCGATAAGTTTGTCGGTGTGGCGGCTAACGTACCAGCAGGGGTTGTATCCATACTGCGGGAACAGCGAATGGGAGCAGGTATCCGTTTCCAGCGGCCCGGGCTCGTATTGAATCTTCGCGCCCTTCACGTGGATGACGTAAAGAACGTTCACCTTAACCTGCCCGAACTGCGGCCGCCCGCCGGGAATCTGGTAGCGCAGCGAACAATAGTCGCCCACGTAAGTCACCGCCAGCAAAACCAGTATCGCCACCAGGCCACGAAGAATCACACGTTCCATGTTTTCACCTGCGGTCTTCACCAGCGCATCGTTTTCAAGCGATTTTCACTCTACCGGCTGAATACCGCACCCGTCCAGCGGTTTGCGCTCGATTTGCGGTCCCCGGCCCAGTCCATGCCCAACCCCGCGAGCGCAACATATGCCGCGTGATGGTGTTTAATGTACCTGAACATCTATTTCCCCCTGGAGGCTACTTATCGTGAACCGCCAAAAAGCTTGGATATGGCCGTTCTGCGCCGTTCTTACTCTTTGCTTCTTTCTGTTGCCGGCCCGGAGCCGGGCCCAGGACGATTCCGACGCCCCGCAAAACGATCCTCCGGCCCGTGTCGCCCGCATGAACTTCGTGCAAGGTTCTGTTTCCTTTCAACCCGGCGGAGAAGGCGACTGGGTCGACGCCGTCCCCAATCGTCCGCTGACCACCGGCGATAATCTGTGGACCGATCAAAACTCGCGCGCCGAATTGCACATGGGCTCAACCTCGATCCGCCTCGGCAGTGAGACCAGTCTCACCTTCCTCGAACTCGACGACCAGGTGCTGCAACTGCGGCTGGCGCAAGGTTCGGCGCTGGTGGGTGTGCGTCACTTCGACGACGGCGACACGGTCGAAATCGACACTCCCAATCTCGCTTTCATGGTGCAGCGCACCGGCGAATATCGCGTGGATGTTCAGCCCGACGGCCGAACCACAATCGTGGATGTCTACCAGGGCCGCGGCCAAGCCGTCGGCGGCGGCAACAGTTTCGACATTCTGGCCAATCAGTCGGCCAGCTTCATCGGCGACCAGGATCAGCCGCTCAATTACGATATCGATCCGCTTCCCTCCGCTGACGACTTCACCAGCTGGGCATTCGCTCGTGACCGCCGCGAAGATCAATCGCAAACGGCGAACTACGTATCTCCGGAAATGACCGGCTACGAAGATCTCGACGGTAACGGAGACTGGTCCTATGCCGGAGGCTACGGCCCGGTCTGGTATCCCACCGCCGTTCCCGTGGGCTGGGCGCCCTATCGCTATGGTCATTGGGTTTGGGTCGCACCCTGGGGATGGACCTGGGTTGATGATGCGCCCTGGGGATTCGCTCCCTTTCACTACGGCCGCTGGTGCCAGATTGGCGCCCGCTGGGCGTGGGTTCCCGGACCGGTCGCCGTGCATCCCGTCTATGCCCCCGCACTCGTAGCTTTTGTCGGCGGTCCAGCCGGATTCCATTTCTCCGCCTTCGGCGGAGGCGTGGGCGTGGCGTGGTTCCCGCTGGGACCGGGCGAGGTTTTTGTCCCGTCTTATCACGTAAGTCGGGCTTATGTGACCCAGGTCAATGTTACGAACACGGTCGTGAATGTAACCAGGGTGACAAACGTTTATAACAATTACACAACCACGAACATCAACAATACGACGGTCAATCGCATTACTTACGTCAACCAGACTACCGCTGTGACTGCCGTATCTCGCGATACCTTCGCGAATGCGCGTCCGGTGGCGCACAACGTTGTAACGGTTGAGCCGCGGGAGATCGCGCAAGCGCCCATCAGCCACATGAGTGGCGTCGAGCCCGTCCGAGGCAGCGTGATGGGAGCGGGAAAGCCGACCACGTTCGCGCCTCCGCGAGCCGTAGTCAATCGGCAAGTTGTGGCGCAGCACGCACCATCGCAGCCGCCCACACCGTTCACACAACGGCAGGACAAGCTCCTCGTGCGTCCGGCAGCGCCCCTGACCCAGGCCAATCGCCCGGTCAGCCAGCCCGCAACCACCAGGCCGGAAACGACGAGCCGCCCAGAAGTGCCGATTCCCCACGCCGAGCCAACTCCAGTTCAGCGCCCGGTTCAACCAGCGCCCCAACCGGAGGTGACACGGCCGCAACCAGCGCGCGCTCCTCAACCCGCGGCCAACAACGCGGCGAATCAGCAACAACAGCAGCAACAACAAGGATGGTCGCATCCCCAAGCCCGGCCCGCTCCGCCCGTGCAGCCCAAGAGCGAGACGCAAGCGCGCGACGAAGAAACAAAATACAAGAATTGGCAGGCCAAGCCCCAACCGGCGGCCAAGCCAGCGCAGGAAAAATCAGCTCCACCCAAGGAAGAAAAGAAGAAGTAGCGGCAGCAATAGACTCCCGGACCGGACGGAATTCGATCAGCGACTTCAACAAGCTGCCTTCGGATTCCGTTCGGACGCGGACATAACAACGCCGCTGATTATGCTAGCCTGAATCCGCGATGCGCGAACGCCTCCTCGATTCCGTTGCACGGATTGCGTTCGTGCTCTTTGCCCTAGCCGCGCATTCATTGGCGGCAACGACTGCGCACTGGACTGTCGTCAACGAACCGGTCCGCCTGGTCAACGGAACGCCAGTCCTGTTCCGAGTCACCCCACCGCAGCCGCTCCGCACGCTTTCGGGCACGTGGCTCGGTCACGAGATCGCGTTCAGCTTCGACGCCAGCCACAAATCATGGTTCGTTCTCGCCGGAGTTAGTCTGGAAACCAAGCCGGGAACCTATTCCCTACAGCTTCAGGCCGAGGCTTCGACTGGGCAATCCACTGAACAGTACGCCGGACAAGCGCTCTCCTTCGAAAAGAACATTCGCGTGGAACACCATCGCTATCCGCGCGTGCAATTGAAGGTGCCCACTCGCTACACCGCGCCCAGCCCCGAGGATCAGCACCAGATCGAGCAAGACAAGGAAACAAAAGCCGAGGCGTTCAAGACTCTCAGCCCCGCTCGCGAGTGGAAAGGCTCGTTCGCCGCGCCGGTGACGGCCGCGATCTCCGACGTATTCGGAGTCGAGCGCGTCTTCAACGGCTCGGTCGAGAGTACCCATCAGGGCCTCGATTTCCGCGTGCCCGCCGGAACCCCAGTCGCCGCTGTGAATCGCGGGCGCGTGATCCTGGCGCGGCCCTTGTTCTTTGAAGGCAATTGCGTGGTGATCGACCACGGGCAAGGCCTGCTGACGCTCTATCTCCACCTGTCGAAATTTAACGTCAAAGAAGGCGACGATGTCGAGAAAGGCCAGCCGCTCGGGCTAAGCGGAGGCACCGGGCGCGCCACCGGTCCACACCTGCATCTGGCCGTGCGCTGGCAGGGCGTGTATTTGAATCCACAAGTGCTACTGAAATTGAAGCTGCCGTGAACAAGTTGATTGTTGCAAGGGTACCAGTAGCCAGAAGCTAATAGCCAGACGCCTGCAGCGCATCTTCCGCGTCCCACGCGCCATCGCGGAACGTCACGCTCTTCCCTGAAATCGCCGGAATGCGCTCGCCGGGAACCACGATGCCCACCAGATTCAGCGGATCGGCAGCCGCAATAACGATGCGCTCGCCCTGGGTGCTCTGTGGCAGCTTGCGCTGCGCGCGCAATGATTCGACCGCGACGGGAAGCGCGAACTGCTCGCCCAGAAATCCATCCACGAAACGCCCGCCGCGCACTTCGCCGCGATCTTCTAGACGACGATAGCCGATCTGCAACTCTCGCCAGCGCGGCAAATTGGTCTCGCGCACCAGCAGGTCGCGGAAAACCACGCCATAGCGCCGCAACAACATCCAGCAACAGGATTCGACGCTGCGGTCGCGGTCCGCGCCCTCAGTCTGCAGCAGCGACCACCGTCCCGGAGCATGACGCGGCCGCCGAAGCTTTCCACTCCCTCTGTCAGACGCGCTTTTCGGCGTCACCAAGGCGCGCAGGTTTTCGAATCCATCGGCGGTCACCAGACCCGCGGCAACCAATTCCCACAATCCGGTTTCGATTTCTGCCTTGAGACGGCCCGTGGCGCGCACCATGTCGGGGAAAAACAGCGCCCCTCGTTGCTTCAGAAGTTCAAGCACCGCCTGCGCCACAGGACTCAAAAACGAAGAAGTGGAATCCTCCGCCCCGGGATGTTGCGTGCGCAGCCAGAGCAATACGTCTGTTGAGCACAGGCACAACATA
>CAVZUP010000077.1:0-9689 GCA_963778255.1 uncultured Acidobacteriaceae bacterium
TCCGGTCTGCGCGGAAACCGGCGAAGCCGTCAAGCCCGAGAAGATGAAGTAGAAGAAAAGAAACACGCCGAAAGCAGCAGAAAACGGTCTCATCGCAACCTTGCGGCCGTAAAACTGAGAGCTGACAGCTGAGAGCTGAAAGCTCCCCTTACATCTTGTATTTGCCCAGGTCGTCATCGCCGAGATCCTCCAGCCACTTGCGGAGTTCCTCGCTGCTAACCGCCGGCACGGGATTAGTGGCCTGTTTCGAGTTCTTCAGCACCTCGTCTTCGACGAAGATCGGGCAATCCACGCGCAGCGCCAGCGCCAAAGCATCCGATGGACGCGAGTCGATGCTGACCACATGCCCATCCCGCTCCAGCCAGATCACGGCGTAGAAAGTATCGTCTTTCAGCTCCGTGACCACGACTTTGTGCACCAGCGCGTCCAGGCCCGTGAGCACACTCTTGATCAGGTCGTGAGTCATGGGACGCGGCGTGCTCACCTTTTCAATCTCCAGCGCGATGGCATTAGCTTCATAAACGCCCACCCAGATGGGGAGCACCGTATCGCTGCCCACATCCTTAAGCAGCACAATCGGCATGTTCGACACCGGATCCATCATGAGCCCGCGAATTTTCATCTCAACTTCCATATAAGCCTCAACCCGCAAACCCTAAAACTCGCTCCTGGTCTTGCCTTTTGGTCTTGCCTTTGGGTGGCGCAGCGGTTTACCGCTGCGATAAAAACCCTATTTTCAGTGCGGCTTTAGCCGCTGAGGGAGTGAGCCGGCGCGCAATCAAGTTTTTCAGCAATCTGCTGAGCCCCTGGGAGCCGCCATCTCCCCCACCAAGCTATTCGGAAAGCTTCCCGTAACCCGCACATGCACGTAGCTCCCCGTAGTAAGCTCGACCCCCGCCGGAACCGTAAAGTTCATCACTTTAATCTGCGAAGTCCGCCCAATCCACTGTCCCCGCGCCGGATTCTTCCCTTCCACCATCACTTCAAGCACCTGCCCAACATGCCGCCGATTCCGCCGCGCCCCAATCTCCTTCTGCTTGTCGTTCACAACCGCCAGCCGCCGAACCTTCTCCCCGTCCGGAATCGCGTCCTCCAACCCCAATGCCGGAGTGTTCGGCCGAGGCGAATACTTAAACGTAAACACGGAGTCGTACTCAACCTCATCCATCAGCGAAAGCGTCTCCAAAAACTCCCGCTCCGTCTCGCCCGGAAAGCCCACAATCAAATCGCTGGTCAGCGAAATATCGCGCCGAGCCGCCTTGACCCATGCGATGCGTTCCAGGTACTCATCCCGAGTGTAAAGCCGCTGCATGGCGTCCAAAACACGAGTGGACCCGCTCTGGACCGGCAAATGGACATGATCACAAAGCGCCGGAGTGGAATCAAGAACCTCAACAATATCCCGCCCAAAATCCCGAGGATGCGAAGTAGTAAACCGCACCCGCCGAATCCCCTCCACCGAAGCGACCGCCTCTAGCAACTCGGCAAAGCTTTTCTTTCCATCGGGATCACGGTAAGAGTTCACGTTCTGCCCGAGCAGTTGAATTTCCGTGTACCCAAGGTCCACCAGCTGCCGCGCTTCGTGAAGAACCGAGGCAGATGTCCGCGACCGCTCCTTCCCCCGCGTATAAGGAACCACGCAGTAGGCGCAGAACTTGTCGCAGCCCTCAATAATGGTGATATACCCGCGGTGCGGATTCGTGCGCGCCGTGTACTCGGTCTCAAAGCACGCGTCGGTCATCCGATCGTCCAGCCCCGTAACCCGCTGCCCCGCTTCCAACTGCACCAGCATCGACGGAAGATTCCGGTAAGAAGCCGACCCGCACACCAAAGAAACGTACGGAGCCCGCTCAAAAATCTTCTCCCCCTCCTGCTGGGCCACGCACCCCAGCACGCCAAACCGCTTCCCCTGGGCTACAAACTTCTTATAATCCGCCAGCCGGTTGAAGACCTTCTGCTCCGCCTTGTCGCGGATCGAGCAGGTGTTATACAGCACCAGCCCCGCCTCCTCCACCGTAGGAACCTGCCGATACCCCTCCCGCAAAAGCGTCCCCACGACCTTCTCGGAGTCGTGCGCATTCATCTGGCACCCAAAGGTTTCCAGATAAAACGTCTTGGAGGCGGAGTCCGACATGGAGTCAGTATAAACCACGATTCTCGCGTGACTTTGGGTGGCGCAGCGATTTATCGCTGCGGTCAAGGCCTTATTTCGAGATCGGGGTGCCCCACTTCTCGCGCTTTCCGAGAAGTGGGCTGCCGACTGGAGGACACGGTCATCCATGGTAATGGCGGCCTGCGGACTGCCCGCTTTTGACGTAGTCGAAGATAGCACCGCGGTCGGCCTCCGCTAAAACATCGTCCACGGCGGGTCGCCGCATTCGAGAATCAGGCTAAAGTGCACGTGAAATCATCAAGATACGTATACATATATAAACGTACCTACATTTATACCTGCACAAAATGTTTCACGTGAAACACTTACGCATTCGCAGGCGGGGCCGCCGGACGGGTGTCGACCGTCTCCCCCCTCTCCACGAACGCCTGCATCCAGCCGACGACCCGGACCCAGCCCTGATAGTGGTTCTGGGCCTGCGCCGGAGCCCCGGCAAAACCGCTGTGGCGTATACGGACCAGCGTCCCACCAGCCACCGCCTCAAGTTCCCAGCGGACGAGGGTTTGGACCGCCCCCGACCAGCTCGCAACCCACGTATAAGAAAGGAGGCGCGGCGGGTCGACCTCCACGTATTCGCCCCCTACATGGAATGGCTTGCCATCGGTATCGCTCACGCCATCCGACCGCCACTCGCCTCCGGGACGTACGTCGCCCCTCCAGCCGGTGTGGTGATAACCGCCTTTCTGGCCCCACCACTGCATCACCTGCCGGGGATCGGTGAGCGCTTGAAACACGCGCTCCGGGGGAGCGGCGATGTGGACTTCGCCCTGAATCGCATCCTGATCGTGAGAGATTGCCATGGTTGCCATGCTGGTCTATGCCTTTCCCGCTTCCGCGAATCGCTTGAGGTTTTCGACCACGCCGATCCAGCCGCCGCTGTAATCCTTGCGCGCCGCCGGGTCCTGGGCGAGGCCGCTATGCGTGACCTTCACGTGTGTGCCGGAGGCGGTGGGCGTGAGTTCCCACCGCACCAGCGTCTTCATCGCCGGATCGATATGCCAGTTGCCGAACCAGGTGTACGCCAAGAGCCGCGGCGGATCGAACTCAACGATCTCGCCATGGCAACTGAATTCGCTCACGCCATTGACCTCGAAGTTGCCCTTCTCGGTGGCATAGCTGTAGCTGCCACCGAGCCGGGCATCCATTCGCCAGAACTTGATCGGGCAACTCGTGTCGTTGAACCAGCGCGCGAGCTGGGCAGAGTTGGTTAGCGCTTCGAAGACACGGGCGGTTGGCGCCGCAATGTCGATCTCGGAGATAACCGCGTTCTGGTCGGGCGTAATCATAGATTGGGCAGTCAGTGATCGGGCAGTCGACATAAGAAGCCTCCGGTACGACAGCAGATGGTTAGCTACTTCACCCGCTCCAGCATGAACACTTCCTTGTGTTCCTTGCCGTGGTCCAGGAAGGTCCATTCTTCGATGTGATGGTCGGCGTCGGGCTGGGAGAAGGTCACGCGCTGCATGTGTCCGTCGCCGGGGCCGAAGTTGTGCCGTCAAAGAATTCGAAGTCGACCGATTTCGGATTCGACGCCACCAGCTTCATGCGCGGCTGGTTGCCCGCTCCGCAGTAGTGCGTCATGAGAAGGCGGTCGCCATCCATGTGGAACATGGTGATCATGTTTTCGGGGCCATTGTTTTTCGGATCATGGCCGTGGATCTCGCTCATCAGAGCAGAGCCGCCGGCGGTCATGCGGAAGGTCGCTTCGAGAGCCTCGCCCTGGGAGTTCTTGCCAGCCCACTTCCCTTCCATTCCCTTCAGCAGAGAAGACTGTGGGCGGCGGACCGGCAAGGCGACGCTGGCGGAGAAGATACGGGCGGGTGATAACGACTGCTAGCTTGCTTACTTTCATGGATTCCTCCTCGAATTTATTTTCGTTGCCTGGGCCCTTTTGCTGACGGCTCGCGGGACTCGCGAGCGTATTCCAGTTCGACGAACGCTTTCAGATTGCCTAGATTCACCTGCCAGAAGCGGCGGTAGTGTTCGAGCCACGCATCGACGGCCTTGAGTGGCTCGGCATTGAGTTGGTAGACGCGATGGCGTCCGCTGCGGGTTTCCACCACCAGACTTGCCTTCCGCAATTGGCGCAGGTGCTTGGAGATTGCGGGACGCGAAATGGGGAAGGCCTCGGCGATCTGGCCGGCGGGCTGCGCTCCCTGGCGCAAAAGGTCGAGAACGGCGCGCCGGGTGGGATCGGCCAGAGCGTGGAACGTAGGTTCCGGCAGATATGTAACCGATCGGTTCCGCATAATGCGTAACTATACGGTTACACGTTAGGTCGCGTCAAGAGGAAAATTCGGGTTGCCTCCTCCCAGCTTTTCGCTGAGGTGGGCGGCGATCAGCTTGCCGTGAAAGCGGCCATTTTCAATGAAGATTTCATTGGTCCGCGAGCCGGCGACGATCACTCCGGCAACGTAGATTCCCGGAATGTTCGATTCCAGATTTTCCGGATCACAGAAGGGACGCATCTGTTCCGAGGAAAGCTCGATCCCCACGCTGCGCAGAAAATCGTAATCGGGATGGTAGCCGGTGAGCGCGAAGACGAAATCGTTTTTCATGTGGAGTGTGCCCGATGAGGTGTGCAGCACGATCTCGTCGTGGGTGATCTCCTGCACGGTGGCATTGAAATGCGCCCTGATTTCTCCGGCTTTGATCCGCAATTCTTATCGATGTCGGGACGCACCCAATATTTGACGTGGGGATGGATCTGCGATCCGCGATGGACAAGCGTGACGCGAGCGCCGTAGCACCACAGTACCTAGCGGCTTCGGCGGCGGAATTCTTGCCGCCGATCACCACCACGTCGGTATCGAAATACGGATGCGGCTCGCGATAGTAATGAAAGACCTTGTCGAGGTCTTCACCGGGAACGCCCAACTGGTTGGCCAAATCGTAATAGCCGGTGGCCAGCACGATCTTGCGGGCGCGGTAGTCGTGAACGCCGTCATGACGATTACTTGTGGTGACGCGAAAATTGTTGTCTTCTCCCGTGATGGTCTTAACCCATTCGTACTGCCGAATGTCCAACCGATAATGCTCGGCGACACGCCGGTGATGCAAAAGCCGGGCCGCGCACGTGCCTTTCGAAGGCGGGCTCGAAGCCCTCGAATATTACCGGCGTGTCGCCGAGCATTATCGGTTGGACATTCGGCAGTACGAATGGGTTAAGACCATCACGGGAGAAGACAACAATTTTCGCGTCACCACAAGTAATCGTCATGACGGCGTTCACGACTACCGCGCCCGCAAGATCGTGCTGGCCACCGGCTATTACGATTTGGCCAACCAGTTGGGCGTTCCCGGTGAAGACCTCGACAAGGTCTTTCATTACTATCGCGAGCCGCATCCGTATTTCGATACCGACGTGGTGGTGATCGGCGGCAAGAATTCCGCCGCCGAAGCCGCTCTGGACTTGTGGCGCCACGGCGCTCGCGTCACGCTTGTCCATCGCGGATCGCAGATCCATCCCCACGTCAAATATTGGGTGCGTCCCGACATCGAGAACCGGATCAAAGCCGGAGAAATCAGGGCGCATTTCAATGCCACCGTGCAGGAGATCACCCACGACGAGATCGTGCTGCACACCTCATCGGGCACACTCCACATGAAAAACGATTTCGTCTTCGCGCTCACCGGCTACCATCCCGATTACGATTTTCTGCGCAGCGTGGGGATCGAGCTTTCCTCGGAACAGATGCGTCCCTTCTGTGATCCGGAAAATCTGGAATCGAACATTCCGGGAATCTACGTTGCCGGAGTGATCGTCGCCGGCTCGCGGACCAATGAAATCTTCATTGAAAATGGCCGCTTTCACGGCAAGCTGATCGCCGCCCACCTCAGCGAAAAGCTGGGAGGAGGCAACCCGAATTTTCCTCTTGACGCGACCTAACGTGTAACCGTATAGTTACGCATTATGCGGAACCGATCGGTTACGTCTGCCGGAACCTACGTTCCACGCTCTGGCCGATCCACCCGGCGCGCCGTTCTCGACCTTTTGCGCCAGGGAGCGCAGCCCGCCGGCCAGATCGCCGAGGCCTTCCCCATTTCGCGTCCCGCAATCTCCAAGCACCTGCGCCAATTGCGGAAGGCAAGTCTGGTGGTGGAAACCGCAGCGGACGCCATCGCGTCTACCAACTCAATGCCGAGCCACTCAAGGCCGTCGATGCGTGGCTCGAACACTACCGCCGCTTCTGGCAGGTGAATCTAGGCAATCTGAAAGCGTTCGTCGAACTGGAATACGCTCGCGAATCCCGCGAGCCGTCAGCAAAAGGGCCCAGGCAACGAAAATAAATTCGAGGAGGAATCCATGAAAGTAAGCAAGCTAGCAGTCGTCATCACCACGCTCGTAGTCTTCTGCCAGCGTCGCGTTGGCCGAGTCCGACGCCCACAAGTCTTTCGATCTGCTGAAGGGAATGGAAGGGAAGTGGGCTGGCAAGAACTCCAGGGCGAGGCTCTCGAAGTGACCTTCCGCATGACCGCCGGCGGCTCTGCCTGATGAGCGAGATCCACGGCCATGATCCGAAAAACAATGGCCCCGAAAACATGATCACCATGTTCCACATGGATGGCGACCGCCTTCTCATGACGCACTACTGCGGAGCGGGCAACCAGCCGCGCATGAAGCTGGTGGCGTCGAATCCGAAATAGGTCGACTTCGAATTCTTTGACGGCACCGACGTCGGCCCCGGCGACGGACACATGCAGCGCGTGACCTTCTCCGAGCCCGACACCAACCATCACATCGAAGAATGGACCTTCCTGGACCACGGCAAGGAACACAAAGGAAGTGTTCCATGTGGAGCAGGTAGGAAGTAGCTAACCATCTGCTGTGGTACCGGAGGCTTCTTATGTCGACTCCCCGATAAGTGACTGCCCAATCTATCGTTGCGCCCCGACCAGAACGCGGTTATCTCCGAGATCGACATTGCGGCGCCAACCGCCCGTGTCTTCGAAGCGCTAACGAACTCTGCCCAGTCGCGCGCTGTTGAACGCACGAGTTGCCCGATCAAGTTCTGGCGAATGGATGCCCGGCTCGGTGGCGGCTACGCTATGCCACCGAGAAGGGCGACTTCGAGGTCGATGGCGTGAGCGAATTCAGTTGCCATGGCGAGATCGTTCGTCGTCCGCCGCGGCTCTTGGCGTACACCTGGTTCGGCAACTGGAATCGTCCGGCGATGAAGACGCTGGTGCGGTGGAGCTCACGCCCACCGCTCCGGCACACACGTGAAGGTCACGCATAGCGGTCTCGCCCAGGACCCGGCGGCGCGCAAGGATTACAGCGGCGGCTGGATCGGCGTGGTCGAAAACCTCAAGCGATCGCGGAAGCGGGAAAGGCATAGACCAGCATGGCAACCATGGCAATCTCTCACGATCAGGATGCGATTCAGGGCGAAGTCCACATCGCCGCTCCCCCGGAGCGCGTGTTTCAAGCGCTCACCGATCCCCGGCAGGTGATGCAGTGGTGGGGCCAGAAAGGCGGTTATCACCACACCGGCTGGAGGGGCGACGTACGTCCCGGAGGCGAGTGGCGGTCGGATGGCGTGAGCGATACCGATGGCAAGCCATTCCATGTAGGGGGCGAATACGTGGAGGTCGACCCGCCGCGCCTCCTTTCTTATACGTGGGTTGCGAGCTGGTCGGGGGCGGTCCAAACCCTCGTCCGCTGGGAACTTGAGGCGGTGGCTGGTGGGACGCTGGTCCGTATACGCCACAGCGGTTTTCGGGTAGCACAGGCCCAGAACCACTATCAGGGCTGGGTCCGGGTAGTCGGCTGGATGCAGGCGTTCGTGGAGAGGGGGGAGACAGTCGACAGGGTTCCGGCGGCCCCGCCTGCGATGCGTAAGTGTTTCACGTGAAACATTTTGTGCAGGTATAAATGTAGGGACGTTTATATATGTATACGTATCTTGATGATTTCACGTGCACTTTAGCCTGATTCTCGAATGCGGCGACCCGCCGTGGACGATGTTTTAGCGGAGGCCAACCGCGGTGCTATCTTCGACTACGTCAAAAGCGGGCCGTCCGCAGGCCGCCATTACCATGGATGACCGTGTCCTCCGTCGGCAGCCACTTCTCGGAAAGCGCGAGAAGTGGGGCACCCCGATCTCGAAATAAGGCCTTGACCGCAGCGATAAATCGCTGCGCCACCCAAAGTCGCGCGAAAATCGTGGGCTATACTGACTCCATGTCGGACTCCGCCTCCAAGACGTTTATCTGGAAACCTTTAGGTGCCGAATGAATGCGCACGACTCCGAGAAGGGCATGGGGACGCTTTTGCGGGAAAGATATCGGCAGGTTCCTACGGTGGAGGAGGCGGGGCTGGTGCTGTATAACACCTGCTCGATCCGCGACAAGGCGGAGCAAAAGGTCTTCAACCGGCTGGCGGATTATAAGAAGTTTGTAGCCCAGGGGAAGCGGTTTGGCGGTGGGTGCGTGGCCCAGCAGGAGGGGGAGAAGATTTTCGAGCGGGCTCCGTACGTTTCTTTGGTGTGTGCGGGTTCTTACCGGAATCTTCCGTCGATGCTGGTGCAGTTGGAAGCGGGGCAGCGGGTTACGGGGCTGGACGATCGGATGACCGACGCGGCTTTAAAAACGAGCACACGGCGCGCACGAATCCGCACCGCGGGTATATCACCATATTGAGGGCTGCGACAAGTTCTGCGCCTACTGCGTGGTTCCTTATACGCGGGGAAGGAGCGGTCGCGGAATCTGCCTCGGTTCTTCACGAAGCGCGGCAGCTGGTGGACCTTGGGTACACGGAAATTCAACTGCTCGGGCAGAACGTGAACTCTTACCGTGATCCCGATGGAAAGAAAAGCTTTGCCGAGTTGCTAGAGGCGGTCGCTTCGGTGGAGGGGATTGGCGGGTGCGGTTTACTACTTCGCATCCTCGGGATTTTGGGCGGGATATTGTTGAGGTTCTTGATTCCACTCCGGCGCTTTGTGATCATGTCCATTTGCCGGTCCAGAGCGGGTCCCCTCGTGTTTTGGACGCCATGCAGCGGCTTTACACTCGGGATGAGTACCTGGAACGCATCGCATGGGTCAAGGCGGCTCGGCGCGATATTTCGCTGACCAGCGATTTGATTGTGGGCTTTCCGGGCGAGAGGAGCGGGATTTTTGGAGACGCTTTCGCTGATGGATGAGGTTGAGCAGACTCCGTGTTTACGTTAAATTGGCCTCGGCCGAACACTCCGGCATTGGGGTTGGAGGACGCGATTCCGACGGGAAAGGTTCGGCGGCTGGCGGTTGTGAACGACAAGCAGAAGGAGATTGGGGCGCGGCGGAACGGCAGCATGTGGGCAGGTGCTTGAAGTGATGGTGAAGGGAAGAATCCGGCGCGGGGAAAGTGGATTGGGCGGACTTCGCAGATTAAAGTGATGAACTTTACGGTTCCGGCGGGGGTCGAGCTACTACGGGGAGCACGTGCATGTGCGGGTTACGGGAAGCTTTCCGAATAGCTTGGTGGGGGAGATGGCGGCTCCCAGGGGCTCAGCAGATTGCTGAAAAACTTGATT
>CAVZUP010000078.1:0-12668 GCA_963778255.1 uncultured Acidobacteriaceae bacterium
AGTCTTCGCCTGCAGCACCACTGGTTCGGTTGGTCTTGCTATATTGCAATTCGATCGCGGAGACTACGCGGGCGCCGAGCAGTACGCGCGCCAGGCGCTCGAGGTGGACCACAAGCTGGGCGGAGAAGAGAATCCGCAGGCTGTGGCTGTGCTCATCGATCTGGCCAACGCCAAAGCCTTTCAGGGCGATCCGGCGAGCGCCGAGCCGCTGCTGCGCCAGGCAGTGACAATTCGCAAAAAGCAATTCTCTCCGGGACACCCCAATCTCATCACCGCCGAGGTGCGCCTGGGCGAAGTGCTCACGGCCGAAGGCAAAGCTGCGGAAGCGGAGCCTCTGTTGCGCGAAACCCTCGCATCCGCCCGATCCGCCCCGTTTCCCCTGCTCGATTGGCAGATTGCCGAGGCCCAGAGCGCCTTGGGGACTTGCCTGGTCGCGCTCGGCCGTTCGAGCGAAGGGGAACCATTGCTGAAGGCAAGCCAGGCGGATTTGCAGAAGGATCCCCGGCCAGCTTTTCGGCAGCCGCGGCGAACCGCGAAGCATTGAATCCTGGCGGTACGCCCCTATCGTTATCATCGGCTGCCGAATCAGATCGCTATTCGTCGCTAGTCATTATTCAATCGTGTGCAAGAGTGTTCCCGTCAGGC
Source organism: uncultured Acidobacteriaceae bacterium (assembly GCA_963778255.1). Classification (GTDB taxonomy): domain Bacteria; phylum Acidobacteriota; class Terriglobia; order Terriglobales; family Acidobacteriaceae; genus Acidiflorens. Next base: position 646 of record CAVZUP010000078.1, read on the forward strand.
TGTAGACGGAGATCGAGTTTCCGCTACCGTTGGAGATGTAAACCCGGCCGCGCACGCTGTCGACCGCGATGCCCGTGGGAGCAAACGACAGATCGACAAAGGGATACGCGATGCCGGGCTGGGTGGGTACCGTATAGTTGACCGCATTGCCCGTGGTGGCGAAGTAGATCGTACCGTTCGCGGCACTGGCCAGATAGGTTGCGTTGGAGCCTGGGATGGAGGTTCCGGTGACGGAGCCAGTGAAGATGGCCACTGTCGCAGGAGCGAAGTTCAGCTCGTTACCGTCACCCCAAATCAACTCTCCACCTGAAACCCCGATTCCGTAGAAGCTGCTTGGGTAGGGGCCAAACATCATGAGCTGGTCGTTTCCGGGACCGTACACCTGGCTCGGTGCATATACTGCCAGAGACTGTTCGCCGACGCCGTAAATGTTGTCCGCAACCCACACATTGTTGAGGCCATCGATGGCGATTGCTTCGGTTTGGCCGGGGGTTTCGATGGTCGCATTAGGATCCAGCACGCCGTCCGTGTATTCGGTGACAGTACCGGTATAGTTGGATACCCAGAGGTTGCCAAGAGAATCAAAGGCAACGCCGGTCGGTTCGCTGACGCCTTGCGTGATCGTGTCCTTCTTCTGCAGGGCATAGCCCGGACTGAAAACCAGAATGTTCTCTCCACCGCCATTGGCGACCCAGAGGTTCCCCTTGGCGTCGACGGCCATGCCAAGAGGATTGGCCAGCGGATTGGTAGCAGCGAGGCTGGCGGACGTGAGAAGAGCTAGGCACAGCAGGGTGAGAGCGATCCGGGCGATGGTCTTGGTGGATGTCATGGTGGTCCTCCTTAAGTGGGTGAGCGCGACTGGTAATGGTCATTGCGCCTCACTTCTAATAGCGACGTTTGAGCGACGATTCCCTCATGAAACGGACATGGCGCGTATTGCCATGCCGTCAAAGGAACGGACCCGCCAAACGGCCAGAATCCGCGACGCTTTCACATTGCCGTAACAATTTTTCCGTATAGTTTCGCAACATTGGGTGGGGTCCTGTCACACAACCCTGAGACCTATTCGAAACTGAGGAGATTGTTCCCTATGGCCACAGCACCGAATCCTGAATCTTATGGCGAACCGGCTGGATTGTTGGAAGTGGCCACAGCCCGACCTGCGCTGGCGGCGAAACTCAATCGGCGTCCGGGAATGATTGGGATGGCCGGCTTCGGCATCGTGCTGCTGGTCGGGGTCATCTACTCCGCGTTTCACCTGCTCACCGATCTTTCCACGGTGCACGCCACATCGATCATGCCTTACGTTCTGCTGGGCATCGCGCTGCTGGTGGCCCTGGGCTTCGAGTTCGTCAATGGATTTCACGACACCGCCAATGCGGTCGCGACCGTCATCTATACACATTCGCTTGAGCCACACATTGCCGTGGTCTGGTCGGGCTTCTGGAACTTCCTGGGAGTGTTGACTTCCAGCGGCCTGGTGGCCTTCGGAATCATCTCTTTGCTCCCGGTCGAGCTGATCTTGCAGGTGGGAAGCAAGGCTGGGTTCGCCATGGTCTTCGCCCTGCTGGTCGCGGCCATTATCTGGAATCTTGGAACCTGGTATTTCGGCTTGCCGGCATCGAGCTCGCACACGCTGATCGGGTCGATCATTGGCGTGGGCATCGCCAATCAGCTGATGTCTCCGAAAACCGGCACCAGCGGCGTGGATTGGGGGCAAGCCACCAACATCGGAAAGTCGCTGCTGCTGTCGCCGCTCGTTGGATTCGTCTGTGCGTTTCTCCTGTTGTTCCTGATGAAGGCGGTTATCAAGAACCGCGCGCTGTATGAGGCTCCGGTAGGGACCGAGCCCCCGCCGTTCTGGATTCGGGCTCTACTTCTGCTCACCTGCACAGGTGTAAGTTTTGCCCACGGCTCGAACGACGGACAGAAGGGCATGGGACTGATCATGCTGATCCTCGTAGGCACGGTTCCCACCGCTTACGCCTTGAACCACGCGATCACGCACAAACAGTCAGATGATTTCATCGCCGTTTCGCAGCAGGCGGCCGGCATATTGTCCAACTATGTAAGCCCTAACGCGGTCATCTCCGACGCGCGGGAAGAGGTTACGGACTACATTCGCACCAAGGAATTCACTCCCAACACTATGCTGGGCTTGCGTCAACTGGTGAGCGGCATCGGTAACGAGACCGCATTGTTCGGAGAAATGGCAAAGATTCCAAACGAGCGGGTGCGGAACTTCCGCAACGACATGTATGTCGCCAGCGAGGCCCTGCGGCTGATGAAGAAAAGCGGTAAACCGGCGATTACGGCATCTGACTGGGAAGGCCTGGACAACTACAAGAAGCACGTGGACGCGGCGACTCGTTTTATCCCAGGCTGGGTGAAAGTTGCGGTTGCGATGGCGCTCGGACTGGGAACCATGATCGGCTGGAAACGCATCGTGGTTACGGTGGGAGAGAAGATCGGCAAGGACCACCTCACCTATGGTCAGGGAGCGGCTGCGGAAATCACCGCCATGTTCACGATCGGAGCGGCCGATTGGTTCGGATTGCCGGTAAGTACAACGCACGTGCTCTCGTCGGGCATCGCCGGCACCATGGCCGCGAACAGTTCCGGCCTGCAATGGTCGACGGTACGCAACCTGCTGATGGCTTGGGTGCTTACACTTCCAGTGTCGATGATGCTCGCGGGCTTCCTGTTCTGGGGCTTCCGGAACATATTCTGAGCTTCGAAGCAGTTTGCCCAGCCGCACATTGGCGGGGATCAAAAGTCTCGGCACTACGATTTCGTATGAGGGTATGCGTTTATGTATACCCTCAGCGCCACGCCCGAGTTCCACCACCCGCTACAAGCCTGCTAAAGTACGCATCTAGGGTCAGCATGGTCCCATCATTTCGTTCGGGACGTAGTCTGATCAAAATAGAGGCAGTATGAACCAACCGAGAATCCTGAAAGAAAAGGTGGACCTCGCGGTCGCAGACGGAACCCGGATGGCGGCCTACGTGGCGCGTGCGGCGCAAAGTGGGCCGCATCCCGGGCTGCTCGTATTGCAGGAAGCCTTTGGCGTGAACCGGCACATCCGCAATGTGTGCGAGCGCTTCGCCGCGGAGGGCTACGTCGCGATTGCTCCGGAGTTATTTCATCGCACCGCGCCGCCGGGCTTTGAGGGCAGCTATACCGACTTCCCTGCGCTGGCGCCGCACTACCAGGCGGTGACCACGGAAACGGCGGAGATGGATTTACGCTCGGCCCATGCGTGGCTGCATTCAAATGCCCAAGTAAAGCCAGACGAGATCTCGAGCGTGGGATTCTGTATGGGCGGCCGCATTTCATTTCTTGCCAACACTCTGCTTCCACTGCGCGCCGCGGTATCGTTCTACGGAGGCGGGATCGCTCCCGGATTGCTGGACCGCGCGTCGAAGGTGCAGGCACCGCTATTGCTCATCTGGGGTGGATTGGATAAGCACATTACCCCAGAGCACCGGAAAGCTGTAACCGATGCCTTGAGCGCGCAAAAGAAAACCTATGTGAATGTCGAGTTCTCCCAGGCCGACCATGGATTCTTTTGTGACGAACGTGCCTCGTACGAGCCGCACTCGGCGCGGCAAGCATGGGCATTGACTCTGGAGTTTCTGCGCTCGTGAAAACAACCCTCGCGACGGTTTTCGCAGCCGCGGTCTCTCTCCTCGCTGTCGCTCTTCTGACTTTCGGAGCAACGGTGGGTGCGGCAAAGAAGGAAACGGCGCGGCAGATGCCAAGCCCCGCTACCGAGCCTGCCAGAAAACTTCCACCACCAACCTTCTATAAAGATGTTCTTCCGATACTTCAGAACAAATGCCAAAGTTGCCACCGCAAGGGAGAAGTTGCACCCATGCCGCTGGTGACTTATCAGCAGACGCGGCCCTGGGCGGGCCAAATCGCGGCTGCGGTCGCGATGAAGATGATGCCTCCGTGGTTTGCCGATCCGCGCTACGGACATTTCTCCAACGATTCATCGCTTAGCAAGGAGCAGACGGCCACGATTGCAGCGTGGGAAAAAGCCGGAGCGCCCGCCGGCAATCCGCACGATGCGCCAGCACCGTCGAAGTGGACCGACGGTTGGAACATTCCGCAGCCGGATATGGTAGTGAAGATGCCCAAGCCGGTGCGGATTCCGGCGCGAGGCGAAGTGGAATACACCTATGAAATTGTCGCCACGCATTTCACCGAGGACAAATGGGTGCAGATGGTGGAGGTGCGCCCATCGAGCGCGGCGCATGTGCACCATGCCGTCGTGTACATCCGGCCTCCCGATTCGTCGTGGCTGCGTCACGCGCCGGTGGGAGTTCCCTTCACCGCTTCCATGCTGAACGACCCGGACGAACGGCGGCAGGCGCACGAAACCACAAGCGATCTGTTGCTGGTGTATGCGCCGGGCAGCGCGCCGGACCGGTGGACGGACGGCATGGCGAAGTTCGTGCCGGCGGGATCGGATCTCGTCTTCCAAATGCATTACACGACTAACGGCGAGGCCACGAGCGATGCCACTAGAGTTGGCCTGGTGTTCGCGAAAAGCGCGCCGAAGCAGCGAGTGATCACGCTGCAATTGAACAATCACGCGCTGCTGATTCCGCCCGGAGCGGAGGATTTTCGCGTGGAAGTGCAGGGGACGCTGCCCAATGATGCCACGCTACTGAGTCTCTTTCCGCACATGCACCTGCGCGGCAAGCGCTTCGAATATGACATTGTGCATGACGACGGAAGCGTGGAACCCCTGCTGCGAGTGAACTATCACTTCCACTGGCAGTTGAGTTACAAGCTGGCGGAACCGCGGGCTTTGAAGGCCGGAACAAAGCTGCGGGCGGTGGCGTGGTACGACAATTCGCGAAACAATCCGCACAATCCGGATCCGGAGAAAATGGTAACGTGGGGCGACCAGACGTCCGATGAAATGATGGTGGGCTTTTTTGACGTGGCCATACCGGCCGCGATGGATAAGTGGCAATACTTCATCCGCCGTGGCGAAGAAGGCGGAAAATTACGATAGCTAGCGGCCGCTGCTTATATACTCACCAGCCCAGGTCGGACTTGCGCTCGGTTCCGTCTTCGCGGTTGAATTGGTTGCGTTTCCTGTAGGACATCACCATCAGGCCGACGCAAATGCCCATGGGTGGAAAGATAAGAACAAGGATTCCGCTCTTAAGGGCCTGAATCATGCGCTGCCCGGCGCCGGCGGCTTGCGTATAGCAAAGCGCGCAACTCTGGCTCCATGCGGGTAGCGAAAGGCACGCCAGCAGTGCTAGCAGAAGCGCAACTCTCGCGTAAGTCGTGATTGTTCTCTGTCTCATCGCTCTCCTGGTTCAGTGTGGGCGCATATGCAGCAACCGCACACTGTCGGACCAGATCATGTTCATCATGAACAGGACAAAAAGTGTATACGGGATCAGCGCGAGAAACAGAACATGGCGTTCCTGGCCGAGGTGCATAAAGTACATCACGGCAATCGACGCCTGCAAGATGGCCAGCATGAGCATCAGCATTCCCTGCGGGCCAGCCATCATGGCGAAGCAGACCTGGTAAACGGCGATCGCCAGAATAGTCACGTACACCACATAGGTCGTGGCCATGTTGTTCGATCTTCCAGTTACATTCTGTGGCATGCTCATAGAATCATCCTAGGTTCACCATGTAGTGGTTTTGGCTACCGTTTCATGTTTAAGAGATAGACCATCGGCACAACAAACATCCAGACAATATCGACGAAGTGCCAGTACAGCGACCAGATCTCGATGTGCTTGGCGGAGTAGCGTCCAGCTTTATAAGTGAACGCGACGACCGTAAGCGCAATCACGCCGCCAATTACGTGCAGCATGTGCAATCCGGTGATGGTAAAAAATGTAGCGCCAAACATGGGCGCGCCCCAAGGATTCTGGAACATGCGGACGCCTTCTCCGATGAGCGAACTCCACTCTCGCAGGTGAAGGATGGCGAAAAGCGTTCCGCCGGCGGCGGTGATAAGCGTCCACTTGAAAGCGCCCGCGCGGTCGTCGTTTTGCGCGTCTCGCACCGCGAAAAGGACCGTCAGGCTGCTGGTGACCAGGATGAACGTCATCAGCAAGGCATTCCAGATGCTGGCGTGTTCGAACGGCGTGGGCCAGTCAGGACTGGCGTTGCGGATGTAGCCATAGGCGAACAGGAAGGCGCCGAAGGTCACCGCGTCCGAAATAATGAACAGCCACATTACTAACTTGCTGGAAGGAATCGCAAAAGGGGATTCTTCCATCACGCCTGCCCCGTGGGGATCGACTGCAAGATTTGCTTGACTCACGCACCCTCCTGTTTCAGTTACGACTTCGACCGGGAGTTACAGTTTCAACCAAACGATGACAAGCAGATAAATCCACAGCATGCCCATGAAATGCCAGTAATAGGCCGTTGCATCCATAGTGCTCCTGCGCAGATTCGGCACGGGCGTCCGCAGAAGATACATCACCCGCAGCAAGCCACCCAGCCCTCCAAGAACGTGAATCGCATGGACGGCGGTCAGTACATAAAAGAACGAACTGTTGGGATTAGTGGAGAGATACAGGCCTTCTGACCGAAGCTGTAACCAGGCCAAATACTGGCCGGCCACGAAGGTAAGTCCAAGAGCCAGCGTCCCGCCCAGCCAACCCATAGCCTGCGAGCGCGTCACACCCTGAAGGCGGATGTAGCTCGCCACTCTCTTTCGCGCGAGTTCCAATGTCAGGCTGCTAAGAACAAGGATTGCACTGTTGAGATACAGAATGCGTGGGATGAGGATGTGCTGCCAGTCGTTTCCCGAGCCCTGGCGGACAATCAGGGCGCTGGTGAGCGCAGCGAAGCACATGGCAATCGCTGCGAGCGCGACCCAGATGCCTGTACGAGCGGGTTCCGACGACCGGTCAGAGACGGCGCGGAGTTCGCCTCCTGGAATAAAACCAGCCGAGCCACCGCCGCCATACATTCCGGGGGAGGGCCTGGACGGCGGCGTGCTGATCACAGGTGGCTCGGGGACAATTGTTGCCATACGGCGTTACTCTCTCGATCTCAGCGGCTCAAGCCGCCTTCTTGTTATTACCGGATTGGCGCCACCGAAGCTGCGCCCTTTGCTTGCGAGCTCTAGCATCCGCTGTTCGATCACGAACTGACGGGAGTTTTCACCTGCTCGGGCGAATTCTGCATGATGAAATCTTCCTTTGCACCTTCGACGCTGTACTGGTACGGATCGTGATAGACGACCGGATGCTCACCCCCGAAATTGTTCCACGGCGGTGGCGAAGGAATCGTCCATTCCAGCGAAGTGCAATTCCACGGATTCACTGGAGCGGGCGGTCCAAAGAAGCGGCTGTGGACCAGGTTGTAAAGGAAGATCAGTTGTGCAGCGCCCGTGACGAAGGCCGCGATGGTGATGAACTTATGCACCGGCAGCAGCGGCGCCATAAAATCGTCTACGAACGAAGAGTACCGGCGCACATTCCCCGCCAGTCCGAGATAGTGGAAGGGCATGAAGATGCAGTAGGCGCCGACAAACGAAAACCAGAAGTGAATCTTGCCGAGGGTCTCGTTCATCATGCGGCCGGTCATCTTGGGCATCCAGAAATAAGTGCCAGCAAAAACACCGAAGATGGCGGCCACGCCCATAACCAAGTGGAAGTGTCCGACGACAAAGTACGTTGCGTGCAAGTAGATATCAATCGAGGGCTGCGCGAGAAAGAATCCGCTCACGCCGCCACTTACAAACATCGAGATGAAACCGAGGGCGAATAGCGAAGCTGCCGTGATCTGGAGGCGCGAACCATACAAACTGCCGAGCCAGATCAGCGTCAACACCGTCGCCGGAATGGTGATCATCAAAGTCGGAAAGGAGAAGACGAGCGCGGAGAATGGATTCATTCCGCTCAGGAACATGTGATGTCCCCAGACCATGTAGCTGAGAAAGCCGATCGCCATCATCGACCCGATGACAACTTTGTGACTCAGCAGCGGCTTCCGCATGCTGTTAACCAGGATGTGAGAAACAATGCCCATGGCCGGCAGAATCGCGATGTACACCTCAGGATGTCCGAAAAACCAGAACAGATGCTGCCAGAGAAGCGGCGAGCCTCCGGAGTGCGGCTGAAGATGGTCGCTGATCACCAGGCCCGAGGGAACGAAAAAGCTGGTGCCGGCTACCCGGTCAAGAACGAGGAGCAAGCATGCTGGGAGTAACACGGCGAAGGCCAACAGCGAAATACAAGAAGTAACAAACCACGCCCACGTACTAAGAGGCATGCGCATCAGGGTCATGCCCTTGGCGCGAAGATCCAGAGTGGTTGCGATAAAATTCAGCGAGCCGAGAAGCGATGCGATGCAGAAGATCGCAATCGAAATCCCCCACAGATTTTGCCCCATGTCTAGGCCCGGACCGGCGTCTTTGCCGACGGCGCTCAGCGGAGCGTATGCGGTCCATCCGGAGATAGGTGGTCCGTCGGGGACGACGAACGCCGCGAGTAACACGATAAAGGCCACAAACGTGGTCCAGAACGACATCATATTAAAGCGCGGGAAGGCCATATCTTCCGCGCCAATTTGAATCGGCAAGAAGTAGTTGCCGAATGCAGCAAACGGCGCGTTGGTGAGCACAAAGAAGACCATCAGTGTGCCGTGCATGGTAAGCAGCGAGAGATAGTACTCAGGCGTTATCAAGCCGCCGGGCGCGCCATTCTTCGAGAGCAACTGCAGCCCCGGAATCGCAGCGTTCGGCCAGACGAGGTGAAAGCGCATGATCCAGGAAAGGATCATCCCGATAAGGACCGCGGCCAACGCCAAGCCGTAGTACTGCAGGCCAATGACCTTGTGGTCGAGGCTGAACACATATTTCCGTATGAACCCTTGGGGAGGGCCGTGATGCCCGGCTGCTTCCGACATTTACTCACCTCGAGTAAAGAACTGAACTAGGTTGTACCCAACTAAAGCTGTTACTGCGCCGCTTTGTCTTTTAACCACTTATCGAAATCTTCCTGCGACAGCACATTCAAGTACGCCTTCATGTTGTAGTGACCGAGTCCGCAGAGCTGTGTGCAGACGATTTCGTACTGGCCGACCTTAGTCGCGGTAAAGTGGACCGCGAGATCGAGACCAGGAACGAAGTCCTGCTGAATGCGAAGCTCGCGTACATAGAAAGAGTGCCCTACGTCCTTGGAGTGCATGAGCAAGTTGACTTGGCGGTTGACCGGAACAGCCAGTTCGCCGGCAATGATGTCGTCACGAGAATCGACGTCGTTTTCGGGATCAAGTCCGAAGAAATTCTGGTTGCCTTCGTCAATCTTGTCGGGATGCGGAGTGCCAAACTTGCCGTCCGGTCCGGGATAGCGGAAGTAGAAGGCAAACTGCCCCGCCTGGGCTTGGATCGTCATAGCATCCTTATCCGGCGCGGCAAAATAAACCGTGGCCCACGCCTTCTGGCCAATGACACCAAGCGCGAGAATTTCGGTTCCCACCAACAGGAAGGCCGCGATCACCAATCCTTTGGCGCCGCCGGGGAAGGTTCGGAGCTTGTCATTCTTACCGCGGCCGGCGAATTGCCACACGAAGAACGCGAGCACAAACTGCGCGGCGAGAAAAGAAATACCCGCCTCCCACATGGTCTCGTGGAGTTGCTCGTCGATCGCCGCTCCGTGCGTGGAAATATCCGCGGGAGGTCCCCAGTAGTTCATGACGATGGGGATGGCCGATAGAATCGCGATGATCGCAATCGTTACAGCAAAAAACTTGCCCATGGTTCTCTCCGCTTGCCCTGCTTAGATACGGATGCGGCGGAGATCGCAATCTCCGCCGCCAAGTTTGTCAGTAGGCCTTCGCCTTGAAGGTGAAGTTGACGTCTTTGGTTTCGTTGCCAGTGATGGTGACATCCGCCGTCTGCGTGCCGTAGTCCTCATGCCATGCGGTGATGGTGTATTTGCCGGGAGGCAGATTCGGCAGCTTGAAGTCGCCTCCGCCCTTGCTTACGTCGTAGTGATTGGTGTTGAGCACCGCGAACCAGCCGTGCATCCAGGGATGGACGTTGCACTTCACCGAGATGAATTCGGCTTTGTCGTACTTCTCGACGATCGGCGGCGTGCCCGGCGGCTGAGACTTATTCCACTCGCGGTTCACTTTGGCGAGCGGGTGAATATTGTGCGAAGTCTGGTCGTCGTTGAGTATCTTGAGTTCCTGATTGACGTGCATGGGCAGAACGTGCGGAAGATACTGGCAACCTTTCTGCTCATAGGTAACAGCTTGCGCCGGAACCTGGCCATCATCGGGGGCGCCGGACGAGATGTAGACCACCACGTTATCCAATCCGTTATTGGCGCCCGTCACAACCGTCTCATTCAGCACGGGCGTGGTGTGTTGCTTGGCACAGCTTGGTTCTTTTCCCATATCGATCGGTTTTTGTTTGGCGGGCGTGCCCGTGTAAGTCACCTTGCCGCTGACCGTTCCAGCGAACATCAGGGACGAACCGACAAGCAGCATCATAAGAGCTGACAGTATTTGCTTGGTGCGCATCGAGTACTTCCTCCTCCTCGGGTCTTGGCTTTCGTTGACTAGTGGCCACCACCGGACGACGACTTGCTATCGGCCGAGGCGGCGGCTGGCGCCGGGGTCTTCTCCACATACGGGGGAATCACTCCGTGCGCAGCCAATAGTACTTCGTTTTCCTTGCCGTGACGGTGGATCTGCAAGGTACGAAGGAAGTGGACGAGATCCCAGGCATCGTTCGGCTGAATCACGTCGGCGAAAGACGGCATGGGCGTGCCGTCCACGCCGGTCATGAAGATCTTATAGATATCCTCGTTGGTGTTGCCGCACTTGAAGCGCGAGTCGTCTTTGCCGGCGGCGAAGTTATAAGGACGAATCGGCTGGTCTTTGCTGTCGGTAAGGGTCGCAGCGGATGGACCGTCGCCTTCTCCATGCGAACCATGACACTTCCAGCATTCCAGCTTGGTGAAAAGAGCCTTGCCGTGGGAAATACTCTCGATGGTAACCGGCGGCTCGGCCGGAATCTTGATCGGATCGCCGGCCTTCTCCTTATCCCAGCGGGGCGAAAAGATCTTGATGTAAGCCACCAGGTCGGCGCGCTGTTGCTTGGTAAAAGTATTCCAGACCGGCATGTTGGAGTTAGTAATGCCGCGCGCGATGGTGTTATAGAGATCATCATCGGTGGGCAGCGTGCCGGTCAGCGTAGAGCGGCACTTGAAGGTCGCGATGCTAAAGTCGCGCGGCTTCGGATCGAGCCAAACCGCATTCTCGCCGTTGCCATCGCCGTAATCGCCGTGACAGCCGGCGCAATAGCGACGGTAGTCGGACTTCCCGTCCGCGGAATGCCCGGTGAGACCGCCGACGTGGCTCTCCATGGGCTTAACCACGATCGCCGGCTTAGGACCTACGTCGGGCGCATCCTGGGCCGAGGCGCGGGGAACGAACCCGGCCGCGAAGAGCAGTCCCAGAACCGCAGAACAAGGGATCGCGGTAAACAAAATCGCGCCCATACAACGCATTGGCTTCAAGCTGTTCATAGTCAGCATCCTTCAACTGAAGTCAACGCTGGCGAATCAAGTTCGCCAGCGGGCCATCCGGGTGGTTAGAAGTCGAAATCAATTCCAAGCAGTAACTCACTGCTGGTCAGATTAGTGCCCGTGACGGGCGAAGTGCCGTCCTGGTGAAACCAGTTGTACTCGCCGTGATAGGCAAAACCGGCACGGCTCGTCATGAACGGGTTGTAACGATAGCCGACAGTGTAGGTTGTGGTGTTACCCAGGTTAGAAGCATTCGTCGGCGTCGACTGCTGCGACATTCGGATCGTTTCATAGCGCCCGAGCAAAATCATCTGCGGGCTGATCACATAGTGCGGTTCGAGGAGGACGCCATTCCAGCTCGGGTTACGCGAGCCTTGCGGCAGTACTGTGCCGGGCGTGTTGTTGTTCGTGGCAACGCCGTCGGCATAGTCTCCGTAACCTTGGCCAAACCATGCACTGTCCTCGCCGTGCTGTGTGATT
>CAVZUP010000079.1:0-11591 GCA_963778255.1 uncultured Acidobacteriaceae bacterium
GTATGTGTGCCTGTTCCCGCTCGACTTCAGACTACGTATTGCTAGCACGGGCACGCCTTTGCTCTTTACGCGAAACGCGCTCCCCGACTGCGTGCCTTCGGGGACTTTTAGTTTGTGCTCTCCCTCGAGCGTTGGAACCATAATTTCGGTGCCGAGGGCGGCTTGCGCAAACGAAATTGGAACGACGCAGTGCAGATCGTTGCCTTCACGCTCAAAGAAGGCGTGCTCTTTCACGTGCAGGACGACATACAAATCGCCAGCCGGGCCGCCGAACGCGCCCGCTTCGCCTAGACCGGTAAAACGGATGCGGGTGCCGTCTTCCACTCCTGCCGGAACCTTGGCCTCAACCATGCGCTCACGCAGCAAGCGGCCTTCGCCTTTGCACTTGGTGCAGGGATCGGTGATCACGCTGCCCGCGCCCTGGCAAGTCGGGCAGGTGCGAGCGATGCTGAAGAAACCTTGCTGATACCGCACCTGGCCGCGTCCACTACACGACTTGCAGGTGACCGGAGTTTTACCAGCAGCGGCACCAGCGCCATGGCATGCGTCACAGGCCTCATGGCGGCGGACGTTGACTTGCTTCTCGACGCCGAAGACGGCTTCCTCGAATTCCAGATGCAGGTCTTCGCGCAGATCGGCGCCCCGCTGAGCGCGGCTGCGACGGCGTCCGCCCTGGCCGAACATGTCGCCGAAGCCGAAGATGTCACCGAAGATGTCGCCGAAATCCTGGAAGATGGCGGGATCGAAACCGGCGGGAGCTCCGCCACCGCCGCCCACGCCGGCGTGACCGAAGCGGTCATACAAAGAACGCTTTTCGCCATCGGCAAGAATTGCGTAGGCTTCGGTGATCTCCTTGAACTTGTCTTCCGCATCCGGATTGTTCGGATTGCGGTCGGGATGGTAGGTCATCGCGAGCTTGCGGTACGCGCTCTTGATTTCAACGTCGGTGGCAGTACGCGTGACACCGAGTACTTCGTAAAAATCGCGTTTTGTATTAGCGGCCAAAAACTCCCCCACTCTTGATTAAGCCAATTAGTTCAGCAAATCGTTGTTGTGTTATCCGTGGCTGTTGCGGGCGACCCGCACCATGGCCGGACGCAGCAGGCGCTCTTTGTATTTGTATCCGCGCTGCAGTTCGTCGAGCACATGCTGATCCGGCACTTCGCGGGTATCCACCATTTCAATGGCTTCGTGGAGCCGAGGATCGAAGGGCTGCCCCACCGCAGCGATCGGCTGCACTCCGATTTTCTGCAGCGCGTCCTGAAACTGCCGGTAGATCAGCTCAATGCCGTTGCGGAAGTCGGTGGGATCGCCGCCAGCTTTCAAGGCGCGCTCAAAACTGTCGAGGATTGGCAGAACATTCTTGATGACGTCGGCCGCGGCGAACTCGCGGAACTCCTGCTGCTCGCGCACGGCGCGCTTGCGGGCATTGTCGAACTCCGCCTGGAGACGGGCCAGGCGATCGAGCAGTGCATCGCGCTCGGCCTTGAGCTTCTCCGTTTCCGATGCCGCAGAGATCTCGACTGGCTTGGTCGCGTTTGCGGTGGGCACAGATTCGCCTTCACCCTCCGCCGCTGGAAGCTCGTGCTCCAGGTCCCGGTTCTCCAGATCAAAGCGCGCTTCGGTCTTTCCGTTTCCTTTACCCATACTGCTTGCTTACTCCGATTCGTTCAAAAGTTTGTCGAACAGCCGCGCGATGTACGAGACGGCCGACATGGTGTGCTGATAATCGAGGCGCGTCGGTCCAATCACGGCCAGCGATCCCATCACTTCTCCGCCAACGCGGGCGGGCGCGCCAATGAGCACGAAATTCTGCATAGACGGTAGCGCCTCATCGAGCCCGATGACCACGCGTACCGCTTCCTGCCGCGTGTCGAGATAGGCGCTGAGCAGCTTCACTACTTTTTCTTTTTCCTCGAGCGTGCGCAGCATATCCTGCAAGCGCTGGCGATCTTCCTGTCCGGTTGTCTGGATCGTCACCAGATTCGCCGCGCCTTCCACGAATACCGCCTGCGTGTCGTCGGTGGAGGCGAGCGCCCCTTGCTTGTAGAGCTGTTCGATCGACTGCATCAGCCGGTCGTATTCGCTGCGCTCCTGCTCCAAGCGGCGGGCCAGTTCAGCACGCATGTCGCCCATGGTCCAGCCGCGAAAATTCTCATTGATGTAGCGCGCCGCCAGATCGAGATCGGATTGCGGAATATCCAGCCGCAGCACGCGATCGCGCACCACTCCCGAACGCGTCACCACCACGGCCAGCACCTTGGCATCGCCAATGCGCGAGAAATAGACGTGCTCGAGGGCGTTCCGCGGACCGCTAGTCGCCACGGTGACGCCAACACTGTGCGAAATCAGCGAGAGCACGTGAGAGGTGCGCTCCATGAACTCCGCCACGTCGGTGACACCGGTCAGAGTGTCCTGGATGATGCTCTGGTTCTCGTGCGAGAGGTGCGCTTCGCCACTCAGTTGCTCGACATAATAACGATAAGCCTCTGCCGTCGGGACGCGTCCGGCGGAAGCGTGCGGCTGCTCAAGAAATCCGGCGTCGGCAAGGTCGGCCATGACATTGCGAATCGTCGCCGCACTCAAGCCTTCGCGGCTGGAGCGGGCAAGGGTACGCGACCCCACCGGCTCCCCGCTGGCGATGAATGTTTCGACGATGGCGGTCAGGATTTCCCGTTCCCGTCCGCCGGCTGGCCCTGCTGGCATATCAACCCGAGTCTTGGAGCGGAATCGCTCCTGTAAATTCTTTAGATGCAGTGGCTTAGATTAAGATTCCACCACGCCTAAGGGAATTCTAGGGAGCGTGGGCTGGGGTGTCAAGGATGGGGAGGGGTCGAACCAAACTGCTATGGGCGTGCCCTCGGCACCACCCGGAACTGCCGTTTCCCCTCGATCCTATAAGTGGCAAAGTCGGCGTGATCGACGGTGAGAATGACGGAAAGAGATTCGCGTTTCGCCAGATAGACGAGCGTAGCGTCAGCAAAGTCCATCGGACGGTCCCAATAGCGCGACATCAGGGCGTAGAGGTGCGGCAGTTCCGCATCTTCGATTGTGCCGAGGACGAGCGCCCCCGAGCGGACGAACTTCCAGGCAGCTTCCATCTCGGTGCGCGAGTCGCCGACCAGGTGGAAGACTTCCGTGAGCACGGCCTCGGAGGTGAGCAGCGGCAGCCGCAGTTGACGGAATGCGTCCACGCAAACGCCGTGCCAGCGGTCGCTGCGGTCGAGCAACGCGAGAATTGCGCCGGTGTCGATGAGCGCATTCGCAATGCGGACATTAGCGGCCATTGCGACGTCTCAGTCGGGTGCGAAGCGCAATGCGCGCCGTCTCGGCGCGGCGAGGGTTGCCGCCGGCTAGGGCTCCGAAGCATCCGGCGGCGGCGCGGTGAAGTCGTTGCTGCGCCTCTTCTTCCGAGGGGTCTTCATCGCCCTTTTTCAGCCAATCGCGGACGGCGGTCTCCAAGACCGCCGAAACCGGCACCTTGCGGAGACGCGCTTCCCGCTCCAGATCCGACTTGAGTTCGCCTGACAGACGCCAGCTGTAGACTTCGGTCCTCATGCACTACAGTGTAGTGCATGACGGGCGACTTGGCAATATGTGGCCAGTCGCCCTCTAAACTCGCGATATACTGCGCCAGCATGACTTTCCAAAGATGACTACCAAGCCTCATATCGCAGTCATTGGCGCGGGCGCGTTTGGCGGATGGGCTGCCCTTTATCTTCTTCGCGGTGGGGCTCGGGTCACGCTGCTGGATGCCTGGGGTCCGGGAAATTCGCGGGCTTCTTCGGGCGGGGAGACGCGGATTATCCGCGGGGCATATGGGCCCGACCAGCCTTACACGAAACTCGCGGCGCAGGCGCTCGATCTCTGGAAGCAGCACGAAGCCGCGTGGAAGCGGAAATTCTTCTTCCCTACCGGAGTCCTGTGGATGGTCGGGGCCGATGGCGAATTCGAGCGCGGCTCGCTTCCCTTGCTGAAGGACGCCGGAATTCCGTTTGAGCAGCTCTCGGTGAGCGAGCTCGCGCGCCGCTGGCCGCAGATCAATTTCGAGAATGTCGAGTGGGGCATTTACGAACCACACAGCGGATACCTGCTGGCTCGGGCATCGGCGCAGGCCGTAGTGGATCAGTTTATCGCCGAGGGCGGCGAGTATCGCCAGGCAGCGGTTGCGGCGCGGGATCTCGACAGCGGTTTGTGGCAAGCGCTGACGTTGTCGGATGGGTCCACGATTGACGCGGATCGCTATGTGTTTGCTTGCGGGCCTTGGCTGGGAAGGATGTTTCCGCGCACGGTTGGTCCGCATTTTGTTTCGACCAAGCAGGACGTGTTTTTCTTTGGCACACCGGAGGGCGATGCTCGCTATGACGAGGGCAACGTGCCAGTATGGGCCGACCGTGGTGAACACTTCATGTACGGAATTCCCGGGAACCAGGGGCGCGGATTCAAAATGGCCGATGACACTCGCGGGGCCGAATTCGATCCCACATCAGGGCAACGGCTGGTGAGTGAAGATCGATTGGCCGAGGCGCGTCGCTATCTTGCGTACCGTTTTCCGGGGATGAAGGATGCTCCGCTGGTCGAGACGCGCGTCTGCCAATACGAAAATACGACCGACCACAATTTCATCGTCGACCGGCATCCGGCGAACGCAAAGGTGTGGATGGTTGGCGGCGGCTCGGGGCACGGATTCAAGCATGGTCCGGCGCTCGGGGAGATGGTGGCACGGCTTGTGCTTGAAGATGAAACCGCGGACTCGCTGTATCGGCTGGCTAGATTCCAGTCAAATGCATAGGCTTTCGCTTCGCTCATGACAGCAACGCTATCACTTCCAAAGCGGGCTTACTGAATCTGAATCACGCTATCCGAACTGCCGGCCTTTAACTCATCCACCCGCGCCACCACGTTGCGGGCGAAGGCGAACAACGACTTCGCATGGGGGGAGTCTTCTCCCTGGAGCACCGCCGGAGTGCCGCCGTCGCCGGATTTACGAATTTCGGGATCGAGCTCGATGCCTCCCAGGTAGGCAATGTCGAACTGCTTGGCCGTCTTTTCCGCTCCGCCGCGCGAGAAGATGTCGACTTCGTGCTGACAGTGCGGGCAGACGAAGTAACTCATGTTCTCGACCATGCCTACGATGTCCACCTTCATCTGGCGGAACATTTCGATCGCTTTGCGCGCATCCTGCAAGGAAACATCGGACGGCGTCGAGACTACGATGGCTCCGGTCAGGGGAACGGTCTGAATCAGCGAGAGCGCTACGTCGCCGGTTCCTGGCGGGAGGTCGATGACCAAGTAATCCAGCAAGCCCCACTGCACCGAACTCAGAAACTGCCGGATGATCGAATGCAGCATGGGACCGCGCCAGATCAGCGGCTTGTCTCCGGGATTGAGGAAGCCGACTGAGATAACTTTGAGTCCATGCGAGAGGATGGGCGTGATCTGGTTGTCGCCGGTCGCCTTGGGCTGCTCGTTGGTACCCAGCATGAGCGGGACGTTCGGGCCGTAAACGTCGCCGTCCAGCAACCCGACCTTGTAGCCCATTTTGCTGAGAGCGATGGCCAGATTGACGGAGAGCGTGGTCTTGCCGACTCCGCCCTTGCCGGAACCTACGGCAATGATGGCGTTGACGCCAGGTAAAGGTTGCGGGGCGGGAGGTTGCTGGCCGGGATGATGGGAATGAGCGCTCATCGTTTGATTATACGGGAGGGAGGTAAGACGATTGCAGAGGCGCAGGTCAGAGGCCAGAAGTCAGATTGCAGAGGTAAAACCTCGGGTTCCTGGGAAGCGATTTTCACCTCTGCAATCTGACCTCTAACCTCTGACCTCGCTAGTAGTGCCCTTCTCCCAATTGCACCTTGCCGCGGAACATACGGTAGACGAAAGCAAAATAGGCTACCGCCAGCGCCGCGCCGAGCGTCCACCAAACCAAGCCAACGCTCAGCCCGTGACTGCCGGCGGCGGTGTTGTAGATGGTGAGATCGTAGCGGGGATCGCGGGCCGGCAATACTACGGGAAACAGCGCAAACGCTGCTCCCACCAGCATGAAGGCGATGTAGAGGCTGGAGGCAACGAAGGCAAGTTTCTCCTTGCCCTTGGGATTGGCCCAGAGCATCACTGCCAAGCTGGCGACGACAACGACGGGAACGAGTATCCCAATCGGGTGGTTGGCGTAGTTGGTCATGACTCCGGGCCGGATGAAATAGGTCGCCACCAGCGAACTGCAGGTCAGAAAAAACTGCAGTGGCCAGCAGAGCAGGGCGAAACCGCGGGCGCGGCGGCCAAGGTCTTCGTCGGTTTTGAGGGCGACGTAGTAGGAGCCGTGCGCGGTCAGGGTCACCAGCGCCATCACGCCGATGAGCACCGTGTACCAATCGAGAATGCCGGTCTGCTGGCCGAGCCGGAAGTTGGTCCAGAGCGGCTCGAAGAAATAGCCTGAGGCATCCAGCGGAACTCCGCGCACTACGTTGCCCAGAGCGGCGCCGAAAAACACAGCCAGCAGAATGCTGGAGACGCTGAAAACGACGTCAAAGAAGTCCTGCCAGACCGGAGCTTCAATGTGCGCCCGGAACTCGATGCCGATGGCGCGCAGGATCAGCAGCCACAGGACAATCATCAGCGGCAGGTAGAAGCCGCTGAAGCTCGACGCGTAGAGTTGCGGAAAAGCGAAGTAGAGTGTGCCGCCGGCGGCCAGCAACCAGACTTCGTTGCCATCCCAGACCGGGCCGATGGCGCGCAGCACGCGCCGCCGTTCGTCGTTCGTCCTGGCCGCCAGCAGATAAATCGCGCCAGCACCGAGATCGAATCCATCGAGCACCACGTAGGCCGCGACCATTGCCGCGACAATCCAGAACCAAAGGCCCGCCATATTTACCTTGCCTCCGTCGCCGGATGAAGATTGGATCCGGACTCTTGCCCGTTCGCCGGGCCGCGCTCAATTTCCCGCCGGAGCAGGAACAGACCCAGAATGCCCAACACCATGTAAATGCCCATGAATCCTAAAAGAGTAAACATGCTGTTACCGGCAGAGACCATTTTGGAGTAGCCGTTCTCCGTGCGCATCAACCCATAGACCAGCCAGGGCTGGCGGCCAAGTTCGGCGGTCATCCACCCGGCGGTATTGGCGATATAGGGAAATGGCGCCGCGAGCATCAGAATCCAGAGCATCCACCGGGCCTGCATGAGCTTGCCGCGTAACAACAGAAACAACGCGACGATCATGATGGCGACGAAGAACGTCCCGAGACCAACCATGATGTGATAGCTGTAATAGAGCAACGGAATGTTCCCCGGCCAGTCCTGTTTGGGAAATGCGTCGAGTCCGCGGACGTTGGCATTCCAGCGCCGGTAGGTCAGAATGCTCAACATGTCGGGAACTTGCAGCGGGTTATCGATCTTGCCCTCAGCCTCGTTCGGCTGACCGATGATGACCAGGGGCGCGCCGGACTGGCCCTGGAACAATCCTTCCATGGCCGCCAGAGTCACGGGTTGCTCATCGGCGACCATTTTGCCTTGTCCGTCTCCGGTGGGAAAAATCTGGAGCACGCTGAACAGACAACCGGCAATCACCCCGACCTTGACGAAGATGCGGGCGTACGCGGTCCACTTGCCCGAGAGCAGATAGAATGCGCCGACCGCGGTCATGATGAAGGCGCCAGTGATGGCGGCTCCGCTCATGTTGTGCACGTATTGCCATCCGGCCCATGGGTTCAACACGAAAGTCCAAAAGCTCGAGAGCTGCAGGCTGCCGTCCGCTGCCGTGAGATAGCCGACGGGATGCTGCATGAAAGCGTCGGTGGCGATGATGAAGTATCCCGATAACCACGATCCTACAAAGACGGCGACCGACGACAGCCAGTGCGCTTTCGGACTCAGCCGTTTTTCTCCGTAGAGGAACAATCCGAGAAACGCCGATTCGAGAAAGAAGGCAAACATGCCTTCCATGCCCAAGGTCTGCCCGATAACACCGCCGGCGAATTTCGAAAAAACCGACCAGTTGGTGCCGAACTGGAACTCCATGGGAATGCCGGTCACGACCCCTAACACGAAATTGATGCCGAAGATTCTGCCCCAGAAACGGGCGGCTTCGTTGTACACGGGATCGTTGCGCCGCCAGCCGATTGTCTTGAGCACCACGATCAGCAGCGCGAGACCCATGGTGAGCTGGGGGAAAAGATAGTGGAACGTCGCGGTAAAGGCGAAATGCAGGCGGTGAACAAAAAGTGCACTGTCCATAATTAAAGTCTCGGTTCTCTGCTCATAGGTCCCAACTTCGAGTAACCCAGCCTAACTTCGAATCTCTTCCCGGCGCGCCCGTTCCGCGCGGCGTATCTCGCGGCGGCGCGCGGCGCCTTCGTAGCGGCGTTTTTCATCATCGGTCTCGGGCACGACCTGCGGCGCCACGATTTTATTTCCGGCAGCATCGATAGAGACAAAGGTCAGATAGGCGGAACTGACATGCCGCGTCTCATCGGAGCGATAATACTCCACCCAGACCTTCACGCCTACCTCCATCGAAGTACGAAAAACGCGGTTGACCGAGGAGCGCAGGACGACGAAATCGCCGACCCGGACGGGCACGAGAAAATCGAGATGATCGATGGATGCGGTCACCACGTAGGCGCGCGAGTGGCGGTGCGCGGCCATGGCGCCGGCGAGGTCGATCCAGTGCATGAGGCGTCCGCCGAGCAAGGCGTTCAGGGGATTGGCGTCATTCGGCAGCACAATCTCGGTCATCTCGGAGATGGATTCCCTTACCGGCCGCGGCTGGAGTAACTTGATTTGATCATGTTCGGTCATAAGTGTCGGGTCGATTATCCTCTTGCCATTAGATGAGAACAGCACTCTGCCGGGCCCGATAAGTCTGGAGATAACAGGTCGCAAGCCGGAAGATACGCGGGTCCGGGTGTGGATTAAACCAAGCTTCGTTCGCCAGATCGAAGATCAACTTTCCATGTTCGACCGGACCGTGGGCTGATTCGCAGACAAAACTGATCGTGATCTGCTCGCGGCCAACATGCGCCACCGAGAAACGGACAGCATCCCAGTCGCGCGACTGGGGGAGCTGAGGGCAGGCGCTGGCGTAACCGAGGTTGCAGAATTCGCGGATGTGGGCGCCGGATGCGGGCAAATCCTGCCCCGAGGCGCGGCAGTTTCCCGTCCATCCCGCTCCCAGCGGGAGACGCGAGGGATGCGGCCAGGAACCGTCGTTCACAATTTCCAGCGGCACAAAATAGGGGCAAGCCAAATTGTTCTCTCGGAAAAAGCCATTGTAACGCGAGGCGTGAGAAAATCACCTGACACCTTTCCTATGGATCGCATTGCCGCGTTGACCGAAATTCTTACCGCGAATCCCGAGGATTCGTTTGCGCGCTATGGACTGGCGCTGGAGTATTCGAAGGCCGGAGAAATCGAGCGGGCGCTTCAAGAGTTCAAGACGCTGATCGAGAAAAATCCGGACTACACGCCGGCCTACTTCATGGCGCACAGGCGCTGGCCGGCGCTGAACGCGTCGAGGAGGCCAAGCGCATGCTGGTGGATGGCGTCTCCTGCGCGCGCCGCACCGGGAATGCTCATGCGCAGTCGGAGATGACGGCCATGCTCGAAGAACTGGGGTGAGGCTAGGTCAGAGGTTAGAGGTTAGAGGTCAGATTGCAGAGGTGAACAGCTCCTTGTGCGAACAGTATTGTGAACTGAAGAGCCTTTACCTCTGCAATCTGACCTCTCACCTCTGACCTCCCTGCCGATCTCGGTGCTACACTCTCCTGTTCCGCGGAGGCAAGCCATGCGCCGTTTTGCTTTTCTTTTCGTTCTTCTTTTCTCTCTTCCAGCATTCTCGCAAGCCAAGCATCCCTTTACTTTCGAAGACATGATGAAGCTGAAGCGCGTCGGCGAGCCGGTGCCTTCTCCGGATGGGAAGTGGGTGCTGTTCGCGGCGGTCGATGTGGATCTGGCGGCGAATACGAAGACGCCGCATATTTGGATTGTGCCGCTGGCGGGCGGGCCGGAGCGCGTGCTCATTGCCGATCAGGATGGCGACCGTCCGCGCTGGGCTCCGGATGGGAAGCGGTTTGCGTTTCTCTCCACGAAACAGCGCGGCTCACAAGTGTGGATAGCCGATTTCAACGGATCGGACGGGACCGTGTCTGGCGTTTCAATGCTGACTTGGATCACCACCGAGGCGGCTGGCGAACTCTGGGCTCCAGACGGCAAGAACATCGTCTTCACTTCCGACGTGTATCCGGAGTGCGTCGGAACGCCCGCTGAAGAGGGAGCCTGCAACGAGAAGAAGCTGGACGAGGCCAACAAGTCAAAAGTCAAAGCGCGGATTTTCGACCGCCTGCTCTATCGCCATTGGAACGCATACAAGGAGGGCAAGCGCAGCCACATCTTCGCGGTTGTGGTTCCCGCCGAAACGCCGATAACACAGGCGATCGGCCTTGACGCAGCTCGACCACGCGACCTCACGCCCGGCGATTACGATGCGCCTCCGTTCTCGCTGGGCGGACAGGACAACTACGCCTTCTCGCCTGACGGGCAGGAGATTTGCTACACCTCGAACCACGACAAGGTCGAAGCTGCTTCTACCAATAATGACCTCTGGATCGTTTCGGTGAATGGAGGAACGGCCAAGAACATCACGGCCGACAATCCCGCCAGCGACTCGACTCCGCTCTATTCGCCCGATGGCAAGTACATCGCCTACCGCGCCCAGCAGCGTCCGGGATACGAGAGCGACCGCTTTCGGCTGATGCTCTACGACCGGAAGACGGGAGAGAAGAAGAATCTGACGGAGGGCTTCGATGAATGGGTGGGAACATTTGTCTGGTCACAAGACTCGGCCTTCATTTTCTTCGTTGCCGAGTTACGAGGAGAAGCCCCTATCTTTAGGATGGACATCGACCGTCCCTGGGAGCCTCTGCGGGAAGGAATGGGGAAAAAAGAAGCGACTCTCGAAATGTTTAATCGCACGCCCCTTTTCTACGGCCCCGACGTGCCAGCGGGCTCCCTCCCGGGAGGACTTCACTGGGATCGCAGTAGAGGGTTCAAGGACGATCTCGCAGTGACGTCGAACGGTATTCTTCTCTTTACCAACATGTCCCTGGAATCCCCGAACGAGATTTTCTTCAGTCACGTTCACATGTGCAAGGGAGACAATACTGACGTTCATGGGAAACCATGTTATGCGTCTGTGACAACACCCGAGGAACTTACCCACCTAAACGAATCTGTGCTGGGGGAAGTCGCCATGTCGCCGCTAGAACCGTTCTGGTTCGAAGGAGCTCACGGCGACGAGGTCGAAGGCTTCCTGGTCAAGCCGCCGAACTTCGATCCCAGCAAGAAATATCCCGTGAAGTTCCTCCTCCACGGCGGCCCCGAGGGCGCCTGGGGAGACGACTGGTCGTATCGCTGGAATCCCGAACTCTTTGCCGCCAATGGATACGTGGTCATCATGATCAACTTTCATGGCTCGACTGGGTACGGGCAGAAGTTCATTGACGCCATCAATGGCGACTGGGGCGGGGCTCCATTTGAAGATTTGATGAAGGGGCTGGATTACGCGGAGAAAACCTTTCTCTATATTGACAAGGACC
>CAVZUP010000080.1:0-5454 GCA_963778255.1 uncultured Acidobacteriaceae bacterium
TCTGCCGTTTCCCAAGTTCTACGAATATTTGCAGGCGAAGATACGGATTTTTCGCGGCGATTTGACGTCGCCGCAGTTCGGGCTCGACCCCAGCGATTACGACCGGCTGGTGCACTCGACCGATTCGGTAATTCACTGCGCGGCTTCGCTGAACCGGAAGTCGGAAAAAAATTGTTTAAATGTGAATCTGCGCGGGACGCTTGCCGTGTTGCAGCTGGCGCGGCAGTCGCAGTACTACCACGGACTGCGTCGGTTTTCGAACGTGAGCACGGTGGCGGTGGCGGGGAAGCGCAGCCATGAAGTTGTGGTCGAGGACCGGTCGATCGAGTGGGAGCGTTCGGATTACGATCCGTATGCCCGGACGAAGAAATTCTGTGAGCACATGGTGCGCGAACTGCTGCCGGATGTGCCGCTGACGATTTTCCGGCCGAGCATTGTGTTGGGTGATAGCCGGTATCCGCAGACTACGCAGTTCGACATGGTGCGGTCGTTCGTGTTCCTGGCGGGATTGCCGGTGCTGCCGTTTCGTCCGCACGACAAGATCGATATTGTGAATGTGGACTTTGTGGCGGACGCGATTTCGACCTTGCACATGAAAGAAAATCCCGCGCACGATATTTATCATCTTTCTTCGGGCAACGGGGCGCAGACGTTTCAGGAATTGACGCGGGCGCTGGCCGCCGAACAAAACAAACGCGGGCCGGTGTTTCTGCCGATCCTTGAAAAGCCATTCAGTTCCATCGTGAACACGCTAGCGAACCGCAAAGGAGCGGTAGGGCACGGCGCGGCGCTGATGAAAGTGTTTCTGCCGTATTTAACCTGGAATACGGTGTTTGACAACACACGTGTCACCATCGAAATGGGCCGCAAGCCGGCGCCGTTTTCGCAATACAGTTTTCCTCTGCTTCGATTCAGCCGTGAGCATAATTTTGAATATCCATATCAAGCCTGGCCGGAGAGCACAAAGGCGGGAGGGTCTGCCGCATGATGGACTTCGTTCTGGAAGCGTGGGTATCGAGCATTATCGAAGGCAAGAAAATTCAGTGGATGATGGGCAAGCGCGAGCCGTGGCAGCCCGGCGAAAAACTGAAGCTGCTGTTTGCGGGCTATAACGGCACGCGCAACACTGGATCGGATGTCCGGGTAGAAGAGATGCTGCGGCAGATCCGGCGGATTCTTGGGCCGGAGAATGTCGACCTCAGCATGATGACGTTTAACTTCGACCGGTCGCGCGGATATTTTGAAGGCACGACGCAGGTGCGGCTGCCGGATATTTTTCCTCCGTTTCTGGCGCATGAAGTGCCGAAGCATCATGGCGTGGTGGCGTGCGAAGGGTCGATGTTCAAGTCGAAATTCGCCAATGCGCTGGCGACGATGATGATTGGGTCGCTGGGGATTGCGGCGGCGGAGAACAAGCTATCGGTTGGCTACGGCGCCGAGGCGGGACAGATGGATCCGCTGGTCGCAAAGATGTGCGGGCGCTATTGCAGGAATTCACTGGTGATTACGCGCAACGACGAGTCGCGAAAAATACTGCGCGAACTGGGCGTGCCGACGGAATTGGGGACGGATACGGCGTGGACATTTGAGCCGCTGGGCGCGGAGTACGGGCAGAAGGCGCTGCGCGATGTGGGCTGGGATGGGAAAACGCCGGTGCTGGTGGTGTGTCCGATTAATCCGTTTGAGTGGCCGGTGAAGGCTTCGGTGGCAAAAGCCGCGCTGCACAGCCTGGCGGGCGCATACAAAGAGAGCCACTACCGTGGGCCATATTTTCATAACGCTGGACCGGAGGCGGACCGCGCCTACGAACACTATTTGAGTTCGATCGCGAAGGCTGTGGCCGCGTTCCGGCAGAAACGAAATGTGTTCGTGATCATGGCGGCGACCGAGCGCATGGATGCGCGTGCCTGCCGGCGTATTTCGGAGAAGCTGGGCGGGGTTCCGGTGTTGACCTCCGACGATTACAACATGTACGAAATGGTCAGCATTCTGCGCGCTTGCCGGATCATGGTTTCTTCGCGCTATCACGGGATTGTGACTTCGATGCCGGCGCTGGTACCGTCGGCGGGGATCACGATGGATGAGCGCATACGGAACCTGATGAACGAGCGTGGGCATCAGGAGTTGCTGATGAATGTGGACGATCCGGACCTGGAAGAGCGAACGCTTGCGGCCATTGAAATCCTGGATCGAGACGGAGAACGGATCGCCGACGGAATTGCGCGGACCACGGTGCGGAATTTGAAGTTGATGGCGCGAATGGGCGTGTATTTTGAAGAGGAAGTACAACGGCGGTATCCGGAATTTCCGACGCGGCGCGGGGAGTGGAGCTGGGAAGATTATCTGCCGCCAATGAGCGATGGGTTGAAACAACTGGTGACGGCTTACGGGTAGAAGCGCGGTGCGAATGCCGTCCGACGCGAGCGAATGTTACTGTGCAGGGGTCCTTCGACTCCTCAAGAGCTTCACTTTGTGAGGCTCTTACAATTTATAAAGCACGGCTTATAAGGCACGGCGATTCATAGGGGCCAATGACTTTTCTTGAAGAAATCTTTGCCAGGCTTGAGCGCAGTGGCGATGCGGTTGTATTGCAGGAGATGCGCGAGGGGCAGGCGGTTCCGCTGACGGCGCGGCAACTGCTGGCGCAGGTGCTGGTGGCGCGGGCTTATCTGCGTCGGTTGCGGCTGAAGAAGGGCGATCGCTGCGCGCTGCTGGCGCATAACTCGACGCAATGGGTGGCGATGGATCTGGCCATCATGGCGGAGGGGTTGACGGTGGTGCCGTTGTACGCGCGGCAGGCTCCGGCTGAACTGGTCGCGATGATGAAGGATTGCTGGCCCTCGGTGATTGCCTGCGGCGAGAAGGCGCTGGCGGATGCCATCGTGGAAGCGTGGCCGGACGCGCCTCCGCATTTCAGTTTCGACAATGTTTTTGCGGCTGGGCGCGAACCTGTGGAGAACCCGGCGCTGGTGGTGGCGGAAGAAAATGTGGTGACCATCATTTACACCTCGGGCACCTCGGGCGATGCGAAGGGCGTGATGCTGAACGCGGGCAACGTCGGATTCATGCTGGAGCGCACTTCGGGACGGCTGGATCAGCTGATGAAGAAGCGTCCGGGCCAGGACGCCGTGTTTCATTATCTGCCGCTTTGCTTTGCGGGGTCGTGGATCATGATGCTCACCTGCCTGCTGCGCGGCAGCATGCTGACGCTGAACACCGACCTGGGGAAGATTGCCGCGGAGATGCGATTGGCTGCGCCGGATTATTTCCTGAATGTGCCCGCGCTTCTCGAACGCATGCGCAAAGCGGTCGACGAGCAGCTTTGGAAGACGGGCGGATTTCCCTTGAAGGTGTACACCAAGGCAAAGGGCGCGTGGGTGCGGCGGCAGGAAGGGAAATCACGCGCCGGGGACGGGTTCTGGCTGGCGCTCGCGAATCGGCTGGTGTTTCCTACGATTCGCAAGAAGATGATTGGCGGCAAGCTGCGCGCGCTGATTTGCGGTTCGGCTCCCCTGAGCGTGGAGACGCAGCTGTTTTTTATGATGCTGGGCATTCCTGTGTTGCAGGTGTACGGCCTTACCGAAACGACCGCGATCTGTACCATGGACGATCCGGATGTACCGGTGATTCCGGGGTGCGCGGGGCCGGCGATTGCGAGCGTGGAGATGAAGATCGTGGAGAATGCGGAGATCGCGGTGCGGGGGTCGAATATTTTTCCGGGATACTGGGGCCGTACGGAGGAGACGGCAAAGGTGCTGCGCGACGGCTGGTTTCATACCGGTGATCAGGGCGAAGTGGATGCAAGCGGAAACTGGAAGATTGTCGGGCGCCTCAAGAATCTGATTATTCTGGGATCGGGGCATAACATTGCTCCGGAGCCGATTGAGGATAAAATTCTGCACGAGTTGCCCGGGGCGGTTCAGGTGGTGCTCGTGGGCAACGGGCGCGGGTCTCTGGCGGCGCTGGTCACGGGCAAGGTGAGCGCCGAGCAAACGCAGGCGGCGTTGGACGCGGTGAATCCGGGGCTTCCGCATTACAAGCAGGTGCGGGCGTTTCATCTGCTGGAAGATGCGTTCACCATCGAAAGCGGGCTACTGACGGCGAACGGAAAGCTGAAGCGCGATTTGATTGCCGAGCGCTTTCGCGCCGAAATTGACGCGATGTATGCGGCTTCGAAAGCGCAGGCCGCGAAGAATCAGGCGACGACGGAATGAGCGAGTTCAAGGGGCAGACGCTTTCGTGGCAGATCGTGAACGGGGCGATTGAGCTGGCGTTGCATCGCGAACCTTGCAACGAGATCGGATCGCTCACGCTGGAGGAGTTGGAGAAGTTTGCGGCGGCTCTGCCTGAGTTGGCGAATGCCGTGCGGGCGTTGATTATCCACTCAACGTTGAAGGCCGGGTTTTCGGCGGGTGCGGATTTACGTGAGCTGTTTCAGCGCGGACAGGCGATGGAAAAGTCGGAGGCTCTGCGTGGGGTGCGGGAGTTTCTGGAGCGCATTCACGCCGTGATGAACGCGCTCGATGCCGCGCCGTTGACGACGATTGCGGCGGTGCATGGGGTCACGTTTGGCGGCGGGTTCGAACTGGCGCTAGTATGCGACATTATTGTTGCGGATCGCATGGCGCGCTTTTGTTTTCCGGAACTGCGGCTCGGCTTGATTCCTGGATTCGGCGGGATTCCGCGGCTGAAGCGGGATTTGGGGAACGCGGTGGTGCGCGATCTGCTGCTTACCGGGCGCAGCTTCAACGTGATGAAGGCGCAACAGATTGGACTGGTGAGCCAGATTGCCGCGGAAGGCGAGGCGCTGCGGGTGGCGCGCGCCACGGCGAGCCAGGTCGAGAAGTTTGATCGGCGAACGGCGGCGGCGGCAAAGGAGTTTGTGAAGCCGATTCCGTATGAGGAGTTGAAGCGCGAGATTGAAATCTTCTGCGACCTTTATTCGCGTCCGGCGGTCGAAGAGGGACTGCGGCGGTTTGTGGAGAGTGAGGGAGTGCAGCCGTATTTGCCGTAAGTTGTAAATTTGCAATTTTCTAATTTGAGGCTTCGTCTCTATGCCTGCTGTCGATCACACGCTCGATGAAATTCTGAACCTTGCGGCTGCACATTTTAAAGTGCCGCGGGAAAAGCTTACGCCCGACGACGATTTCTTCAAGACTTTGGGCATCGACAGTCTACAGGCGCTTGATTTGCTGACGCGGCTGGAGCATCACTTCCGCATCGAGTTGCCGGATTATGAATTGCAGGGCGTATCGGATTTTCGGACGCTGGCGAATCGGATTCAGGCGCGGCTGTAGAACGTGTCTCCGTGGTGAAATAGAAATACTGAATGCTTGATCTCCGACAATATGCCAGCCTGGGTGCGGCGCTTAGGGATGCGCTGGAGCGCTGGCCCAACGAAACCTGCCTGATTGAAGCCGATCGCGATCGCGAAAAGGTTGAAGTACGTTACAA
>CAVZUP010000081.1:0-53688 GCA_963778255.1 uncultured Acidobacteriaceae bacterium
GGCAACGAAATGAAAATCCAAGGGAAGCTGTACGGCGTGCTGTGCCTTCTCCTCGCGCTGGCGTTCGCCAGTGTCGCTCAAACCGCTGCAACTCCGGCGCCAACCACGTTGTCACCTGAGGAGCGCGCAGCCGCGCTCAAAAGTCTGCAAGCGACGCACGACGCATTTCTGCAATCCATCGCCGGATTGTCAGAGAAGCAGTGGAAATTCAAGCCCGCCCCGGACCGCTGGTCGGTGGCTGAGGTGTCGGAGCACATTGCCGTCTCCGAATCCCTCATCTTCGGGATGATTCAGAGCAAAATCATGACCTCGCCGGCTGATCCTGCCAAGCGCGCCGAGGTTGCGGGGAAAGACGAGATCATCCTGACCAAGGTTCCGGACCGCAGCCGCAAAGCACAGGCACCCGAGTTCCTGAAGCCCACCGACCGCTGGGCAACGCAGGCGGAATTGACCAAAGCCTTTGAGGATAGCCGCAAAGCGACGATGGATTACGTCCGCACCACCAACGACGACCTTCGCGACCACTTTGGCCCGCACCCGTTACTGGGACCGATGGACGCATATCAGTGGATTCTGCTGATCTCCGCGCATTCCGAGCGCCACACCAAGCAGATCGAGGAAGTGAAGGCGGACCCGAACTTTCCGAAGGATTGACCTACAACGATTGATCTACTCTGTCATCCTGAGCGGAGCAGTGGGACTCGCTCCACGAATCCTCCTACCCTGCTCAGGACGACAACTTAGCTCGACTTACGCCAACTGGTACTTCCCTGCCTCGATCGTCTTCTGCGCAATTTGCTGGCGCAGAGCAATGGTATTAAACGGCTCGTGCTTGGCCAACCGTCGAACGATTGCCAACTGCGTCCGCAGCATATCGCCTTCGGCCACGTCGGCAATTACTTTCTTTGCCGCCGCTTCGACTTTTTCCAGCGCTTGCGTCATGTAGACTCGCGTCATCGCAATTGGCAATGCGGCCGCAGCTTCGCCTTTCTGCTCAACCATCTTTTGCGCGCGCAGCACGGCCGACTCCATGGCGTAAATCTCGATCGTCATATCGGCGATCGCGCCCATGACTTCCTGCTTGTCCTGAATCGCCTGCATATATTTCTGCGTGGCCGATCCAGCGACAAACAAGCCGAGTTTTTTCGCCTGCGCGACCAGTTTGCGCTCTTCCGCCAGCGGGCCTTCGATCTCCTCGCCGGAAGTCGGGCCGCTGAGCACTTCGTCCATCAGCTTCTTGATCGCCGGCATCAGCGGCAACTGGCCGCTCATCGCGCGCTTCAGCAAGAAGCCGGTGATGATGAGCCGGTTGATTTCGTTGGTGCCTTCGAAAATGCGGTTGATGCGGGCATCGCGGTAGGCGCGCTCCGCCGGATACTCTTCCACAAACCCGTAACCGGCGTGGATCTGCAGCGTCTCGTCGACGATGTAATCGATCATCTCCGAGCCCCAGACCTTCAGGATCGAGCACTCGACCGCGTATTCCTCAATCGCCTTGCGCCGTTCTTTCGCGGCATCGGGGCTAGCCGAGTCGATCTCCGAGAGCAGCGCGTCCATCATGCCAACGGTGCGATAAACCGCCGACTCGCCGACGTAGATGAGCGTCGCCATGTTCGCAATCTTTTCGCGTACCAGCCCGAATTCGCTGATCGTCTTGCCGAACGCCTTGCGCTGCTTGGCATAGGCCACGGCACTTTCGATCGAGACTCGCGCTCCGCCCACACACATCGCGCCGAGTTTGAAGCGGCCGATGTTGAGGATGTTGAACGCGATGGTTGCCCCCTTGCCAGCCTCGCCCAGCAAATTCTCGACCGGAACCTGGCAATCGTTCATGATGATGGGGCAGGTGGAAGATCCGCGAATGCCCATCTTGTGCTCTTCGGCGCCAATGGAAAATCCGGGGAAATTTCTTTCGATCAAGAACGCAGTGAATTTCTCGCCGTCGATTTTCGCGAACACGGTAAACAGGTCGGCGAAGCCGGCGTTGGTGATCCACATCTTCTCGCCATTCAGAATGTAGTGCTTGCCATCTGGCGAGAGCACGGCCCGGGCGCGGCAATTGAGAGCGTCAGAGCCGGAAGTGGCTTCCGACAAGGCGTATGCACCGACGATTTCTCCGGCAGCGAGGCGCGGCAGATACTTCTTCTTTTGCTCTTCGGTACCGAAATAGACGATGGGCAACAAGCCAATGCCGCTGTGCGCGCCCCAGGTGGTGGCAAAGCCGGCGTACTTGGCGATGTGATCAGCAATGATGGCGGCGGTGACTTTGTCCATCTCAAGGCCGCCGTAGGCTTCGGGAATTTCAACTCCGGCAAGGCCCAGGTCGCCTGCTTTTTTCACCAGCTCACGCGACACCGAAAAGTCCTTGTGCTCGATCTTCTCGGCCTGCGGCAGAATTTCGTTGATAGCAAACTCTTCCGTGGTTTGCCCGATCATCTGTTGCTGTTCGGAAAAATCCTCTGGGGTGAAGACATCGGCAGTCTGCCGCTCTTCCAGCAAAAAGCTGCCGCCGGAAATTTTAGTCTTGGGTACAGCGGATAGGGTGGCCATTTCATAGACCTCGGGATTCTAGAATTCGAAATTTAGACCGCTAAAGAAGGACCTTTGCGTAGACCCATACAACCGACGACACTCATTCTAACGCGGGGCTGGGCAAATGAATATCCTCGGGACTGAGCGCCAGAGGTCACAGCGCGGCGACTAGGGAGTATCAAGCAAGAACCCGCGGTTGAATGCGTAGGAAGCAAAAGGATCCAAGCCGAAACGCCGCAAGCACTGCTGATATTGCTCCCGCAGCAACTGATAACGCAGGCTTTCGCCGGGATCATTTTGCCCTTGCATCCGCCGCCGCTCTGCCGCCAGTTCATCCGCCAGGGCTCTGCAGTTGTTAGACCAGGCTTGCGTGCTGCAAGCAAGACCGTTCCAGGACTGATTGGGCAAGCAGGCATTGCTCGCGGCCACGCAGGCGCCCTTGCCGTTGCGCGATTCCCCCGGCGGACAGACCGCGCATGGTTCCTTCAGGCATCGAATGGGACCATGGAACTCCGCAGTCCGAACCGGCGTTGGCTTCCGAAAAGGATGAAGGAAAGAGCGTGTACTTTTCTTTTCCGGCGCGGCGTTTTCCCTGTTGGATGACAACTTGTTGGATGGCGTGTTGGATTTGGACGTGTGCGAAGCCGTCGTGCCCCTGCTGGCAGAATGCGCGGCGGAACTGCTGGAATTGTGGCTGCTCGCCGAACTCACCGACGAACTCGAACCCGAGTAACTGCTGTGCGAGACGCCCGAACTCGACGTTCCGCCCGAACTCGACCCACTGCCCGCGGAGGAATGCTGCGCCAGAAGAGTTGTTGAAACTAGCAGAAGAGACGCCACGACAAAACCGGAGAGCCGCATCATGCACCTCCCAGCCGACTTAGTTTAGCCGGGAAAATCATTTGTCGTTCTACACCTTTTTATGCTACACAACCATACCAAGGCTACTGCAAAACAGTGTCCATGAACAGCGAAACGCGGCTCTGGGCATTTCCGGAGCCTGAATCGCAGTTTCGCCTAGATCGAGTTTGGATCGGGCAGCCCAGCCCGGCATTCGCCCGGCACGCTGCCCAGAAACGCCTGGTACTCGCTAAACGTCGAATTGTACTGCGCTTCTGCCTCCTGACAATCCGTTCCCGCTGAGTTTTGGCCACAGGCTGCGTTCTTCCGGAGCCGCGCGGCCCGCAGTCGCATGATCACATTCTGTGCATTGGCCGTAGGACCCGTGCAATTCGTCTGACTGGAACTTCCGGCCACTGTCGCCGGGGCGCCGGCCATCGCGCATTGATTGCCATCCCAGGTTTGGCCTGAGGGACACGATTGTGAGGCGGCCGCTTTCGCGCTGGTCAGAGGCGTGCAAGAGCCATCTTTGCCCGGCGATTGTCCCGCAGAACACGGTTGGCAAGGTCCGTCTTTACAGACTTTATGGCGCGGATCGGGCTCGACCGGCTTTGGCTCAGGCTCCTTGCACGGTCCGTTCTCGCAGATCCGCCGGCGCAGGTCGGGCTCCTCGGAGTTTGATCCATGATCCTTTGCCGCCGCGGCGTTTCCGGCAGGCGCAGACGGATTGATCTTGCGATCGAGGCCGGTGGTCTGAGCATCGGGGATCGCGCGTTTGATATCGGATGCAGGCGGAGGCACCGTGGGGCGGGGAGCTACCGGACCAGCACTCGAGTTCGGCGTGGCGGAGTCGCTGGAAGCGTGCTCTTGCTGCTGTTGTGCGCGTGCCTGTTGCTCCCGCTGCTGCTGCTCCTGTTGCGCCTGCTGCTGCCTTTGCTGCTCCTCCCGTTGCTGCTGCTCCTGCAGCTGTCGTTGTTGCTCCTCTCGTTGCTGTTGCTCCTGCTGTTGCCGTTGCTGTTGCTCCTGTTGCTGCCGTTGTTGCTCGTCTCGTTGCTGTTGCTCCTGCTGCTGACGTTGTTGCTCTTCCCGTTGCTGCTGTTCCTGCTGTTGCCGTTGTTGCTCGTCTCGTTGCTGCTGCTCCTGTTGCTGACGTTGCTGCTCGTCTCGTTGCTGCTGCTCCTGCTGCTGACGCTGTTGCTCGTCTCGTTGCTGCTGCTCCTGCTGCTGACGTTGTTGCTCTTCCCGTTGCTGCTGCTCCTGCTGCTGACGCTGTTGCTCGTCTCGTTGCTGCTGCTCCTGCTGCTGACGCTGTTGCTCCTCCTGCTGCTGATTGGATTGCCCAAACACTCTTTGATCGGGCACGACGATCAGCGCAAGACCAAGCAGGAGCACCGCTCCATATCTCGCTCTTCGAACGAAAGATCCGGTGATCGGGAGAACAGCGGGCTGACCAGAAATGCTTCTTGCCATAATTGTCGCCTCGGTTTCGACGGTGCTGTTTGATGGAAACTGCGAAAGTACCTTGCGGGAAGGAATCGCACGCACGGCAGGCTTCACACACCAGTTAGACGCTGACATGCCCAGAAAGGTACTCCAGAACGGCGTCAACGTTGGTAAAGATTGCGTAGAGAAGTGTTACGCCAAATTTTCGAATATCCCCGCTGCGCCCATGCCTCCGCCAACGCACATCGTGACCATGCCATAGCGGGCCTTGCGGCGCTTCAGTTCACGAATCACGCTGGCCGTCAGCTTGGCCCCGGTGCATCCCAGCGGATGGCCGAGTGCGATCGCGCCTCCATTCGGATTCACTCGCTCCGGATCGATTCCCGCTTCCTGGATCACGGCCAGCGACTGCGCGGCAAAAGCCTCGTTCAGTTCGATCACGTCGATGTCCGAGAGCTTCAACCCCGCCAGCTTCAACGCTTTCGGGATAGCGAACACCGGCCCCAGTCCCATCTCTTCCGGCTTGTACCCGGCGGTTGCGAACGAGACATAGCGTGCCAGCGGAGCAATGCCCAGAGCCTTCGCCCGCTCGGCCGACATCACCACCGCCGCCGCCGCGCCATCCGACATTTGCGAAGAATTCCCGGCCGTGGTCACGCCCTTCACGTGGAAAGCCGCCTTCAAAGCGCCCAGCGCTTCGATGGAAGTATCGGCGCGCGGGCCCTCATCCACCTTGAAAGAAATTTCCTGCTTTTTGGGTTTCTTACCATTCGGAGTCGTGAAGCTCACCGGCACCGCAACTGTCTCCTCTTCGAACTTGCCCGCCGCAATCGCCGCAATCGCCTTCTGATGGCTGCGCAACGAAAACGCGTCGCACTGCTCGCGCGTAATGCCAAAGCGCGCCGCTACCCGCTCCGCCGTCAGGCCCATCGATAGATAAGCATCGGGATAATGATCCACCAGCCATGGGTTCAGCGAAATCTTATTGCCGCCCATCGGGATCATCGTCATGGATTCGGTGCCGCCCGCCACCATCACCTCGGCGCCTCCCGCCATGATGCGCTCGGCCGCCATGGCAATCGCCTGCAATCCAGACGAGCAGAAACGATTGATGGTCA
Source organism: uncultured Acidobacteriaceae bacterium (assembly GCA_963778255.1). GTDB lineage: Bacteria > Acidobacteriota > Terriglobia > Terriglobales > Acidobacteriaceae > Acidiflorens. The sequence goes on from CAVZUP010000081.1 coordinate 5,934, forward strand.
CCGCCGACACCTCAACCGGCAGCCCCGCGCGCAGCGACGCGATGCGGGCGACGTTCATTCCCTGCTCGCCCTCAGGCATGGCGCAGCCCAGGATGACGTCTTCAATTTCTTTAGGATCCAGCTGCGGCACGCGATCGAGCGCGCCTTTAATCGCCACGGCAGCCATTTCATCAGGACGCGTAGCCCGCAGCGTACCCTTATACGCGCGGCCCACAGGAGTGCGGACGGAAGAAACCACAAAGACTTCACGCATGGAGTAATTTTACTCCGCAGCGGGCGCGCGTGGGGGATGGGCGCTCTGCCCGTCCAGCCGAGCAAAGCTTGGCAGCCACTACACCGCAGATAACTGAGTTTCCGTCACCACGATCCGAGCTGACTTACGCGACCGCGGCTTCTTGCGGATGACGATTTCGACATCGCGATCCAGCGCATTGAGAAAATGCAGCAGGCGCTCTACCGAAAAACCTTCCAGACGGTAGTTGACCAGGGCGGAAATCTTGGGTTGATTGATGTTTAGCAGCCGAGCCGCTGCTGTCTGCGACAGACGCCGCGCCTGAATGATCTGCTGGATCGCAACCGCAAGCCGCACTTTTGTTTGCTTCTCGCCGGCGTCGCGCAGCCCGAGATCGGCAAACACGTTCCCCGTACTTCGCACCATTGATTCGCTGTTTCTGGATTCGCTACTTCGCCCGTTTGCCATATCGTTCCTCATAATCCGCGCCGGCTATTCTGAGTCGCCGCGAGATCAGATCCACGTCAGTCTGCGCCGTCTTTCTTCCTTTCGGCGACTTCTTTTGGAATGCATGCAACACGTAGATCGCTTGCTCGAACTTTACCGTGTACACGGCCCGAAAGTTATCCCCTCGATGGTCTGCGATGATTTCCAGAACGCCCGGACCTTCGCCCCTCCAAGGTTTCGAATTCGGGTGCTTGCCGCCGAACTGCGCCACGCTGAGAGCGGTTCCAACTTCGTCCTTCACAGCCTCGGGAAATTCCATGAGATCGTCCTTTGCCGAGCCCACCCAAGACAAGGGCTTTTCGCCGGGAACGCTCCGCGACCGGACCATGGCTAAGTATCCCAGTTTTAGGATATTATGTCCAGACTTGCCTGAAGCCGTGCCTTTCCCAAGCCTACAGGAGCTTATTGGCGCGGGAGCGTAGCCCGCCCGCGCGGTACCAGTCGCACCACGACCTGCACGTCACTGGAGCTATCTTCGGTATCGGCCTTCACTTGGGCCGGCGCGGCAACCACTTCATACACACCGTTGTTGATGAATTCGTCCGGGACCACGCTTAGCGCAAACAGGCCGCGCTTCGAGAAGCGCACGGTGAAGTGTCCCGAGCTGTCGGTGTATGCGATCTGCTTGCCGATGTGCAAGGCTGCACCCTCCACCGGCGCGCCTTGATCGTCCTGCACCACGCCTCGCACCAAGTATTTGGCGATCGAAAACGAGTCGGCGGAAGTGTTCGTCATCATTCCGTTTATGCGATACAGATACGTGCTCAGGCCAAAGGAGTAGCGGATATGCCCGTCCGGCGCGACGTTGGAAGCAGCTGTGACTTGCCACGGCCCGGTCACACGGAGCGATGCGTTCAAAGCCAGCGCCTGTTCAAAAGGTTGGCTGGGGCGAAAGGGCAAGTAGACGTTCTGGTAATCGACGCGTGCCATCAGCCGGTTGCTGGTGAAGTCGCCGCCAAAAGCGTAGGTCGTCTGGCCAGCGGCTCTTGATATCAATTGCAGCAGACTGAAGCGGGAGAAAATTCGTTCGCGCACGGTTCCCGAGACGATGACCTCGGTTTGTCTTGGAGTGGTCGTCGCCGATGTACCTCGCGGCGCGCTGCGAAAGTAATTCGTATTCACTTCCAGGCGCTGGCCAATTCTGCGGCCCAGGTAAACATTGGTTCCCTGGGTACTGCGGCCCGCGGCGGTTGAGGTAAACAGTCCAGTGCCGAAGTAGAACCTCTCGATATGAAGGTCGGTCGAGAACTGATTGACCGACGCCTGCTGCATGGGTCCGCCCAGGGTCAGCGGCTCCAGGATGTTTTGGTGTCCAGTCGTAACGGTAACGAACTGGTTTGGCTTATAAAGCATTTGCACGTTGCCCTTGTCGACCTCGGAACTCATCGGGCTGACCACCTCGATGCGGTGGAACATGTCTCCCATGAGAACGTAGCTGGCTTTGAAGGCAAACGTCTTGGTCTCGGCGTTGACGGCGGAAGCGAAATATTTCTGATTGGATCCGACTCCACCGGTGAGGGATGCCTTGAGCCATTTGTTCTGCTTCCACTCCAGGCCCTGTAACGCCGTCTGGCGGTCGGAGGCGATGTCCCGTGAAAAAAATCGCAGCCGCCCGGTCAGGTTCCTCTCGTAGAAGAGGACTCCCACGGGATCGTTGCTGGTGGCCGCGTTGAAGAACCCCGTGCCTAGCCACGTCGAGGTCGCGCCGGCAAAAACATATAAGGTGCTGTCGGAATCTTTCTGCATGGCGCCGATACCGCGCGCGGAAAAATAGTGGCTGCTGTCGAAAACGTCAGTGGGAAGGGTGAACGGAATCGTCTCGTCTCCGGCCAGCAGGGTATAGCCGTGGAACAAGGTGCGGGCCTCGGCTCCGTATTCGAAGTGACCGTCAAATACTCCCAGTCCGACGCTGCCATTGTAGGTTGGCGCCTTGAACTCGACCGAGCCGCCTTCGGCATTGAGCAAGGTGGAGCTTCCGCCCTGCACTTTGAAAACTTGCGCCACGGCGCTTGCCGCGCACAGCACAGCCAGTAAGAGCAGCGCACTATTGGCTCGGAGACGCATAGGCAGATGCCAGGGATCGCGGCGCTTGCAGCTTCCCTTCAACCTTGAAATTCTGGAATTGCAGGATGAAATTTACCGGCGTGTCCTCGTCTCCCACTTTTTCGTCCAGCGCAACTTCGATGATGCGCTTACTGTGCGGAAAAATGGGGAAGCCGGGCGCTTCCTGCTTCTTCTTCGAGTACAACAACTGGGTTTCAAGCACGCGGCCGAAGGAGTTGCCGGTGTTTTCCACCTCCAGGCGAACCTTGTTTTCCGACCGGCTCAGTTCCGCCAAGTCGATCTGGATTTCCGGCTTCTGCAATACTTGCTTGGGCAGCAGATAGACCGTGTGCGGCAGTTCCAAGCGCACATTCATGCCCTGCGCGGTGCGGAAGGGGAATCCAGAGAAGGCCGCGTAGAGCACAAACCACGCCGGGCTCTGCGGCGAGGTGGCCTCATAGAAGACGTAATACGTCTGCTGGGGCTGGATGCGAAAGCTGGTGCTGGAGAGCTTCAGGTGAATGCTGGGGTCGAGCGGGCGGTAGGAAATCTCGCCGGTTTCGGAAACGGTGAAGCTCTTGGCCTCGAGCACCACATTCAGCGGCGTCAGGCTGTCATTTACATACTCGACGCGGCCCTTTGCCGGGTTGCCCAGTTCGTTGACCACTGGGCGCACGGTTTGCGCCTGGCTGGCGGTATTCAATATAGGTATAAGGACGCAAAGCACACCGGCCCCGAGTCTCCATGCGATTCTGCAAAGCTTGCGGTTCATGTTCCCTGCCTGTAATCAAATTGCCTGAGCCTGGATCGTAAGCGTTCCGGTATAGGTGCCGGGCGGCAAGTTGGGGAGGGGGCTCAGGTTGATGTTGAACTTCATCACGTCCGTGCGGCTGCTTGTGTTATTGCCAAAAATCAACGTCGAACCCAGGGACAACCCGGCATTCGCCCCACCGAAAGGCGCGGTATTGGTCAGCGCCGTAAACGCCCCGCCGTTATCGGAAATCTGAAAATCGGCCGACGGGATATTGTCCCCCGCACCATCGGTCAGTGCGACGGTTGAACTGCCGAAGAATGCGTACACAGTTACCAGACTAATGATTTCGTTCAACGTCCATGAGGTGGTCGCTGTAATCGACGTACTCCCCGGATTGTTCGCGTTGCCCGCCACCAGGTTGAAGTTGACGGCGCTGCCGGAAAGACTGACCGTCAGCGATTGACCGAGCTGAGCTCGCACCGAAATTGGACTGGCCGCTGAATTCCGCACCTGCGCATGAGCCGGCGACGCAAACATGGCCGCCGTCAGTGCGAGCGCGGCCAGCGTTCCGAGTTGTCTCCGTAGTCGCATCGTTCGCTTTCTTACTAGAGAGTCAAGGGCGGGAGCGCGGCTCATTGTGCCTGCTCCTGCCCTTGCCCACCGTTGCTGCGAAGACTACGGAGTTGCCTGTGCCTGAATGTTCAGCGTCCCGGTGTAGGTGCCGGCCGGGAGTTGTGGCAGCGTGCCGCCGGTCAGGTTGATGTTGTATGCCATCACATCGGTGCGGCTGGCGCTGCGGTTGGCCGCAGTGATCGTCACATTCGCCAACTGGAGGCCGGCGGTCGCACCACCGAAAGCGACGGTATTGGTCAGCGCCGTGGACGCGCCGGCATTATCGGCGATGAAGAATGCGGAAGATGGAATGTTATCGCCCGCGCCGTCGGTAAGAGCCGCCGTTGAACTGGCAAAGTACGCGTACACGCCGACCGCCGACCGGCCTGGTTTCAACGTCCATGCCGTCGTGGCGGTAATGTTGGTGCTGCCAGCGTTCGTGGCGCTGCCAGCGGCAAGCGTGAAATTCACCGTCGCCGCCGAAAGACTGAGTGTGAGTGATTCCCCAAGCGTGGCATTCAGGGCAATCGGTGCTGCTCCAGAGTTGAGAGCCTGCGCGGATGCCACGGTCGCTGCCAGCGTCATCGCCAGCATGACCGTTGCAATCCCTATAAGTTTTGCTGTCTTCATTTTCCCCCCGTTCGATTTTGTTTCCGCCGTCGTGTTTGACTGCGGAATTATGAGGGGATTATTTATAAAAACTTTAGGCCCGAATACGTAACGCAAGTACAGTGCCTAACTCCGATTTGGGAAGAAACCAATAAAGAATTTGCTTGACGCGCTTTTTTCGAAAGCGCGACATGATGCCAGGCTATTGAAACGAGGTAGTTTGAGAGTGAAACAGAGGAATTGTCGCACGGCTGGAGATTCCACGTGTATGCCCAACGCCCAACAACTTCAGTCACAGTTCCAACTCGGAAAAACGTCCGGATTAGGACAAGATTTGAAGGAATTCTAATCTGCTTCTAATTTTTCGGTGAAGGCGAAATTATCGGTGAAGCCGAAATTAAGCGAAGCGCAAGAGTATCCGGCGAAGCGGCCGTTTACAGTTCGACCAAAGACACGTTGGCGGACTCCAGGCGCACAATCATCGCCCGCCCTTTTTCAACTGCTGCTTCCACCCCAGCACCCGCGCCTTGTTCCCTTCGGCCTCAGCCTCGGGAACCATGCCCTTCTTCTGATACAGGATCGAGAGGCCGGTGTGCGCCAGAATGTCGTCGGGATCGATCTCTGAAATCTGCTTGGATACTTCAATGGCTTCGTCGAGGCGGTTGAGATCCTGCAGCGCGCGGCTCAATCCATGCAGCGGATCGGTGAAGGTAGGATCGGCCGCCAGCGCCTCGCGGTACTTTTCGACCGCTTGCTCATGATGGCCTTCCTGCACCAGATCGAGCGCGGCGTAGTAATGCTCCTCGGCCTGTTCCCGGGAGGAAGGCGGCACGGCGGTTGGATTGGAGGGATCGGGCATCCTAGTTCCGACTGGCGTTATCGACTGGCGGTCATGGCCGGGGCTCACTGCCCGGATGCTCCTGCCTGAGTGGGGCCAGTCTAGCACGAAAGTTTTTCCCATCAGGACTAGACCCAGCGTTCGCCCTGGAGGTGCCGGGAGATCCTACAATCCTTGTTATGTTGAAGTTAGGACGTTCAGAGTCAAGCGCATGCAAATTCTCATGATTGAGTCGCGCGATCCGGTGCCTGGCTTCTCCTTAAGCTCCTGGCGGGAAAGTGCCGATTAGTCTGGCCGCTAGCGGAAGTGTGGGCTAATTCATCGTCTTCATACATGGTCGCCATGTCGCGCAGGGGTTTCGTGCCCCGCCAAAGCTCATGCCGCGTCCAACCAGTGGCCAACTCGAGCCGTCTTATTAACGTTTTCTACTAAGCAGGATACGTAACCAGGAGGGTGACTTGTGATTTCCCTGAAAAAGTATCTGGACATGGAGATCAACGAACCGGTTCAGGAACAGCTGGAGACCGGCGATCCAGTCGAGTTGATGCCGCCGTTGCTGGAGTCCTACCGCTCGGCGCTGGCTGCCATGGCACAGAGCGGAGCCCAAGCATGTCCTTTCGTCGGCCAGGATCTGCAAGAGAAGCTGAAGACGCTGGAAAACCGTCTCGCCGGCCACCTCACGGCTCCGCTGGTGCTGGAAACAAAAGGGCAGGTCACCGAGCAGTTACAGCGATGGGGAGAACACGCCGCCGCCCATTACAAAACGCAGACGGCGGAAGTGAAAGAGCTTTTGATCGTATTGGCCCAAACCGCAAACGCGGTGGGCGAGCACGACCAGAGGTACGCGAAAAACCTCAACCAGTTCACCACCCAGCTCAAAGCCATCTCCAATCTCGACGACCTCACCCAAATCCGCAGTTCGCTGGTGCAACAAGCCACCGAGCTCCGGACCTACGTGGACAAGATGGAGCAGGAAAGCCACCTGTTGGTGACGCAGCTGAAAACGGAAGTCTCCACCTACGAAACCAAGCTCAAGGAAGTGGAAGAACTGGCGCTGCGCGATTCGCTGACTGGATTGGCCAATCGCCGTAGCGTCGAGGAGCGCCTCGAATCCCGAATCGCCGCTGGCAGGGGACTCTGCGTGCTGGTGATCGACTTGAACGGGATGAAGCTGACCAACGATACCTACGGCCACCTCGCCGGCGACAACCTGCTCCAGCAATTCGCACAGGAACTCCGGTCAAATTTCCGCTCGACAGACCTGGTAGGGCGCTGGGGAGGCGACGAATTCATCATCCTCATGGATTGTGATGCAAAGGGAGCAGCGGCCCAAGTCGAGCGGATGCAGAAGTGGGTGTTTGGAAACTACACCATCCGTCCCGGCAAAGGCACGGGAGAAGTGAAGGTCCATGTCGACGGAGCGGTTGGTCTTGCCGAATGGCAAGCCGGCGAAACCAAGAAATCGCTCATTGAGCGAGCCGATGCCGCCATGTACGCGCAAAAAGCGCTGACCAGAAAAAAGGACCGGGGGGGCCTGAGCCGCGGAGCACACGCCGGCTAGCTCTGGCTCTCCGGTTTCCATCTGAGCACCGGCTTGCGCGCCGCGGCAGTTTCATCCAGACGCGAAATGCGGGTGTTGTGCGGGGCGTCGAGCACGAACTGCGGATCTTCTTCCACTTCTTCCGCGATTGACTTCATCGCCTCGATGAACAGATCCAGTTCTTCTTTCGGCTCGCTCTCCGTGGGCTCGATCATCAACGCGCCGGGAACGATCAGCGGAAACGCCGTCGTATAAGGATGGAATCCGTAATCGATCAGGCGTTTCGCCAGGTCCATGGTCTTCACGCCCTTCTTCGACTGCACCTTGTCGCTGAATACGACTTCGTGCATCGAGGGTGTTGAGTAGGGCAGATCGTAAACGCCTTCCAGCCCCTTGCGGATGTAGTTCGCGTTGAGCACCGCGTCTTCCGTAGTCTGGCGCAGGCCATCGGGTCCGTTCGCAAAGATGTATGCAAGCGCGCGGATGAACATTCCGAAATTCCCATAGAACGCGCGCACCCGCCCCACCGACTGCGGACGGTTGTATTCAAATCCGAGCGTGCCATCCGGCTTGGTGATAACCACCGGCGTGGGTAGGAACGGCGCAAGATTTTTCTTTACCGCCACCGGACCCGATCCCGGACCGCCTCCACCATGCGGCGTGGAGAAAGTTTTGTGCAGATTCAGGTGCATGACATCGACGCCAAAATCGCCGGGGCGAGTCTTTGCGACCAGCGCGTTCATATTGGCGCCATCCATGTAGAGCAGGCCACCCTTGGCGTGCATGAGTTCGGCGATCTTGTCGATCTCCTGCTCGAAAACTCCAAGCGTATTGGGATTGGTGACCATCAGCGCGGCGACATCTTCATTCATCTGCGCCGCCACCGCCGCAACGTCCACCATGCCGCGGTCATTAGATTTCAAGTTCTCAACCGCGTAGCCCACCGTGGCCGCCGTCGCCGGATTCGTCCCGTGCGCCGAGTCCGGAATCAGAATCTTCTTGCGCGCGTTCCCTTTCGACTGGTGATAAGCACGCACCATCAGCAATCCGGTAAGTTCGCCATGGGCTCCCGCGGCGGGTTGCAAGGTGATCGCGTCCATGCCAGTGATTTCGAGCAGACAGTCGCTGAGCGTCTTTAGGATGCGCAACGCACCCTGCGAAATCTTCTCCGCTTGATAGGGGTGACCGTTGGCGAGACCCTCTATACGCGAGACAAATTCGTTGACCCGCGGGTTGTACTTCATAGTGCAAGAGCCGAGCGGATACATACCGAGATCGATGGCGTAGTTCCAAGTCGAGAGCCGCGTGAAGTGGCGGATGATTTCAATCTCGCTCACCTCGGGCATATCGCCAAGGTCCTTGCGCTCCTGCTTCCCGAGCATTTTCGCCGTGTCCACTTCCGGAACATCGAGCGGCGGCAGTTTCCAGGCAGCCTTGCCGGGCGACGATTTCTCGAAGATCAAGCCTTCGTTCTGGCTGATGTGACGCGTGGCTTTGCGAGTCATGTGCTTCATAGTTGTTTTCAGCTCGTGAGTCCTAGCGTAGTAATATCTGGTTGGCTGCACCTAGGGCACAAACCCGTCCCTAAACAGTTCTTGCACTGTGGATCGTCTGCATTGAGGTGCGGGTTGGTGCCTGTGCCGAAACACTCGGGACACTTTCCGGTCCCTCCGCATTGTGGACAATGTGACATGCACTCTTCTGCCTCGACTAAAGACTTTTCATCGCGCCACCTCTTCGGGCTCAACTTCTTTCATACTTCGCACCGACCGTTCGCTCTCAGCGACAAGGCCAACTGCCGTGTCAATCATCGACCGCGTGGTTAATTCGGTGCAGCACCACAGCGCCGCGTGGCCCAACTCGGGATAGAACTTCTTCAGCGGCAGACCGCCGACAATTTTGTGTCCCAGCAGCCGCGAGTTGATGGCGTAAGGATCTTCGCTGGTCTCGACCACAAACTCGTTGAAGCGCGGAGCGCCCGCAAACAGCACCTTGGCATGTTTGCCGAACTGATCGGCAGCATAGGCAGTCTTGGCCAGATTCTGCTTCGCCAGTTCGCGCAAGCCAACCTTGCCATAGACGGTCATGAAAATATTCACCATGAGCGCGACCAGCGCCTGGTTGGTGCAAATATTCGAAGTCGCCTTCTCGCGCCGGATGTGCTGCTCGCGCGTGGCCAGCGTCAGCACGAAACCACGTTTGCCGTTCTTGTCGACGGTCTGCCCCGCGAGCCGCCCCGGCATCTGCCTGACGAACTTCTCTTTCGTGGCGAGCACGCCGCAGTAGGGACCGCCAAATCCAAGCGGCACTCCAAACGACTGCGCTTCCATGGCCACGATGTCGGCGGCGCGCGGAGGCTCGACAATCCCCAGCGACACCGCTTCGGCGATCGAGACAACCAGCAGCGCTCCGCGCTTGTGCGCGATCTCGGCAATGGCATCGACGTCTTCAATCGTCCCAAAGAAATTCGGCGACTGAATCAGGATGCACGCCGTATCGTCGTCCACTAATTTTTCCAGCTCTTTGAGATCAATTCGCCCCGAGTCCGTATATGACAACAGCTTCTGCGGGATCGCCTGGTGCGTCGCGTAGGTCGTGAGCACTTCGCGATACTCGGGATGCAGGTTGCGTGCGATCACCGCCGAACGCCGTCCGGTAACGCGGACCGCCATCATCACGGCCTCGGCCGCGCCGGTCGAGCCGTCGTACATCGAGGCGTTGGCCAGGTCCATGCCGGTGAGTTCCGAGATCATGGTCTGGAACTCGAAAATAGCTTGCAGCGTTCCCTGTGCGAATTCAGCCTGGTAGGGCGTGTAGGAGGTGAGGAACTCGCCGCGCTGCACCAGGGCGTCGATGACGACGGGGCGGTAATGCGAGTAAGCTCCGGCGCCAAGAAAGCTGGTGAAGCCTTCGCCGTTTTCTTTGGCCCGCTGCTTGAACCAGTCGACGATTTCAGACTCGGCCATTTGCCGGGGGATCGCAAGATCACGTGTAAGACGATATTCGGCCGGAATCGGCGAGAAAAGTTCATCGACGGAGCGAATGCCGATGGCCTTGAGCATGGCGGCACGATCCGCGGGAGATTTAGGCAGATATCTCATAGGAGCCTTTATTAGATGTGGGGTCCGACCGTTTCGATTGTGACACTCGACGAGCAGTTACGGCGCGATGGCAGAGGTCAGAGGTCAGATTGCAGAGGTTAAAACCCCGGCCTTCAGCAGCCATCGATGGGGCCAAGTCTCTCACCTCTGCAATCTGACCTCTGACCTCTGCAATGTTCTTCAGTGTCCCGCCTCTTCGCTCACAAACTTTTCATAGTCCGCCGGCGAGAGCAGCGCGTTCATCTCCGCCGGGTCCTTCACCGTGATCTTAAGCATCCAGGCGGCGTGCGCATCCTTATTCACCTGCTCGGGAGCCGTGGCGAGGGCTTCATTCGTGGCGGTCACGGTCCCGGAAACGGGAGCGTAAAGATCGGACACGGCCTTTACCGACTCGACTGTGCCGAAAGGCTTGCCGGTTGTGATCTCCGTGCCCACCTTGGGCAGTTCGACGAACACGATATCGCCGAGCGAGTCCTGGGCATGGTGCGTGATGCCGATAGTGCCATCAGCGGTGATCCATTCATGTTCTTTTGTATATTTGCGGTCGGTTGGATAAGTCATCGGCTTCTTGCTCCTGGCTTCTAGCTTGTAGCGCCGGCCTTTTTGCCGGCGGCGCTACGGTTTTTTCGGACGCTTATAAAACGGCGTCGGTACTACTTGCGCTTTCACGCCCTGTCCGCGGATTTCCACCTTCACAGTCGTTCCCACCGCGGACTGCGCGGGTGGAACGTAAGCTAGCGCAATATTCTTTTTCAGGAACGGCGCGGGCGAACCGCTGGTGACGTAGCCAATCTCACGGCCGCCCTCGTCGAGAATTTTATATCCGTCGCGGGCGATGCCGCGGTCAACCATTTCAAGGCCGACTAGTGTCTTCTTCAAGCCCTCGGCCTTCGCCTTTTCGAGCGCGGCGCGCCCGATAAAGTCGGTCTTCTCCATCTTGCAGAAACGATCCAGTCCCGCTTCCCAGACATTGATTGTGTCCGAAATTTCGTTTCCGTAGAGGGGCAGCCTGCCTTCGAGACGCAGCGTGTTACGCGCGCCCAGACCGCAGGGGACAACGCCAAATTCTTTCCCCGCTTCCAGAATCTCATGCCAGACCCGCGCGCTGGTCGCCTCCTCGGCTGGAATGTAAATTTCGAAGCCGTCTTCGGCGGTGTAACCGGTGCGGCCCATCAGGATATTCTTCAAGCCGCAAACGGTGCCGCGCGTCACCCAATAAAACTTCACCGCGCTCAGGTCGGCATCGGTCAGCTTCTGCAAAACGTTCACACCCTTCGGACCCTGAATTGCAATCTGAGTGAAGTCGTCGGAGAGATGTTCGACCTTGCAATCAAACTGGTGAGTATTATCACGAACCCAGTTGAAATCCTTCTCGCGCGTGCCGGCGTTGATCACGAGCAGGTACTCGTCCTCGGCCAGCCGGTGGACGATAACATCGTCAACAAAGGTGCCCTGCGGATAGAGCAACGCCGAATACTGCGCCTGCCCGATCGCCAACCGCGACGCGTCGTTCATGGAAATATGCTGCACCGCGGCCAGCGCCTCGCGCCCGGCCAGGCGAATGTCGCCCATATGGCTGACGTCAAAAATGCCGACGCCGGAGCGCACCGCCATGTGCTCGGCGACGATGCCGCCACCAATCGATGCCGGGTATTCGACCGGCATGTCCCAGCCGTTAAACGCCACCATCTTCGCGCCCATCTGGCGATGAACGGCATTCAAGGCGGTCTTGCGGACAGCGGGAGTGGCTTCGACTACGGGCAAGAAAACCTCGATTGAGCGTCTCTCGGACAGTGGCTGGGCTGCCGGAATCTGGAACTGTTTAAGTTAACACAGAGGCAGGTCTTAGGTCTCAGATGTAGGCCTTTGTGGTGTCTCAGTTTGGCCTCATCGGAATTGTCATCCTGAACGAAGCGAAGGACCTGCTGGTTCCGCGGGAAGCGGGTTTCCTGATACCTGATACCTGATACCCGAGACCTGCCCCTGTGACTTCCGTTATGTTTCTTCCCTCGCGGCGGCGCACTAGACTCCAACCATGTCCTCTCGACCGGGCCAACGCCACATTGTCTGCGCTCAATGCGAACACACGGAAGAGAATTGCGGGTGCGACAAATACTGCGTGTTGTGCCAGTCCCAACTCGAGGTGCACCTCTGCACCGACGGCCTGCTGTACTGCGACTCCTGCCGGATTGCCTGCGATTACAAACTGGCGAACGGCTAGCAACGGCTCAGATCACCACCGCTTCCTTGTACTCCCCATACACGTGCCGCATCGCGTCTGAGATCTCACCCACCGTGGCATTTGCCTCGACGGCTGCCAGGATTCGCGGCATCAGATTTTCGCCCGAGCGCGCTGTGTCTTCGACCGCACGGATTGCGGCTTTCCAGGTCTCAGCATTGCGCTTCGAGCGCACGGCACGCAGGCGCTCCACCTGTCTCGGCTCCAGAGCCGGATCGATGCGCTGAATCGGCACCGCGTGCTCTTGTTCGATCTGGAAGCGGTTCACCCCCACCACGACTGCCTGGTGATGATCGACCGCGGTCTGATATTCGTAAGCCGCGTTCTGGATTTCCTGCTGCACGTATCCGCGCTCGATAGCCTTGAGCATGCCCCCCATCGCTTCGATTTTTTCCAGATAATCGACCGCCCGCTTCTCGATTTCGCTGGTCAGCGACTCCACGTAATACGAACCGGCCAGAGGATCGACCGTCTGCGGAGCGCCCGATTCGAACGCAATCACCTGCTGCGTGCGCAGAGCGATGCGCGCCGAGGCTTCCGTCGGCAACGCCAGCGCCTCGTCAAACGAATTGGTATGCAGTGACTGCGTTCCGCCAAGCACGGCCGCCATAGCCTGGATCGCCGTGCGCACGATGTTATTTTCCGGCTGCTGCGCCGTGAGCGTGGAACCGGCCGTCTGGGTGTGGAAGCGGAGCATCCAAGACTTTGGATTCTTCGCCTTAAACTTGTCGCGCATGATCTTCGCCCACATGCGGCGCGCCGCTCGAAACTTCGCGACTTCCTCCAGAAAGTTGCTGTGGGCATTGAAAAAGAAGGAAAGCCGCGGCGCAAACTTGTCCACATCGAGCCCCGCTCGAATCGCCGCTTCCACATAGGCGATGCCGTTGCCCAGCGTGAAGGCGACTTCCTGCACCGCCGTCGATCCCGCCTCGCGCATGTGATAACCGGAGATCGAAATCGTATTCCAATCCGGCACGTTCTCATTGGTCCAGGCAAAGAGGTCGGTGATAATGCGCATCGCCTGCTGTGGCGGATAAATATACGTCCCGCGCGCGATGTACTCCTTGAGCACATCGTTCTGCACCGTGCCCGAGAGCTTGCGGATGTCCATGCCCCGCCGCCGCGCCACCGCCACATATAACGCCAGCAGAATCGACGCCGTCGCATTGATGGTCATCGAGGTGGAAATCTTGGTCAGATCGATGCCATCGAACAGCCGCTGCATGTCTTCGATGGAATCGATGGCCACGCCGACCTTACCCACTTCTCCCACAGCCAGCGCATTGTCGGAATCAAGCCCGATCTGCGTCGGCAGATCGAACGCCACCGACAATCCGGTGGTCCCGTTCGCGAGCAGATATTTGTAACGTTTGTTCGACTCCTCGGCGTCGCCCATCCCAGCATACTGACGCATCGTCCACAGGCGGCCGCGGTACATGGTGGCCTGCACGCCGCGGGTATAGGGAAACTCTCCGGGATAGCCCACATCGCGGTCGTAGTCCCAGTCGGCAAGATCGGCCGGCGCGTAGAGCGGACGAACGGCGATGTGCGAAGAGGTCTCTTGCACGGGAAGACTGGCTTTCGGCTTGGTTGCGGGTTCGGCCACTTTGGGTTCCGTCATTGCTTCCTACCCTTCTTAACTTATTATGAGAGCATCTGGCGGTGAGCGTCCGGCCGCTTCCGGTGGTTAGCTCTTAGCCTTGCGCCTTACCCGCCAGAACGAGCTCAGCCCGAACCAGGCGAACGAGACCGTAAAGCATACTGCAAGCAGCAACCTTCCCGGGCCGGTGGCGTGGCCGGACTGATACTTCCCGTACTCGCGGATACCGGCCATAGCCCCCACCGCGGCCATCGCCAGGAAGGTGAATCCGGTAACTTCCAGCCAGAGTTGGTGCAGCACCCGGCCAAAGGAAATGGCGCTGGCGCGGACCCCAGCCAACGCGGCGCGGCCCATCCGGTTGCGCTCCACCATATTGACGGCCGCACGGTAGATTGCCTGGATTTTCCTCACGGTCTGGCCGTCGATCATTCCTCGTTCACCTAGGTCGATTTTAGCAGCGGCCGGGGGTACAATGAGCAGGGGTGGGATCACCAGGACCTGTGATGTCCCCCGTCAGCGGCGTCTGATTGCAGGGGGATTCGTGGATCAGCAACTGAAGCAGCTCATGAAAGAACTCGGAGAAGCGATCAACGAATCGCTGTCCGATTCCGAGTCCATCGCCGAAGTCGTATCCCGCATCAAGGAAGGTGGCTACGACATTTTCCTCGTTCTCGAAGCCACCATTGGAGTCAGCAAACAAGGCGAACAAACCACCGACAATACTTCCTTAGTCTCCGCACGCTCGCTCAACACCAATGCCGAACTCAAGATCAGCGATCAGGATCTGAAGTTTCTCAAGTCGCTCCGCATCAAGCTCGAAGAAGAAGAGAACGAGTAGTCTCCCCGACTTCGCGCCGCACATTGACGTTGCCGTTTTTCAATCTGGACAGCCCGAGGGATCAAGTGCGTGGCTTAGATCCGCGCTGGAGTTGCGACGCCGGTTGCGGAGTCCAGCCGGGAAAAGCCTCCGCCCTTTATGTCGATGGCAACGTCGAGGTCCGCAATGCGGACAACGGTCCCCACCCCCCAATATGGAAGTGTCTCCTCGACATCGTCCTCGATCTTGAACTCGCACACGACCTCATCGCCCACCACCAGCACTGCCGGTTTTTCGAAGTGCAGCAGGACTCCGCATCCACTCATATTCACGGTGGTGGCACGGAATGTCTGGCCGCACTTGACCACCTCCACGGTGGCTCCGGCTTCAATCATAAAACGCAATTCTCTTCGTCGTCCCCGTGTGGGATCGGGTTCCATAACTGATTGCCCCCATTCGAGGAAGGCCCACCTCTCACCTGGCCCGCCGCGTCGCTTCCTTCTCAGGACACAGAGCCTGATCCGATTTCTCGACTGTGCTCTTGTCTATGATCGGCATCGCTCCCATACGCTTTACTGCAACGAACCGTGCCTGCGGATCCCGTTTGGGGTAAAATCTTCCTACTTCCCACAATATTTTCTCTTCCCTAAATGGGAAAAACTTTGCAGGTTAAGGCCGATTTGCCGGGCAGGGTAGATTTTCTTACGCAAGTAGCCTTCATTGGCAGCATCTTATAGGGAAAGCGACTTGGTCCGAAATGGCCTTCGGCGTGCACTTCAGCAACTTAGAAGTGCCCTGCTTCGGTGGTCTCCCACGGCCTTCAAGCTGCCCGTTTGTGGAATTGACCACTTTTCTGGCAAGTGTTAAGCAGGTAGGTAAATGAGGTAGCGGATATGGACTCCCAGCCTTCACCCCAGCCTTCACCATTGACCCTCGGCCTTCTTCCCGAGCATCGCACCCGCTGGGGAAGGTTCGTTTTCAGTTATGGCGCGCAGACGCTGGTAGTGGCGTTCTTCGTGATTACCGCCGTCGTCTACCCCGAGGTTCTGGTTTTACCGGTGCACGACTACCACTTTGTCAGCCTGGTGAGCACTCCGCCTCCCGTGCCGCAGACACCGGCGCCGGTCAAGCATTTTCCAGTTCCTGCAAAGATTACCGAGCCGGTAGTGCCGCGGCCCGAAGCCATGCGCGTGCCCGCCGAACTGGTCCAGAAAAAGCCCCCCGTTCTCGAGGAACAGCCGCCCAAGGTGACGCTGGCGGCCAAGAAAGAACTTCTGCCGGACGTGAAGCCAACCATCCCCAGGCCCCCGGTCAACACCAATGTGTTCTCCACCGGAAGCTCGGCGACACCCACCATGGCCGCCGCACCGCAGAAGGTGCAGACTGGCGGCTTTGGCGATCCGAATGGCGTGCCCGCATCGGATCCTCACGGCCGTCCGGTCACCATCGCGCAGGCGGGTTCGATTGACATGCCCTACGGCCCTGGTTCGGGCAACGGCACCGGCGGATCGCATGGCGCGCGCGGTGTGGTTGCGAGCACCGGCTTTGGCAGCGGCGTCGCCACCGGCAACGGTTCCGGCATCTCCGGCTCGCGGGGCACGGTTCGCCAGGCGGGCTTCGGAGATGCCGACGGCGCAGCCGCTTCTCAGCCCAAAGCCAAAGCAGCCGAAGCCGTCATCAAAACCTTGCCGGTTGAAATCACGTTCAAGCCCCGTCCGGTTTACACCGACGAAGGGCGGCAGCTTAAGATAGAAGGTGAGGTTCTGCTCGACGTTGTCTTTTCCGCAACCGGCCAGATTCGCATCGTGAAAGTGATGCATGGCCTCGGTCACGGGCTGGACGAATCCGCGGTTCACGCGGCGGAGAAAATTCAGTTCAAACCGGCCCAGAAGGATGGCCATCCTGCCGATTTCGAGGCAGTGTTGCACATCGAGTTTCTATTGGCCTCGTAAGCCGCGTCGTGAGCAGTTGGTTATTGGTAGAATGAAACATGCTGCGCTCCCCATTTGCTCTTCTTACGCTCCTCCTAGTCTGTTGCGCCACGTTACTATTCGTCCAGAGTTTGCCCGCTCAGACTTCGCCGGAACCTCAGCTCTCCACCCGGGATGCCGCCGCCCAGCAGGCGAGCGCCTCCGCCGGCAGTTTCGAACAGGTGGTCGACCGGGCGATTGAACGCGAACATTTCTTCATGGCGCAGATGAAGCAGCTCCATCCTCTAGTGGAAACCTATATCCAGAATCTGAAGGAGAACAAGGAAATCGACGCTCCCGTCCCGATCAGCGACGTCTATTTTCTTGGCCGTTTGGATATGAGCGAAGGCGCGGACGACCGCACTTTCACTTCGCCCACCACCGGAGGCCTCGGCAAACGCATGCTCAGCAAACTGAGCAACGTTTATGCCATGAAGTTCCTGCCCTTGGGCTTTGCCCAGATGGTGGTGCTCGATCAGGATTTTCAGCGCCGGAATTACGACTTCACTTTCGTCCGTCGCGAGTTCCTCGGCGAAGTGCGCTGCATCGTCATGGACGTCGCACCCCGCAAGGACGCTCCCAGCGGCCGCTTCCTCGGCCGTATCTGGATCGAGGACCAGGACTACAACATCGTCCGCTTCAACGGCACCTATACGCAATCGCATCGCAACAGCTATTACTTTCACTTTGACAGTTGGCGGCAGAACTTGCGGCCCGGCGTCTGGCTGCCCTCGCTGATTTATTCCGAGGAGTCGGATTTCAAGTATCACCTGGGCCAGACGCTTCGTTATAAGGCGCAGACGCGGCTCTGGGGCTACAACCTGAAGGACCTGCGGCGCAACTCCGAGTTCACCGAGATCACCGTCGACGCTCCGCAGTCAGTCCAGGACCAGAGCGACAAGGCCCAGGACGCCAGCCCCCTCGAAGCCCAGCGCGCGTGGGAGCGTCAGGCTGAAATCAACGTGATCGACCGCTTGCAGCAAATCGGCCTGCTCGCGCCGGAAGGCGAAATCGACAAAGTGCTGCAGACCGTCGTCAACAACGTGATGGTTACCAACAACCTCGACATTCAGCCCGAAATCAAGTGCCGCGTGCTGATGACCACGCCGCTCGAATCGTTCACCATCGGGCACACGATTGTCGTAAGCCGCGGCATGATTGACGTGCTGCCCGACGAAGCCGCCCTGGCCATGATTCTGACCCACGAACTGTCGCACATCGTGCTCGGCCATCGTCTCGACACCAAACACGCCTTCAACGACCGCATGTTCTTTCCCGATGAGCGGACCTTCGAGCGCATGGATTTCGCTCGCGATAAGGGCGAAGAAGAAGCCGCCGACAAAAAGGCTATCGAGCTGCTCAACAACTCGCCCTATAAAGACAAACTGGGGAATGCGGGCTTGTTCCTGAAAGCCGTGCAGGCGCACGCTCCGCAGTTGAAGAACCTGATTCGGGCGCACCTCGGCGACAGCCTGCTTAATGGCGACGCCACCCGTATGTCGTCGCTGATGACCGCCTCGCCGCAATTCGATCCGAAGAAAACCGACCAGATCGCGGCGCTTCCGCTCGGGGGCAGGGTAAAGGTCGATCCGTGGAGCAACCACCTCGAATTAGTCAAGACCAAGCCGGTCGCCGTCGCCACCGCAGCCGAGAAGATGCCCTTTGAAGTTACGCCTTTCTTCCCGTTCCTCACGCGGCTCGGAGCCGCTGCTGCACCAGAAAAAACGGCACCCGCAGCCGAGAAAACGGCGCCAGCTCCATCGGGGCAGTAGGGGGAAGAGCAAGGTCTCAGGATAAGCAGCGGAAAAAATCAGGGGAAGCCCACTGCACGGACGCAGCAGGGCTTGGCCGTGCGGGTTAGTTCGACATCTGACTGCCGACCTGCGAGAACACGTTGTTGGCATTGCTGCCAATCAGCCGAACCGTGCCAATGACGATGACCAGGATTACCGCCAGCATCACGGCGTACTCGGCGACATCCTGACCACTTTCTTCAGACCAGAGTTGACGCATTGCTTTTATCACTGTTGCCCCCAAGCGGCGACACACCCCTAAATCCCTCGGGATGGTGCTTCGCCGTCGCGTGTAGATTAACGTATCGTAAATCGGCCCCTCCCCCCAATAGCACACAGGTGACCCGGAATGGCACATCAGTGCCACATGCACCGGCCCGTAGCGCCGGCGTCTCTCCGACTCTTAAGCGTGCGTCAAGCCGCCGCTAGGAAAGCGGAGCAGCCCACTACCGAGTTGCCCAATCCATTCCACGATCGCGATTTTCGGTATAGGCTGACCCCATGCCAAACGGTCCCACGTCTGGGTCCACTCCCGGGTCTACTCCTTGGATCAACGGCCGGCGGCTGCGCATTCACGGAGCCATCCTCGCTCTCTGCTTGTGGTCAATTTACGGGTGGAACGTCGCCACGCCGGGCCTGCTCGACCGTAACGGCAATCTGAAAGGGACCGACTTTTCCCAATGGTATACGCTGGGCTCGGTGGGGCTCACGCATCGTGCGGTCGACCTGTACAACGAGAACGCACAGGCGGAGATCACGGCGCGCCGCATTCCCGCCGCAACTGGAATCCGATACATCCCGCTCTATCCACCTCAGGTCTCCATTTTCTTTGCGCCACTGGCGACTCTGCCCTACGGCATGGCCCTGGTCATCTGGCTGGTTCTAAGTTCGCTGCTCTACGGCGTCTGCTGCTACGCGCTGTGGCGGTCCTGCCCCCGGCTGCGGACCGAAGGCTGGACCGTGCTGATTCTGGCCATCGCTTTCCCCGGATTCTTCCACCTGATTGCATGGGGACAAACGTCGGCGCTGGCGCTGGCGTGCTTCACCGCGGCATTTTTTCTTTTGCGGGACGAACGTCCGTTTCTGGCAGGATTGGCCCTGGGATGCCTGATGTTTAAGCCGCAACTCGGTATTGCCGCAGCATTCGTATTCGCCTACACCAGAGCGTGGCGAGTTATCGCCGGAGGCGCGCTGTCGGCGATCGCTCAACTCGCTGTGCCCGCGCTTTACTATGGCGCCGATTCGTTGCGCGCCTGGATGCGCATCATGAGCGGAGTGGTCTCTAACGTTGCGGTGCTGGAACCCAGGCCTTATCAGACACTCTCCCTGCGAACTTTCTGGACCATGCTGATTCCCGGCCGTGCGCTGCCGCTCGCCCTCTACGTCCTCAGCGCCCTGACGATTCTGGGATGGACAGCCGCAGTGTGGCGTCGCCCGGCTCTTCCCTTGGCCTTGCGCTATTCGTCGTTTCTCGTCGCCAGCGTGCTGGTTGCGCCGCATCTGCTGGTGTATGACGTGGCGATTCTCGCTCCCGTATTTCTCCTGCTTTCGGACTGGGCGCTCGCGCAGCCGCCGGAATCCACTTCTCCTATGAACATCGTCCTTTACTTGGGGTACCTGGCGCCGCTCGCGGGATCAATCACCCGCTGGACCCATGTGCAGATTTCTGTCGTGCTGATGAGTGTTTTGGTCTGGATGATCTGGGTCGCAAGTCGCCGCGCGGCGATCGTTAGTCAATAGTCGCTAAAAGGCCAGCAAACGACTACCGACCGACGACCAACGACCAACGACTGACTTTCTCTACACAATCGTCTTCAGCGGCAGCCCCTGATTCACCGCAAAGAGCGCCAACTCCAGCCGCGTGGAAACTCCCAGTTTGTCGAAGATGTTGCTGAGGTGGTGCTTTACGGTGTCTTCGCTGATTTTGAAGTACTCGGCGATTTCCTTGTTGGCATAGCCCGCGACCACCGCAGAAACAATCTCCAGTTCCCGCGGTGTCAGTCCGAATTTTTTCTGTTTCGATTCCTCGTTCGTACTCTGCATGAGGTTGCGCAGGTACTGCACCAGGTTCGAGACGCTGTCCCGGCCCACCCAGTACTCCCCGGCCATGACGACATGAATGCTCTTCAGCAATAGTTGGGTGGCGGAATCCTTGAGCACCACGCCGCGCGCTCCCAACTGCAACGCTTCCACGACCTGCTTCTTTTCGACCGCCGCCGTCAGCAGGATGATGCGCACCGAGCCCGCCGCGCCGGTGCGCGTGCTCAGATCGCGCAGCGCATCGAGACCGGTGTGGTGCGGCATGGCCAGATCGAGCAGCAGAATGTCAGGTTTGATTTCGGTCGCCAGCTTCACCGCTTCGAGGCCGTCACTCGCTTCGCCCACCACTTTCATGTCACCTTCGGACTCCAGCAGACGCCGCAGTCCGTCGCGGAAAATGGGGTGATCGTCGGCAATCACAATACGTATGGAATGAGTTGATTTGTCCATTGTTGGCCTATCCGTCGCCGGCCTATCCATGATTTACCTTTCCCGCCGGTGGAATCCGTACTTCCAGCCGCGCGCCGTGCCCCGGGTTCGATTCTATCGTGAGTTCTCCCTCGAGCAGCCGCACTCTTTCCCGGATCACCGCCGGGCCCTTGCCTGTCGATTCAAGTTCCGCATGAGAAAGCGTGCCGGAGAAAGAAAATCCCTTCCCGTCGTCTTCCACCGTCAATTGCAAATTGCCCGCTCGATGCGCCAGCCGCACCAGCACATGGTGCGCGCCGCTGTGCTTGCGTACATTCACCAGACTCTCCTGCACAATGCGCGCCAGTTCCCGGCACTTCTTCTGCGCCAAATCCACCCGCTCGAGTTCGCTGGCAAATTCCGCGGCGATCCCCGTCTCCCGCCGAAAACGCTCGACCGTGTCGGAAATGAAACCGAGAAGACGGTCTGCATTCACCTCGAACGACTTCATGGTTTGCATCAGCTCGCGCAGTTTCAGGACCTCCTCGCGCAGCAGCTTCTGGATCCGCCCCAATTCCGCGTTCACCACCGGCGCCTGCGTTCCCGACTGACGCCGCAGCACGTCCAGCTGCATTTCCACCGCGATCAGCGATTGAATCGCACCATCGTGAAGTTCGCGCGCAAACCGGGCCCGCTCCAGCGCGCCCGCCCGCTCCCGCAGCCGTCGCATCAAGTACACGTTGTAAATCGCCGGCGCCACCTGCTGCGAAAACTCCTGCAAGAACCGCAATTCCTCTTCCGGATCCCCCATCATTTCAGGATCGAACAGAAACACCCGGCCCGACCATTCCGTCCCAAACACCAAAGCCACCGAAACCACCGTGTCAAATTTTTCCACCCGCGCCAGCGCTTCCAGAAACGCGGCGCTGCCATCGCGCAGGCGCACTCCGTCGCGGTTCAGCAACACGGTATGAAGACTATTGCCGGAGCGCGCGTAGAACGCGTCCGCGGACGAGTCGAACAGATACGCCTTTTCGCTTTCCGGTAACGCTTCGCGCCAGCGCAGCGTTTCAGGACCCGTGGCGCCACGCTTCATCTCGGCCAGAAATACGCGGTAGCTATTCACTTCCTGCGAGGCGCTCAGCACCCGGCGAGCGCCGTAGATGCTCATCACTTCGCCTAGGATCTGCTGCATGGTCGCGGTCAGTCCGACTTCGACCCGCGTCGAACTCAGAACGCGCGTGATCACGGCGCGCTCGGCTCGAACTTTTTTCTGGTTCTCCGCCATGTAGCCGAGCAGGAATCCGAGCACCAGCAGATACACCGAAAACATGAAGAGTTGCTGGGGATCAAGTTCCCGCACGCTCACCCCGAGCCGCGGCAGATGCATCCGGCGCAGCCATTGATCCGCCGCCGGTTCCAGGCCGGCCCGCACCGCAAGCGCTTCGGTCCACAACAACGCCACTGCGGCGCCCGCCGTGCCAACTGTCTCCCATAGGCCCCAGCGATAGGCCGCCGCCGCCATCACGAACACGAAGAACAGGAAGAACGGCCCCCCCTGCGCCGGGGCAAACATCGAAATCAGCACCGGCCAAACGATATCCGCCGCATGCACTACCAGACGAAAAGCCGTGGTCGACTCCGGCCGGAAGCGCACCAGGAACATCACCACCACCGCATGCACCAGGTACACCGTCAGCACCCAGTACAACCAGCGCGAATAGACAAAGCCGCGCACCGGCTCCATCCACAGGGTAAATTCGGCTGCGATCGTCAGCGCTACTCGCGCCGAAGCCAGCCAACGCTCGGTGCGCCGGATTTCACCGGCGCTGAGTGGCGCCCGGAAGCGCCATAGATCGCGATAGCGAGGGATCATCCAGGACACGAGGGATTCTCGTTGTTCAGCAATTTGCCGTCAAGCAATTCATTCTAAAGGTGGAGCGCCTAATTCTAAAGGTAATCTCCGCCAAACTCCATGGCTTCTTACCACAGCGACTGGAACTTGCTCGTCTTCTCTTTTCTTTCTACCGGCTAGAGATTCCCTTGCAGCCTGGAGACGGCAAGCCCTCGCGGCCCTGTGGTTACACTAGTAACACCCCCAACGCCGCAACCCGCTCTAGAATGAAGGCTGGGAATCGCACGCCTTGGCCTCTCGCACTAAACTCTGGGTCTCTCTGCTGATCGCGCTGGTCGTCGCCCAGGCGGCGGCGTCGCTGCTCATACCCCGAAGCGTTGCCCTTACCATTACCAGCGACATCATTCAAGGCTGCCTCTTGCTCGTGGCCACAGCCGCGTTCCTGCCCAATATTTCTCGCTCGCGCTGCCCCACTTCCCATATCCGGATCTTCTGGATCCTCATGACCCTGGGCATGCTCTTCTGGCTGACTTATCAGGGCATGTGGAATTACTTTGAAGTCCTCAAACGCCAGGACGTGCCTCCTACCTTCCTGGGAGACATCGTCCTGTTCCTGCATCTGGTGCCGATGATCGCCGCTCTCGCCGTGCTCCCCCATCTCCGGGAACATGAGCGCGATGAACGAATCCGCATGCTCGACTTTACCCTCCTGCTTACCTGGTGGGTCTTCGTCTATGTGTACGCGGTCATTCCCTGGCAAACCGTGCAAATCGATGAAGCGGTCTACAGCGCCAATTTCAACTTGGCGTATCTGACCGAGAAACTCGTGCTCCTGGTCTCGCTGGCCATCCTCGCCTACACCGCTGACGGCGGATGGCGGCAGCTTTATGGACAGTTGCTCGGCGCCAGCGCACTCTACGCTGCCAGTTCCTATGTTGCCAATTGGGCTATCGCCCACAAGCTGTATTACAGCGGCAGCCTTTACGACATTCCCCTGACCGTTTCCATCGCCTGGATGGCTTCGGCTCCCTTGCGGGCTCTGCGTCTCGACCTGTCCGACGCCATGCCCTCCCGGCCTCTGCTCGGCGTCTGGATCACACGCCTAAGCATGCTCGCGCTGTTCAGCCTCCTCTGGGCCGCCATGCACGCCGAACTGGACACCACGCTCTCACCCGCGGTCAAAAGCTTCCGGATTACGGTATGTCTCTTGACCATGATGGTGATGGGCGTCGAGGTTTTCTGGCGCCAACGGCTGCTCCGAGCCGAGCTTTCATCGTTTCTCGAAAGATCCCGCAATTCGTTCAACGACCTCAAGGCATTGCAGGAAAAGCTCATTCAATCGGAGAAACTGGCCTCGCTTGGTCAGTTAGTGGGAGGAGCCGCCCACGAGATTAACAACCCGCTCACCGCCATGCTGGGATACTCCGAATTGCTCAGCGCATCCCCTCTGCCGCCCGAAGAAAAGCTCCAAGCCGCGCAAATCGCCGAACAGGTCCGCCGCACCAACACGCTGGTGGCGAGCCTGCTTACTTTTGCCAGCCAGGCCCCCGCCAAGCTTGCCGCCGTCGACATCAACTCGGTGCTGCAAACCGCCGTCCGCCTGCTGGCTCCCCAACTGGAGGCAAATGCCCGTTCGATCCGCCTCGAACTGACTCCGGCGCTGCCGCAGGTGCACGCCGACTCCAATCAAATCCTACGCGTCTGCATGCTCCTTGCCGGGCAGATCGGAGCCCAGTTCCCTCGCGAGACTCGCTCCAACGTGCTCGTTCGCACCCACGGCCAGGGCAACTTGGTCATGGTTGATTTCTCGCCGTTTGCTTCATCCGGCGATCCCGCTTCGCAGCCCGTCTCGTTTTCGTCGGCGCTCACCTCGGATGGCCCAAGCAAGCCTTCCACCCTTTCGCTGAGCGCCTGCTGCCGCATCGTCGAAGAACATGGCGGCCGTCTCCTGCAGACATCGACTACCGAAAACCCATCATTCCGTTTGGAACTGCAAGTTGCGACGGCATCTACCAGCCGGTCCGCTCCCGGCACACCGAACCGGGCGGCCGCTCGCAACGGTTTGTAGGATTGTCGGCATCGCCGAAGGCGTTAACTTTGCAAACTCGAAACCTCTAATATCTTGAAACCTTCCCTTTTCAACTGTCCGCAGGCGGCAAAGATGTCGCGCCCGCGCGGCCTCCGCACGAAGGCCAGAATTCCCGCATCCACCAGGATCTGCCGGAACGCAGCCACCCGGTCCTGCTCCGGCGTCCGGTAAGGCAACTCCGGCCCCGGATTCAGCGCGATCAAATTGATCCTCACCCGCATCCCCCGCACCAACTCCACCACCTCGCGCGCCTGCTCCGGAGCGTCGTTCACACCCTCAATCAGCACATACTCAAACGTCATCTTTTCCCGCGTCCGGAGCGGAAACTCGCGCGCCGCCTGCATCAACTCCGCCAGATTCCACTTCCGGTTCAGCGGCATCACTTCGCTGCGCAGCGCGTCATTCGACCCATTCAGCGAAATCGCCAGCTTCGGACGCACCGGCTCCTGCCCGAAATCGCGAATCCGCGGCACGATCCCCGCGGTCGACACCGTCATCCGCGACTCCGGAATCCCCACCCCTTCCACCAGCAACCGCACCGACTTCATGAAGTTGTCGTAGTTCAAGAAAGGCTCGCCCATGCCCATGAACACGATGTTGACCCGCTGCCGCGGGGGGTCCACTCCCTGGTCGCGGAGCACCGCCACAATCTGCCCAACGATTTCTCCCGCCTCCAGATTGCGCTTGACCCCGAGCAGCGCCGTGAAACAGAACTTGCAATTCACCGCGCATCCCACCTGGCTCGATACGCAAATCGTCGCCCGCCGAAACCCCGCCGGAGCAGTTCCCTCCTCGATCTCGTCGCCGGCTTCGCTGCCATCGCCAATCTCTCCGCCATCGCCCTCCGGCATCCAGACTGTCTCCACCGTCTCGCCGTCGGCGAGGGCCATCAGATAACGCGCGGTGCCGTCGCTCGAAACGAACTTACGTGAAATCGTCGGAAGCCCCACTCCCCAGCCTTCCTCGGTAAGGCGAGTTCGATAGTCGAGCGGCAGCGTTGAAACCTGATCCAGCCGCTCGATCCTCTGCCGGTACACGGCGTCGAATAATTGCTGGCCGCGATAGCTTGGCTGACTAGCCGCCAGCGCAAGGTCCGTGAGTTCCTGCAAGTTAAGCCCTAAAAGCGAATTGGATGGCTGGCTTGGCATTTGCTACCAGTGGAGCGACGGGCGTCCCCGCCCGTCCTAAAGTTTAATTCTGAGCGTAATTCTGAGTGTAATCCGCAAAATGCAGGAATTTAGCACTCCGTCCGCTCAACCTTCCAGCGGAGGAGGTTCGGCAAGCGTACGCCTAGCTTTCCATATCCTTGGGAGGAGGAGCGTAGCGGCGCAATAGCGTAATGGAAAATACCAAAACCAGGATGAGCCCGCCCAACAAACCAAGTTCTACCATGCTAGCTCGAAATATGCTGGCCCCCTCAACCGACCACGTTCCACCTTTTGTAAGCGTGGCCGCTTCCAGGGTAATCACCAGGACCCGCCGAATCGAAGCAATGAGGCCTACGACCAGGAATGGTTCGGTAACCAGGAAGTGCGAGTGGATGGAGATGCGCACCGTATGGAGAATCTCCACCAGCATCAAAACGACCAGCAGCTGGTCCAGCACCAGCAAGGTCTCGGCGGCAATGGTCCAGTGCGCAAGGCCCTCCCAAAGCATTTTGCCGGCGTTGGCAATGGTGGCCAGCGCGGTGATAAAAAGCAGCAAGGCCAGGACGGAATAGATCACCACTTCGGCCCTGCCTAAGTAATCGCCAAAATGCGCGCGGAGCTTCTGTTCGGCCATTTGGAATCACTCGTGAAATCGCTCGGATTCGCGTTTCTGCACCCAGCAGAGCAAGCAGAGTACAACGAAAGTCGTCTTATCGAAAGCCCGAACGTGGGTGCTTGCCAATTCCGGACGTCAAAACGGGGGACCATCCATTTCCGAATGCCGGGTCGCCAGGGGCAAAATTGGGGTGCAATAATCCGCGCAAATCAAACAAAATAAAGGATCGTTTCCGGTCTCCGCCGTCCCGCTCCAGATTTGTGGGAGAATAGTACCAGCAACCCGCCCTGGAATTCATACTTGGATACGAATTTCTCATGGTCAAAGAGACGCGCAGCATTCGTCGTCAGATCCTGCCGAACGGCCTGACGGTCATCACCGAACAGATGCCCCACATCCGCTCGGTGGCGATCGGCATCTGGCTCAAGTCGGGCTCGCGCGACGAGGATTCCGAATTTAACGGCATCTCCCACTTCATCGAGCACATGGTGTTCAAAGGCACCGAGACCCGCTCCGCCGAAGCCATCGCCCGCCAGGTCGATTCCATCGGCGGCAACATGGATGCCTTCACCGCCAAGGAATGCATCTGCTTCAACATCAAAGTGCTGGACGAGCACCTGCCGCTCGCCATGGATGTGCTCAGCGACCTCGTGCTTCATCCTGTCTTCGATGCCGGCGATATCGCCAAAGAACGAGGCGTAATTCTCGAAGAAATAAAAATGGATCAGGATAATCCCGACTACCTGGTCCACGAAATCTTCACCCAAAGTTTCTGGAAAGACCACGCCCTCGGCCTGCCGATCCTGGGCACGCGCGAAACCGTGAAGAAATTCGAGCGTCCGGTCGTCTCACGTTTCTACGGACATCACTTCGCGCCGGGCAATCTCATCGTCAGCGCCGCCGGCAATCTCGACCACAAGCATTTTGTCGAACTTGTCGCCAAACACTTCGAACACGTGAAACCGGCGAAAAATGGCTTGCATTCGCCCGCGCCCAAGACTTATTCGCGCATTAACCTGCGCAACAAGAAGTCCCTGGAGCAGGTCCAGCTTTGTATCGGCGTCCCCTCGCACCCCATGGCCCACGAACGCCGCTACGCTTCCTACATTCTGAATACGCTGCTCGGAGGCGGCATGAGTTCGCGCCTCTTCCAGAATATCCGCGAGCGCCAAGGGCTTGCCTATTCGATTTATAGCGATCTCAACCCCTATCGCGACACCGGCTCCATGTGCGTCTACGCGGGCACTTCGCGCGAGTCGGCCATCAAGGTTGTCGAGTGCGTGGTCGAGGAATTCCGTAACCTGAAAACCACACCGGTGCCGGAAGAAGAACTGCGCCGCTCCAAGGATCAGCTCAAAGGCAGCCTCATGCTCTCGCTCGAATCCTCAACCGCGCGCATGTCGAACCTCGCGCGCCAGGATATGTACTACGACCACTTCTACGGACTCGACGAGCTCATTGAGCGCATCGAAGCCGTCACCATCGAAGACCTACAGCAAACCGCCCTGGAGTTTTTCCAGACCGAGCAGATCGCCGTAACCATCCTCGGCAACCTCACCGGCCTGAAACTAACTCGCGACCAGCTAGTCTGCTGAGTTTTTGTGCGGTGACCGGGCTTTGCCCCGTCCAAGCCGTGCGCAGCACGGCCCCGCATTCAACTGTATCTTCATCAGCGTGCTATTCTGTTGCACTCTTTTCTTAGACGGATTCCCCATGTCCTTGCGCATCTTGGGCTTCATTCTGGCCGCCGTGCTGTTGGCCGGCTACCGCCTGATCAAGCCGCGCACCCAGACCTCCGATCTGCCCGAACGCTGGAATCTCTCCGCCTTGTTCTTGGCTAGCGCGCTCACACTGTTCGCGGAACTCGCCATCATCCGCTGGGTCGCCACTGAAGTCCGAGTGTTTGCCTACGTAAAAAACCTCGCGCTGCTCCTCTGCTTCCTCGGCTTCGGACTAGGTTGCGCGCTAGCCCGCCAGCGCCCCCGCTGGCAAACCGCGGCGACCACTCTCGTCGGACTGGTCGTCATCGTTCGCCTGCCCTGGCGCGGGGCGCAGATCATGGAGGGCCTCTCGCAATATCTCGGAGCATCGCAGGATATCGAGATCTGGGCCACCCGCGCCATACACGACTCGACGGGCTTGTTTCTGGCCGTGGCGGTCACTGCCATCCTGCTCTTTCTCATCACTTACATCTTCATCCCCATCGGACAGACCGTCAGCCGCCAGATCGAACTCGCTCCGCGCCCGCTTTATGGCTACTCCTGGAATCTGGCCGGCAGTCTGGCCGGCATCCTCGCATTTTTTGCGGTGTCCTGGATGGCGCTGCCGCCCGCGGTGTGGTTCACCATCGTGCTGGTGGGCATGGCCCTGCTGCAATCCAATCGGAGCAATACCATACGGATCGCCGCCGCCATCCTGCCGGTGGTGTTCTTGCTCGTCGATCCCGCCACGCCGCACCACTTCAACCTGTGGACTCCCTACCAGCAAATTGAACTCGAGGACCTGAATTTTCCGAATGGCGAGCTTTCCGGAACCGAGATTCGCGTCAACCACACCGGCTACCAATTCATCGTGAATCTCTCCGCCGATTTTCTGGAACGTCATCCCCAGCTGTTGAAAGAAGCGCCGGACGAGAATCCCTACAATCTGCCGTTCCGTTTTGCGCCCCCGAACCCAAGCGTGCTGATCGTAGGCTCGGGAACCGGCAATGACGTCGCAGCCGCTCTGCGCCATCAAGCCCGCGCCGTCGATGCCGTCGAGATCGATCCCAAGATCCTCGATCTCGGAAAACGCCGTCACCCCGAGCATCCTTACGACGATCCGCGCGTCTCCGCCCATCTCACCGACGCCCGCGCCTTCATGAAGCGCACCACCGCGCGTTACGACCTCATCCTTTTTGGATTGCTCGATTCCCACACCCAGCTCTCCGACTACTCCAACATGCGGCTCGACAATTTCGTCTACACCGAAGAATCATTTCGCGAAGCGCGCGCGCTGCTCGCACCCGACGGCGTTCTGTTCATCAAGTTTCAGGTTAACCATCCTTTTGTGGGACGCCGCCTAGCCGAAATGCTGACCCGCACCTTCGGGAAAGCCCCGGTAGCTTTTGCCGCGCCTTCCAGTTACACCGCCGCCGCCACCTGTTTTGCCATCTCGAATTCAGCCCAGGTGGAAAACAGCCTTGCCGGCGATGCCCGCTTGCGCGATTTCGCCGCTGCCCGGGTGCCGGAGTTCTTCGCCCTGCCCGAAGTGGCCGTGACTACAGACGACTGGCCCTATCTTTACCATCAGGGACACTGGATCCCCGGCATCTTCTACCTGCTCAGCGCGCTAGTGATTTTGCTCGCGGCTCTGTTCTATTTCCAGATTCCCGAAGCTCGCAGCCGCGTTCCATCGCTATTTTTCTTCAGTATGGGCGCAGGATTCCTGCTGCTGGAGACGCAGGTCGTCAGCCGCTTGGCTCTTTATTTTGGGACCACTTGGCAGGTCAACGGCATTGTGATTGCCGCCATTCTTTCAGCGCTTCTTCTCGCCAACTTCGTAGTCGAGAACCAAGCACGCGTGTGGCCGCGCGCATGGACTGTCGCCGGCATCCTTGCCGGAATCGCCTGCGCTTATTTCGTGCCGTTCAGCCGCATTCCAGGATCGGCCGCGCTGGTCGGCTCTTTCGCCGCCCTCGTCTTCGCCATCCCAGTTTTCTTTGCCGGACTATTGTTCGCCGCGGAATTCCGCTCGGCGGACTCTCCTGCCGCCGCCCTCGGCGCCAACATGCTTGGAGCCGTCGTCGGTGGCCTGCTGGAAAACCTGTCGCTGATTACCGGAATGAAGGCGCTGCTGATCGTGGCCGCCGTTTTGTATTGCCTAGCCGCCATTGGCTTGCTCGGACTGCCCGCGTCCCGCCGTCAATCAAGCCAGGTTTAAGCCAACCGAAAGAACGCCGCCAGCCGCGGCGTCACCAGCGCAACCCAACCGTCACCGGCCAGACAATGGTCTGCACGTCGCTCGTATACGCCTTACGGTAGCGCCATTCGGCGTAGATCTTGGCGTGGTGCAGACTGTTCAGACGGTAGGTCAATCCTCCGCCATAGTTGTAGCCGCCGGCAATCTTGGAATTCGACGACATCGTTACCCCATACGGCGGATTGGGATCGTAAATCGTCCCGTTAGCATTGCTGGTGTAGTTAATCCAACTCAGGTCCCACCATTGCCAAGCGGGCTGAACCGGAGTTTCATTTGCCAGGAACTGGCTGTGTGCCAACTTAACCGTGCGATCATAAAACGCGACGCCGAAGATTCCGTAGACTCCGAGTCTCTTGAAATGGTACGGCGCGTTGACGATGCCATTCAGACTGAACGACTGCATGTGTCCGCTTTGGCCCGGTAAAGCCTGATTGATCTTCACGCTCGGTCTGAAGTTGAGGTCGTAATACATGTATTCGGCATCCACCCCGAACAGGCGGCTGAAGTTCATGCCGCCCCCGACCGTTGTCTGAAAGGAGTTTCCCACATAGCTGGAGACAGCCCCGCGGCCAATTCCTTCTCCGAGGCCGACGTTAAAATTGTAACGATCGAAACTCGATCGCCCCGCGTCTTGCGCCAATGCCGACGCCACCAGTCCGCAAGAAATAATCAATAGCAGTATCCGTTTCACCAATCTCGATCTCCTGTTTCGTAGAGCCAAAGTCGCACAGCGCACGCTCGTAAGGCAGCGTTCGCACATCCATCCTTCTACCATAATCCCAGTTCGTCAACGCCGCTCGCCAACGCGGTCCGTCAACTTAGATGCACGCCCGCGAGAAGAAAGCCAGGCTTGCGGGGCGATCCTCTTTCCGCATGATCAGTTGCGCCCGGCGGCCGGACCGCGCGTGTGGCTGATTTTCCCATAAAACACCGGCCAGTACTCGCGCAGCATGTTGCCACCCGCCTTGGTCGCCAAATCCAGACCATAGCGGAAGAAGGTATCTCCGACGGTGCGGTTGCGATCGGGCCAGTAGGCGTTCGCCAGCCCCTCAGCCAGCAGCGGACCACCCAGCCTGGACCATGCGACCACGTCGCGGCCGTCATCGTCGCGCATGATGAAGACGTGCTGCACCGAATACTTTATGGCGTGGAAGAAACCCGGCCTGATCTCCGCATAGAACCGCGGATCCTCATGCAGCGCGGACGCGATCGCGAACGTCCCGAAAAATTCGCTGGACGACTGCCGCGCCATCGAAGCCCCAAAGCGCTTGCCATAGCCGCCCCACTCTTGTCCAAAGCCGGTAGGAGAATCATCCGCCTGCCCGACCGCCGAACCCAACACCGCCCACGTGATCGTGTGCACGGAGACGCTGTTGTCCACAAACAACTGGAATTTTTGCCCGGTTGAAAGCCGCTCCGTGCTGGCGGCGATGTCAGGGAAGACAATCGACTTCTTCTGCAGCAGATTGTACAAGGCCAAGCCGGGAATGTTCGACGGAGCGCTCGGAGCCTCGGGAAGCGGAGTGGATGGGGATGAAGCGCCGGTCTGAGTCTGCGCCTTCGGAGTCTCCTGGGCAAACGCTCCTCTGCTCAGGACAAACAGCAGTACTCCGCCAACAACTAACGTCCACAACTGCAGTTGCGCAAAAAATATTTTGTTCAACTGCGCAACGGATGCGGTTCCTCCGTTGCTCCTTTCCCGACAAGACGACATCGCTAGAGATTATCGAATCGCAAGCCGAGCCGCAAACGGTTGAGAGCGAGGTTCAAGTTTTCAAGGATTCGCCAAGGCCAGATGCGTATACGGTTCAGACTTTGAAACCAGAAACTCTGAAACCTTGAAACCTGCCTCTACGCGACTTCTCCCGAGCAGGCCGCCAGGTACTCCAGCAGTTCGCGGACGGTCAGGCCCGACCGCAGCAGCAGAATCATCTGATCGGCACTAACACCTGCTTGCGCGCCCAAGGCAACGATCTTGGCAACCGCGCGTTGCAGCGCTTCTTTCTGCTCCGGGGTGAGAGATTCAGTTGCATCATGGCTAACATCTGCGGGCACATGCAGTTCGGTTGTCATTTGAGTACTCCGCGCCTTCGGAGAACGCTGACTTGGATTTCATGCGGCCACATCGTTTCCGGAACCGGAACCGGAATCGGGCCTCGATTGCCACTTGCGGCACCGAATCGCGGCACCGACCTTAGCGCTATGATCCTCCAATCGATTCGTCGGCGCTGTGATGACGCTTACTTACATTTGTGATGGAAGGGCCCGCCAAACCGGGAATCAAGCTTCACACTGGCGAGTGGGCTGGGACGCCCGGCACTCCCAGTTGGTGGTGCATTGTTTTATTGGGAAGGGCCTAGCTCACCGCGGCGGTCGCACAGTGTTGATCGAAAGCGGCTTTCAGGTCGGCGGCGATGCCCGAGGCGTCGCGCGTTTCGATCTGGTGGCGCTGCATCATGTACACCAGTTTGCCGCCGTGCAGAATTGCGATCGATGGCGACGATGGCGGGTATCCGGTGAAATAGGAGCGGGCGCGCTCGGTGGCTTCCGTGTCCTGTCCGGCAAATACGGTCGCGATCTTGCCGGGCTTGGCCGCATTCTGCAACGCCAGACGCACGGCGGGACGCATCCGCCCGGCAGCGCATCCGCAAATGGAATTCACCACCACCATGGTCGTGCCGGGTTCACTCTGCACGAAGCGGTCAACCTCGGCCGCGCTGCGCAGTTCTACAATTCCCAATCGCGTCAGTTCTTCGCGCATCGGGACCACCATTATTTCGGGATACATGGACTCTCCTAAACCAAGGTTGCAGGCTTCAAAGTTTCAGCGTCTCAAGGCCCTGACTTTGAAACTCTGAAACCTTGAAACATTGAAACCTGCACTCATCAACTATAGAGTGAAATCAGCCTCATGACGATTCGGGAAAATGTTCCGCTGGCGCCGCTGACCACTTTGCAAGTGGGCGGACCGGCACGCTATTTTGCGGAGCCGAAGAGAGAAGACGAGGTCCGCGAGGCCGCGCAGTTCGCGAAAACTCGCGACCTGCCGCTGTTTATCCTGGGCGGCGGAAGCAACCTCGTAGTCGCCGATTCGGGCTGGCCGGGACTGGTACTGCGGATCGTGATCGGCGGCATCACCACTCCAAACGCATCGGACGCGGCGGGCAGCGCCGTGCTCTTCAGCGTGGGCGCGGGCGTCGATTGGGATGACTTTGTGGCGCAGACCATCGTGCAGAATTGCGCCGGCGTCGAGTGCCTCAGCGGCATTCCAGGCAACGTCGGCGGCACTCCGGTGCAAAACGTCGGCGCCTATGGCCAGGAAGTCTCCGACACGATCGAATCGGTGCGCGCGCTCGACTTGAAACAAGACCGCATCGTGGTCTTGCCCAGACCAGCCTGCGGATTCCGTTATCGCTCCAGCATCTTCAACAGCACGGAGCGCGGTCGCTACATTATATTGCGCGTGAACTACCGGCTGAAGCGAGGCGGCGCTCCAAGCTTAAAGTATGCCGATTTGCAGAAACATTTTACCGAGAGCCTCGCCCATAAAACGACACCTTCGCTCGCCGAGGTGCGCGCGGCGGTGCGCGAGATCCGGCGCAGCAAAGGCATGTTGATCGTCCCCGGCGACGAGGATTGCCGCAGCGCCGGATCGTTCTTCAAGAATCCCGTGCTGAGCGAGACGCAGTTCAACGACCTGTCCGCGCGCGCGATGACGCAAGGACTCGAGATCCCCAGCTATCCCGCAGCCCGCTCGCAAGAGCAACAGGCGCAGCGCAAAGTGTCCGCCGCCTGGCTGGTGGAGCACTCAGGGTTTTCCAAGGGATACACGCTGGGGCCTGCGAGAATCTCCCACAAACACGCGCTGGCGCTAGTAAATTCCGGCCAAGCCTCGGCCGCCGACATCGTGCAACTGAAAGAGCAGATTCAAGACAAAGTTAGCCAGCATTGGGGAATCATGCTCGATCCCGAACCGGTGTTTGTCGGATTCTGAGGCCTATCCGTCTTTCTTCAATGCACTCCGCAGCAACACAATCCCGGATACCAAAATCAGCGGCGCGCTGTAAACGCCCGGCATGAAGCGCCCATAATAGATCGAAGACAAGATGTGACCCAGTGCATTGCCAATGCCCGCCAGAATGGCCACCGGAAGCGCCAGCCGCCGCAACCACTTCGATCCGCGTAATGCCCAGGGAGCGAGCGCCAGCCAAATCGTGAGACCGCACAGCAAACTGCCTATCCACGACGTAAAGGAAAAAACCGGTATGGGGAGTAGTGGCAGCGCCCGCCGGATCGCCATCGCGTTGGGGTTATAAACCGAGAGGAAGTCGTGACCGGCTTCGTCCATCACGTGCAGAGCCAGCGTGTAGCCGAACGCCAGCCACCAGATTCCGAACCGCTGGTTGCGGCCGCCGAGATTCATGGCGGACCCTCCGGGCAAGAAGTCCGAGCGACGAAGCCCTTATACACCCGCGGCTGAGCCTTTGTCAGTGTCGGGAGATCTCGCAAAGGAGTTGACGGGAACTGCCGCGACCTGCACAGCACTGTCGCAGCAAATAAGGGAAAGGGCGGCCCATCCCGAAGCAACAGCCCCACCATGCCGGCCCAGAGGTGTCCGTTACCGCGGGATCCGCCCCGTGGTTTCATCGGCCACTTCACGCGCGCGCTTGAATATCTTTAGGAACATCTCTTTGGTGAGCTTGCCCGTCTGCGTATTTTGATTGGAGGGATGGTAGGTCGCCAAAAGGATGCGGCCGTCCGGCACCGCGTATTCCGCACCATGGCGGAATTCATGCCCTCGTTTGCTGGCGATTATCTTCTTTCGCAGCAGGTAGTTGAGATAGGCTTCGAAGCCGATCCTTCCCAAGGCGACGATGACGCGCAGATCCTTCAATCCCTCGATCTCGCGCTCCAGAAACGGAGCACAGTTGGCCAGTTCCTCGGGCAGAGGCTTATTATCCGGCGGCGCGCAGCGGGCGGCGGCGGTGATGTAGAGACCGGTAAGCACCTGGCCGTCGTCGCGGGCAGTCGCGGTCGGCTGACTGGCGAATCCGGTTTCATGCAGCACCGGATACATGAAGTTGCCTGAGGCATCTCCAGTGAACGGGCGTCCGGTGCGATTCGAGCCATGGGCGCCGGGAGCAAGTCCAAGCACCAGCACGCGCGCCTGAGGATCGCCAAAGCCCGGAACCGGCTTGCCCCAGTATTCGTGGTCACGGTAAGCGCGCCGCTTCTCGCGGGCAATCCGCTCGCGATACACAACCAGCCGCGGACAGCGCGTGCAGGCAACAACCTCGGTGTTCAGAACCCTGAGCCAAGTGGGAACGGTCATTACAACTATTGTATTTGTTCGTGTGGCGCGGACACTCCTGTCCGCGCCGTTGCTCTTGGATTTTGGTTTGCTCTTGCTCTTGCCTCAAAAGCACGCCCCAGCCCCCCTCGTTCCAAGAGTTCTTTCACCCCACCCCTTTCGCCGACAGAATGTCCGTGCCCCACAAACCCGCAGCCCGTTACTTTGGTGGGACGGATATCCCCCTCCGCCGTTTGACGTTGCTCTTCGGGAGTCTTTACACTCTAGGCTGCGGCGAATGCGTCGCGGCGGAGCAATTCCTCCCGACTCTGCCGTCGCGGCCGCGCTGAAAGGTAACTGTGAGCCCTGCTGAGATCAAGGATAAAACGATCAACGACAGTACGACCGCCGAGAGCACGACCCCGGAAAACACGGCCAAAGCCAGCGCCACCAAGCGCGAGATTCAGGTCGAGATTCCGGTCGAGGATGTCAACCGGCAGACCGATTCGCTGATCCAGAAATACCAGAAAGTTGCGCGCATTCCCGGCTTCCGCCGCGGCCATATTCCGGCGTCGATCATTCGCCAGCGTTTTTCGGAAGAGATCAAGACCGACATGGTCGAGGCGCTGATCCCGCGCTTCTTCCGGCAAGAATCCGAACGGCTGGGCCTGCATCCGGTATCGCAGCCACGCGTAACGGATTTGCACCTGCACGATGGCGAACCGCTGCGCTTCAAGGCCGCTTTCGAAGTGCTGCCCGAAATTAAGCTGGAAGGCTATAAAGAACTGCGCGCCGAGAAAACGGAGATCGCGGTATCCGAAGCCGACGTGGAGCAGGCGTTGAACGATGTGCGCGAACGCCATGCCAGTTTCAATCCGGTGGAGGGACGCGTCCTCGCCGACGGCGACTTCGCCCAGGTCTCGCTCGACGGCCATCCGAAGGGTAGCGAGCCCGTCGCTAAAGGATCGAAGGCCGGTGAAGGCCAGCCCGTACACATGGATGAGGTGCTGGTCGAAATCGCGGGCCAGAACACGATGCCCGAATTCACCGAACACCTGCGTGGGGCAACGACCGGAGATGAGCGGACCTTCGATGTGGCCTATCCCGAGGACACGCAGGACAAGCGTTTGGCTGGCAAGACGTTCAGCTACGCGGTGAAGGTGCAGGCCATCAAGCAAAAGAGCCTGCCAGAACTGAACGACGAGTTCGCCAAAACACTGGGCGAGTTCCAGACCGTGGACGATGTCCGCAAAGCGATTCGCGAGCAGATGGAATCGGAGCGCAAGCACGAGGCCGAACACGCCGCCAAAGACAAGCTGGTCGGCGAACTGATTCAACGCAACGACTTTGAGGTTCCCGAATCGTTGATCGAACAGCAGATCGACATCCGGTTGGAGCGCGGATTGCGCGCGCTGGCGGCGCAGGGTTTGACCGCCGAGCAGATGAAGAAGATGGATTTGAATCGCCTGCGCGTGGGACAACGCGAGCAGGCGATCCACGACGTAAAGGCCGCGCTACTGCTCGAAAGGGTGGCGGAAGAAGAGAATGTGCAGGTCAGCGACGAGGAGCTTAATCAGGAACTGGAAGCGCTGGCAAGACAATCAAAACAGACGTCGGAGGCAGTACGCGCACGTTTGACACGGGATGGGGGCCTCGATAGGATACGAACAAGAATCCGCAACGAGAAGACCCTCGAATTTTTGTATCACCAGTCCGCGTAGTTCATAAAACGACACGGACCATTTCGATCCTCCCCTGAGACGCCGAGACCGAACTCAGGGCGGGAGTGTGGAAAGGGTGAAAGTGAACTCCTCTAATTCTTCTAAAGACGCGCAGATGATGCTGGTACCGATGGTGATCGAACAAACCGGCCGGGGCGAACGCGCCTATGACATTTATTCGCGCCTGCTTCGCGACAACATCATCTTCATTGGCACGCCGATTGACGACAATATCGCCAACCTAGTGATCGCGCAGATGCTGTTCCTGGCGCAAGAAGATCCGGAGAAAGACATCCAGCTCTACATCAATTCGCCGGGCGGGTCGATCACGGCGGGCATGGCCATCTACGACACCATGCAGTACGTCAAGAACGACGTCACCACCATATGCATCGGCCAGGCGGCTTCGATGGCGGCTTTGCTGCTTTCGGCGGGACAAGAGAAGAAGCGGCTGGCCCTGCCCAATTCGCGCATCCTGATCCACCAGCCCTCCATGGGCGGGCTCTCCGGGCAGGCGACCGATATCGACATCCATGCCCGCGAAATTCTCCGCATGAGGGAGATTACTAATCAGTTACTGGCCAAGCACAGCGGCCAGAAGCTGGATAAAGTGGAGAAGGACGTGGAACGCGACTTCATCATGAATTCGCAGCAGGCCAAGGAATACGGAATCATCGACGATATCATCTATAAGACGAGATAGAGGCTAGTCTTAAGATATGATCGGCAGTTCGTGAACAGTTGCTGGAGACGCGGTTCGCCGCGGCTCAGCCCGGAGCAGGAAGCCAGCCGCGGCTAGGCCACCAGAAAAGGAGCAAGGCCGAGTGAAAACCAGATCGGGCTCGGAAGAGATGCTGCGCTGTTCGTTCTGCCACAAGTCGCAGGACGCGGTGGCGAAGCTCATCTCGTCCCCGAGCGACTATCCCCGGGCATACATCTGCGACGAGTGCGTGGCCGTCTGCAACTCGATCCTCGAAGACGACCGCACCGCCGCTCCTTCGGCCGCGGTTCCAAACCAACTGCCGAAGCCGCAGGAAGTGAAGACCTTCCTCGACGAATACGTCATCGGCCAGGAACAGACCAAGAAGAAGCTTGCTGTCGCCGTCTACAACCACTACAAGCGCATCTACATGAACCGCCAGCGGACCGGCGATGGCGTCGAACTGACCAAGTCGAACATCCTGCTGATCGGTCCGACCGGAACCGGCAAGACGCTGCTGGCACAAACGCTGGCTCGCATGCTTGACGTTCCGTTTGCCATTGTCGACGCCACCACCCTGACCGAGGCCGGTTACGTCGGCGAAGACGTCGAGAACATTATCCTCAAATTGCTGCAGGCGGCCGAAGGCGACGTGAGCCGCACCCAGACCGGCATCATTTATATCGACGAAATCGACAAGATCGGGCGCAAGGACGAAAATCCTTCCATCACCCGCGACGTGTCGGGCGAAGGCGTGCAGCAGGCGTTGCTCAAGATCCTCGAAGGCACGATTGCCAACGTTCCGCCGCAGGGTGGACGCAAGCATCCGCACCAGGAATTCACACCCGTCGATACCACAAACATCCTGTTCATTTGCGGCGGCGCTTTTGTTGGTCTCGAAAAGATCATTGGGCGGCGCGTCGGCAAGAAAGCTCTCGGCTTCCGCACGGGAGCGGAAGAGGAAACCGAGCAGACGGTGGCTTCCTCCAAGCGCAACTTCGAACTCGTCTCCGAAGCGCAGCCGGAAGATCTGATCAAGTTCGGCCTCATCCCCGAATTTGTTGGACGTTTGCCCGTCATGGGCGTGTTGCAGCAACTGGATGAAAACGCGCTCGTGGAAATTCTTACCCGTCCGAAGAACGCGATCGTAAAACAGTACCAGCGCCTGTTCGAGTTTGAGAACGTGCGGCTGAAGTTCAGCGACGACGCCAACCGCGCGATTGCGCGTCAGGCCATGGCGCGCAAAGTGGGCGCCCGCGGCCTGCGCATGATTCTCGAGGAGCTCATGCTGGAACTGATGTACAGCCTACCCAGCCAGAAGAAGGTCAAGGAATTTGAAGTCACCCGCGAGATGGTGGAAAAGCGCAACGTCTCGCTGGCAATGATCGAAAAAGCGGCAAGCTAAACACAAACAGTTAAAATCGGCCAGAGACGGGAGATCCAGTTGTCGAACCCCAAGGAAAAGTTCGAGAGCAAGAAACTGCCCATGATGCCCATTCGGGACGTGGTCATCTTCCCCTACATGATGACTCCGTTCGTGGTGGGCCGCGAGTCCAGCGTGCACGCTCTCGAAGAAGCTCTGGCCAGCGATAAGAAGATTTTTCTCGCTACCCAGCACGATGCCTCGATCGACGAACCCAAGGCAGGAGATATTTTCCAGGTTGGCACCATCGTCAACATCGTGCAGAGCCTCAAGTTGCCCGACGGCAACATCAAGGTGCTAGTCGAAGGCATCGAGCGCGCCAAGATTCTGCAGGTGGTCGAGACCGAAGGCTATCTGCAAGCGACCGTGCGTGTTGCGCGTTATGCCACCGAGACAACGGCGCAGATCGAAGCCGGCATGCAGCGCGTCACTGGCCTGTTCGAGCAGTATGTGAAGCTTTGCCAGTCGCTGAACTACGAAACCATGATTGCCGCCGTGCGCATGGAAGATCCGGCCAAACTGACCGACACCATCGCCGCCAACCTGCAGCTTTCGATTGAGGAAAAGCAAGGCCTGCTCGAGATCTTCGATCCCGCCGAGCGTTTGAACCGCATCGGCGACGTGCTCGATGGAGAAATTGAAAAGCTCAACATGGACCGCACCATCCAGTCGCGCGTGAAGCGGCAGATGGAAAAAGCGCAGAAAGAGTATTACCTCAACGAAAAGATCAAGGCCATCCAAAAAGAACTTGGCCGCGGCGAAAAGAGCGAATTCGACGAACTGAAAAAGAAGGTTGAATCCGCGGGCATGCCGAAAGAAGTTCGCGACAAGGCCATTCAGGAACTCAAGAAGCTGGAAGCCATGCCGCCCATGTCGGCCGAATCGACAGTTTCGCGCAATTATCTCGACTGGCTGCTGGCCGTGCCGTGGAAGAAGCGCTCGAAGGAAATCCGCAACATCGGTCGCGCCGAAAAGGTTCTGAACGAAGATCACTATGGCCTGGAGAAAATCAAGGAGCGCATCCTCGAATTTCTCGCCGTCCGCCAGTTGGTGAAAAATCCCAAGGGTTCGATTCTGTGCTTCGTCGGACCTCCCGGCGTGGGCAAAACTTCGCTAGGCATGTCGATTGCGAAGGCAACCGGCCGCAAGTTCGTCCGCATGTCGCTCGGCGGCGTGCGCGACGAGGCGGAAATTCGCGGCCATCGCCGCACCTACATCGGAGCCTTGCCCGGCCAGATCATCCAGATGATGAAAAAAGCCGGCACCAAGAACCCGGTCTTCATGCTCGATGAAGTCGACAAGATGTCGATGGATTTCCGCGGCGACCCTTCGGCGGCGTTGCTTGAAGTTCTCGATCCCGAGCAAAACTTCATGTTCGTTGATCACTATCTCGACGTGGAATACGACCTCTCGCAAGTCTTCTTCGTGGCCACGGCAAACGTCATGCACACCATCCCGCCCGCGCTGCAGGATCGCATGGAAGTATTGCGCCTGCACGGCTACACCGAGCCCGAGAAGGTCGAAATCGCGAAGCAGTTCCTGGTGAAGAAGCAAATGGCACAGGCGGGGCTGACGGAGAAGAACGTCCAGTTCCCCGACGACGCCATCCGGCAGATCATTCGCGGTTTCACGCGCGAGGCCGGAGTACGCAACCTGGAGCGCGAAATTGGCAACGTCTGCCGCAAGGTAGCGCGCAAGGTGGTGAAAGAAGGCGCGGACTTCACGGCCGCGATTCAGCCCGACAAGATTGGCGACTACCTCGGCGTGCTCAAGTTCCGCGACACGCTGGCGCACGAAAAGAGCGAAGTCGGCCTGGTCACTGGTCTCGCCTGGACCGAAGTTGGCGGCTCCATCCTGAGCACGGAAGCCACCGTGGTCGACGGCAAGGGCAAGCTCACCTTAACCGGCAAACTCGGCGACGTGATGCAGGAATCGGCACAGGCGGCGATGTCGTACATTCGCTCGCGCGCCGTGCGTCTCGGTCTGCCGCGCGACTTCTACCGCAACATGGATATCCACGTGCACGTGCCCGAAGGCGCGATTCCGAAGGATGGCCCATCCGCCGGCATCACCATCGCGACCGCTCTGGCCAGCGCGCTCAGCAAGATTCCGGTGCGCCGCGACATCGCCATGACCGGCGAGATCACGCTGCGCGGCAAGGTCCTTCCCATCGGCGGATTGAAGGAAAAACTTCTGGCCGCCCATCGCGCTGGATTATTCGAAGTGATCCTGCCGCAGGAAAACGAGAAGGACGTGGCCGAGGTTCCGGAAAATCTGCGTACCGCGATGAAGCTGCACTTCGTCGACAACATGGACCAGGTGCTTGCCGTCGCCCTCGAAGGTCCGCTGCCGCAGATTCCGTCAGAAGCCGAGAGCATGGCTCCGATTGCAACTCCGCCTGCTGCTGAGATTCCCACGGCGAGACAGTAGCTGGGAATCACGCCAAGGTGGAGAAGCGGCGTTAAAATGACCTCATGGAGCCGGATTCTCCCACCCGCTCTGGGTTCAGTCTGAAGGGATCGGCGGGCCTTATTATCGCCGTCGTTGTGGTCGCGGTTCTGCTGATCATGCTCCCCGCCTATCGCTTGTTCTTTCTGATCAGTGTGCTGATCGGACTGGTCATCGCCGGAGGGCTGGCGCTCTGGCATCGAATGCATCCGATTAAGGACCAGGACGTGGAGAACAAGCGTCCGCTCGGTCTCTAGCAGGTACCGTTTTTCCGCAGCGCCAAAGAATTTATTTCTGCTCCCGCGCTTGCCATGTGCGCCCCAAACACTGGAAACTGTCGGTATGCGGATTCTGGCGCGATTCATGCTCTCGGCGAGCGACTTGAAGCACTTCCCTCCCCCCGGCGTGCCGGAGATCGCCTTCCTCGGGCGATCGAACGTTGGGAAATCGAGCGTGATCAATTCCCTGGTGGGCACGAAGCTGGCACGCACCAGCAACACGCCGGGCCGCACGCGCAGCATTAATTTCTATGAAGTGCGCCGCGCGGGGCAACCGCGGCCCGAGATGCTCTTCGCCGACCTGCCGGGATACGGTTACGCCAAGGTATCGCGCGAAATCTCGGAAGACTGGGCGCGTTTTGTGGATCCCTATCTGCACCAGCGTCCGAGCCTGGCGCTCTGCCTGGCGCTGGTCGATTCGAACATTCCTCCGCAGGAAAGCGACGGGCGGTTGCTGGAGTTCTTGTCGTCCAGAGGACGGCCTCACGCGATTGTGGCCACCAAGTGCGACCGGCTCTCCGGTAATCAACTGGCCCAGGCCATGCGCACGCTCGGGCAAGCCTACGGCGCAGTACCCGTGGTGCCGTTTTCGGCCAAGACCGGAGCCGGCAAAGAGGATCTGTGGAATCAGATTCGCGCTTCCTTATCGCAGTTCCCGGCGCTCTAGGGAGACTCTGATTCTTGGCGGGCTCCGGGGCTGAAGTTACTCTAGTGACAGGGGCGCTGGGACGCTGATCCGTTATCATTTGAGGATATGGCTCAATATCTGGTAACGGGTGCGGCGGGCTTCATTGGGTCCTCACTGGTGCGTGCTCTATTGGAGCGCGGCCAGCAGGTTCGGGGCATTGATAATTTTTCCACCGGCAGGCGCGAGAACCTGACCGAGGTCCTCCACCAGATCGACTTCCGCGAGGCTGACATTCTCGATCTGGATGCCATGCACCAAGCCTGCGCGGGCGTCGACTTCGTGTTGCACCAAGCAGCCATTCCGTCGGTTCCGAAATCGGTATTGGATCCTCTGGGCAGCAACCGCGCCAACGTCGACGGCACCGTCAATGTTCTGGTTGCGGCGCGGGATGCGAAGGTGAAACGCGTGGTCTATGCCGCCTCCTCGTCGGCTTATGGCGACACCCCGACCCTTCCCAAGCATGAGGCTATGAGCCCCAACCCGATCTCGCCTTACGCCGTGGCCAAGCTGGCCAGCGAGCTTTACATGGTGTCGTTCTATCGCTGCTACGGTCTTGAAACCGTCTGCCTGCGCTACTTCAATATCTTCGGGCCGCGGCAGGATCCGTCTTCGCCCTACTCCGGCGTGCTCGCCAAATTCAGCCAGCAGATGTTGCGCGGGGAGCAGCCGACGATTTTTGGCGATGGCGAAACCAGCCGCGATTTCACCTACATCGATAACGCGGTCTCGGCCAACTTGCTGGCCTGCTCGGCCCCGGCCGAGGCTTGTGCCGGACGCGTTTTCAACTGTGCCACCGGGCAGCGGACCACACTGAACCAGACTTTCGAGGCTTTGAAAGTACTGACCGGCTACAAGGGCTCCGTGAAGTACGCTCCCGAGCGCGGTGGGGACATCAAACACTCGCTGGCAGACATCACGCAGGCGCAAAAGCACTTGGGCTACAAGGTGCTCGTGAACTTTCAAGACGGCTTGCGGCGCACGGTGGAGTGGTACAAGAGCCAGAACCAGCCGGTCGGTGCCTGAGCTGCCTGCAAAGCGGGACGCTTATCCGCCACGGGACGGAATCTCTGGCGTATAGATTTCTCCCAGGCGATCAGTTCCTCCAGGTCATAACGGAAGGGGCCATAGGCGCGGAAGACCTTCTCGTCGAACAACCGCATGGCGCCACAGTTCAGGCAAACCTGGTAGGAATAGCCTTGCGCGCATAGCGGCCAACTCGTGTTGCTGTGCCAGCAGCCGCGGAGGGCCGCAACGGCCGCTCCCGCAAGACTGGTTCCCACGGCTCCGGACCACCAGCGGCTGGACTTCTTGAACTTTTCGGATCTTTCTTCTGCAACTGGGTCGGCCATCACATCTCCAGGGTGTTCTTCGACTGCTTTTCCACCATAGGACGAATCCAGGCTGAGGGCAAAATC
Organism: uncultured Acidobacteriaceae bacterium; assembly: GCA_963778255.1. Lineage (GTDB taxonomy): Bacteria > Acidobacteriota > Terriglobia > Terriglobales > Acidobacteriaceae > Acidiflorens. The sequence continues at coordinate 50,668 of CAVZUP010000081.1, forward strand.
TGAAGGGTCGTAGATGCAGAATCCTGGCACCGGCAGCTTCGTTTGCGCACTTCAGAGCATCGATGGGCATCGATGGTACGTGTACCACCGGACATTGCGACACCACCCCAAAGACTATTACGCTCAAAGTTGCGACAATGCGATATTTTGCTGGCGTGAGTCGCCGGTAAGGCATGCCGGATGCACTTCGAGGGCTGAGGTCTGGACGGCCGTACCAAGAACGGCAATGAGCTTCCGGCGGGCTCCGGTACGATGAATACTGGGTTTTTGTTGTCCTGACATCGGAAACATGAGCGCCAATTCTACCCAAATCGACTGGGAAATGCCGGCAGCGGCCGACACGCTGCGCGAGGGCAACCGCGTCCTCGAATCGATTGCGCGGCAGGAAGCGCTGGGGGCGCTGCTCGCTTTCTCGGACCTGCACCAGCAGATAGAGAGTCGGCGAATCCACACCGGATGCGCCGCGGAACAAGATTTGTTCGAGACCGAACGTTTCATCCGAGACGAAGTACTGCAGTTAATTTGCGACCGCGCGCAGTCCGTCACGGGAGCCGACGGCATCGTAATCGCGCTGGCGGAAGAATCGCCGGAAACCACGGAGCCGGAGACCACGGAGATGGTATGCCGCGCTTCCGCCGGGCCGCTCGCCGTCGAACGCGGCACGCACTTGAACGGCGAATCTGAGTTTTTGCAGGACTGCCTCGACTCGGGAACCATCCTTCGTTGCGACGCCTGTGAAATCGACGCTCGCGTCGAGCTGGACCTCGCGCACACGATTGGGGCGCGCTCTACCGTTCTGGTTCCCTTGCGCGGCCGATTCGCGCAACTGGGTGTACTGCAGGCGTTCTCAAGGACGCCTCGCGCGTTCGCTGATCACGACGTTCGCTGTCTCGATCTGTTTGCCGAACTGGTTCTTTCCGCGCTAAAACCCGAAGATCAGGATCGACGCTTCCGCTGGCTCGCGGAAGTAGCAGACGAAGTCTTGGGGACAAAGTCAGCGGCGCTTGGCGCGGGAACGGCGCCGGCTGAGACTGTCAATATCGACCATGGCAAATCCGTTGAGACGGAGTTTGTCCCGTCTGCGCCCGCGGTCCTTCCAGTGCCAGACCTAACAGTACTGGAGCAGACGGTTGCCGTTCCTGCGGCAATGAGCCACTCGCCACAGCTTAGCTTTGCGGATAACACAATTGACGACGAATCGCTGGAGACTGTAGCGACGGCTCCTGTCGATTTGTCTCCCATCGAATCACCTTCCGTTCAACCATGGCCAGTCCAACCAAGCTCTGGTTTGTCGTTCCTGCACCGCCTGTCCCTTGCTGGCAGTTCGCATCCTGGGTTGAGTGTGGTAATGGGGCTGGTAGCGGTGGCGGCCTTATTTTCCGCCGGAGCCTGGTGGGGCATGCAATCCCACGGGAAAACGGCTCTGGCCAAAGTTACCATCGCGAACCCCGCGGCCTCGCCACAATTGGCGACTCCACCGTCAATCCCCACGGTGCCGGTTCTGCCTTCCGCCAGCTCCGACAATCCGATGAATCCATCGCAGCTTGCCTCCGGCACAGCGCCGCTCACCGCCGTGGCGGAAGATAAATTAGCGGCGCTGCCGAAAATTACGGGAGTCCGTCACTGGTCCTCGTCCATGGGAAGCACCGTGGTCATCGATATGGAGGACCAGGTTCCCTATGAAGTCCATCGCTTGATGTCTCCGGAGCGGATTTACTTCGATCTGCACGACACAGTTCTGGCGCCGGAACTGGATGGCAAGACGCTGGAGATCGGCGACACTTCGCTGACCCGCGTGCGCGTCGCTCAGCCCGTTGCCGGCGTAACGCGCGTCGTGCTCGACACCATCAATGGATCGAATTTCTCCGTCAGCATGGAGTCGAGTCCTTATCGGTTGGTGGTGGAGCTGCGCGGCAGCGAAAAAACGCTGGATGCGAAGCAATTTTCCAGCGACCGCATGTCTCCGAATCCGATAACGCCATCCCTGGCCGCGGCGCCTGCTCCACCGAAAGCGGCTCCCATAGCGGCATTGGCGGTGAAGGCCACCAATCAGCCGGTGCCGGTGAAAACCGGGAAATTCCGCATTGTGCTCGACGCCGGACACGGAGGCTGGGACCTGGGCACGGTCGGACGGCAGGGACTACTGGAAAAGGATCTCGTGCTTGACGTGGCGCAGCGCCTGGGGAAATTACTGCAAGCGCGATTGGGATCGGAAGTGATGTTCACGCGCACCGGCGACACTTACCTGCCGCTCGATCAGCGCTCCGATCTCGCCAACCAAGCGCAGGCCGATTTATTCGTCTCGGTTCACGCCAATTACAGCTCTTCGGCCGCGGCGCGCGGGGTTGAGACCTATTACTCAAATTTGTTTTCGGCTCCGGGGTCGCGCGAAGTCGAGAGGCATGACGATGGCAGCGTCGCCAAGATGACGCCGGTATCGTTATCGGCGGCGGGATTGCATGAGAAAGTCGAAGAGTCGCGGCGGCTTGCGGCCAGCGTCCAGCGTTCTCTGTACGCCACGCTGGCGGCGACCAGCCCCGACATTCGCGACCGCGGCATCAAGGACTCCGCCTTTGTGGTGCTGACCGGCACGACCATGCCCGCCATTCTTACTGAAATCTCTTTCGTAAGCAGCCCCAAGGACGAGCATAACTTGCAAAGCGCAACCTATCGCCAGCAAATCGCGGAAGCGCTTTACCAGGGTATCGCTCGCTACCAGTCGGCGTCTCCGCACGCGAAGGTTGCCCAACTGCAAACGGCCGCAGCGCGGCGGTAGAATCTACGAATCATCACCCCACCATAATGTCTCCGCTTTGACTGGTTCTCACCAGGTGTAGTAGCAAAGACCGAGACTGGTCGAAGGTCTGAAACATAGCCATTGTTCTTGCTGGGAGTTGCGTGGGCGTTCAAGACGGACAATCTCGGCCCGAGTAAGGAATTCAAACTGGAGGGCACGCCGCTGATGATCGGCGGAGTGCTGTATGCCACGGCGGGAACGCGGCGCGCGGCGGTGGCTCTCGA
>CAVZUP010000082.1:0-6311 GCA_963778255.1 uncultured Acidobacteriaceae bacterium
GAGTCATTGAATCATTGGGGCCAATGCTTCAATCTCTCAATGATTCAATGACCCGATGTCCTACTTCCCTTCCACCGATTGCAAACACCGGCCATAGAGTTCCAGCAGGTGCGCGGCATAATCCTCGGGCTTGGCGGCCGCGCCCGTGCCCTGGAATCCGACTCCGGTCCCCGCAGTCTTGCCATAGCCAGTGGTCATGGCGATAAATTTCATGAGGTCAAGTGCGATGTCTTCGTTGCGGCGGGAGCCCAGAGGAAGAGCGGCTGCGTCCATGATAAAAACTCCTCGGAAAAGGTAAAGTCCGCCGGTTTTCCCGGCACTCCGGCGATGATAGCAGAAGCGCCGCAGATGAAGATGGCAAGCGGCACGCACCGCTACTTCACACCATCGTTCGCAAGCAGCTTCGCAACCGCACCACCACCGCTCCCAGCGCCACAATCGCCGCCAGCCAGATGCCCATCGTCAAATTCACTACCCACCCCGGCACCGCCCCCACCCGCCGCAGCACAAACGGCAGAAAATTCCACGTCGTGATGCGGACATAATCCCACGCGTCCCATCCCATGGCGTCGGTGTTCAAGCCCCAGGCATCCATCTTCCCCAAGGCGAAGGCGGCAATGTTCTTGAACCGCAGCGCAATCACAAACGTCGGATGCCCAAGCGTTTCCATCTGGTAAATTTCGAGCGGCATCCAGAAGGCAAGCGATGCCACTTGAATCGCCAGGCTAACCGCGACCAGCGCGATTCCCGCATACCAGATCGTTTTCCCCAGAAGGTCGCGATAGCGCATCAGCAGCGGCAAGGCAACCAGCGCGATCAGTTCCACCGTGGTCGAAACATAGCGGTCTCCCCAGGCGAAGTCGCCAGCCCAGAAAGTGTAGCGCGCGTAAAAGCAGATATAACCCAGTAATAAAAGAAGCAAGGTCACGCCATACGCCCGCAGCTCCGGAGTCAGCCGCCTCCACAGCCACGCCAGTAGAAAAATTGCCAGCACCAGAAGAGGATCGAAAAGAAAAATAGATTTCTCCGGCTGAAACAGCGCGCCCAGAACGCCGACGTGAAACGGCGTGCTCCAGGGAAAGTTAGCCGGCAGCGTAGGGTCGATTTGCCGTGTTTCCCGGGCGAATACCGTCACGTATGTATTCGTGAAGGATCCAAAACGATAAAACTGGTAGACACGATCGACCATCAAAAAAAACAAGTAGACGGGCGTAGCGACCTTGCAGTACCCGACGAAACGCCGCCACAACCCCTTCGCCCCTCCGAGTCCGACGTCTTCAAAGCACAGTACCAGCACCAGAAAGACGCCCGCCGCGATCAGATCCAACCCGGCAGTAAGACGCGTCAGCAGATTCAGCCCCAGCCCGCAGGAGCCAACAAAAAGCGCCCGCCCACTGCCGCTGCGCAGCCATTCGTATTGAAACGAGAAGCCAGTCAGCGTCAACAACATGATGTAGTTGTTCTCCATCATGTTCTGCGTGTAATGAAGGTGAGTAGTGCAGAACACCAGCGCCAGCACGCCCGCCACCGACTCCTTCACGCTAAAACGCAACTGTCGAAGAAACCGGAACGCGATCAGCGCGGTGAGAATGCTCACCAAAATGCTGGTGCTATAGCTGACCACAATGCTGCGCACGGAGGGATCGTCGCCATACTCCGAAAAAATCGGCCAGCGTTCAATCCACGTGCCCACGACATCGGCAGGCAGCATGAGCAGCGACTGCCCAATGCCATACCAGCTATAAAGGCGCCCGCCACGCCCGTGCAGGCCAAACTCCGGATACTCATTAGGAAAAACCTGCGGCTCCGAAGTCCAAATCCAATGCGTGGTCTGCAGCCGATGCATCGTGTCGGCCGTCCCCAACTCCCCCGATTGCACCACGAAAGCAAGCAGCCCCGCTGTAAGACACAAAAGAAAAAGCGGATCGCGCAACCAGTGTGCGAAGCGAGAAGTCATCGCTTGGATGGTAATTCGGAAGGGATCATTTGAGAAATATCGGAGCGAAAATCATCGTAGGTGTAATAGCTAATTCCGAGAATTGAGGCTCTCGCACGGGCCCTGGTGCTGCTAAAGTATTTGCCATGAATAAATTGCTGCTGTTCATGTGCGTAATGGCCGTCTCGCGCGCTGGCGTTTGCGCCGATGCGCCCACCAAGATGATTCACGCAATCGTCCAAATGAGCGGCACCAATATTTCCGCTGAGTCGTTTGCCGCCAAGCCCAAGACTTTCTGGCGCGCGTCCAATCAGTATTGCAGGGTCGATGAAGAGCCGGACCCTGCGAACGGTATCCATGGAAGGCTGGTTGTCAACGAACCCGACGCCTGGCTGATCAATTTGGCAGATCAAACCGCAAAACACGTTCTCGATAAGGGACCAACTTTTAATTGTAAGTTGCCGATTTTCGCATTCGACGCCGAGACAGTGAAGAGTAAACTCGGCGAACTGGAAATTGGACGAGAACTTGATTTTTTTCACGCCAACAGCGCCAAGTTGATTGACGGCCCGAAGTTAGAGTTTGAGGCTAGGTACTACGAACTAAAGGTCGCCGACTCGGTACTCCGACTTGTTGAACGAGTCGATATTCACGCCCCGATCCTGATCAGTATGGTAAAGGGAGACAAGGCGTATGAGGTTCGTTACTTACTATGGACCGAGGTACCGTTTAAAGCTGATCTGTTCGCGAGCCCCACCGGAGTAAAGATCGAGGAGGCGAAATAAGCTACACGGCACGATGCCCTATTGTTGGCGCAAAGTAGCCATTTCAACACCAACGCTCAACCTGACTTCTTGCCGAGATGCTTCCCTACCCCACCTCCACCAGTCCATAACTAGCCGCCCACCGCGACCGCATCTCCCGCAGCGCCCGATCGATCTCATCTTTTGATATCTCAGCATTCGGCCCCGAGATCACCAACGCAGCCTCGCGTTTAGCCGCTTCCAGCAATTGCCGGTCACGAATAATGTCAGCCACGCGGAAGCTGGGAATGCCCGCCTGCTTGGTCCCAAAAAATTCCCCCGGCCCGCGCAGTTCGAGATCAAGCTCCGCGATCTGGAAGCCATCATTCGACCGCACCATCGCGTCAAGCCGCCGTTCGCCTTCTTCGGACACTTTCCCGCCGCGCATCAGAACGCAATAAGATTTCGCCGCGCCGCGCCCAATCCGTCCGCGCAACTGGTGGAGCTGCGCCAATCCAAAGCGGTCGGCATGTTCAATCACCATAACGGTAGCGTTGGACACATCGACGCCAACTTCGATCACCGTGGTAGCGACCAGAATCTCGATCTTGCCCGCCTGAAATTCCCGCATCACATGCTCTTTTTCGTCGGCGTCAAGCCGCCCATGCAGCAATCCGACATGAAGATTGGGAAAGATTTTCTCCCGCAACTGCCGGTGCATCTGCTGCGCGGCCTTCAACTCGCGCTCCTCGTTCTCTTCAATCACGGGATACACCACATACGCCTGATGTCCAGCGGCAATCTGCTTGCCGACAAACTCCCAAACCTCCGGCGCGCGCTCATCCAGCACGGACCGCGTAACAACCGGCGTGCGTCCCGGAGGAAGCTCGTCCAACACCGAAAGATCGAGATCGCCATAAAGAGTAAGCGCAAGCGTCCGAGGAATCGGCGTAGCCGTCATCACCAAAACATCGGGCTCAGCTGTCTTGGCGCCCTCATCCGTCTTCTTCATCAGCTTCAGCCGTTGCATCACCCCAAAGCGATGCTGCTCGTCCACCACCACCAGTCCCAGGTTTTCAAATTCGACGCGGTCCTGAATCAAAGCGTGCGTTCCAATGATCAGCTGCGCGTTGCCCTGCGCAATGTGGCGGCGTATATCGCGTTTGCGATCCTGCTCAAGCGAGCCGGTTAGAAGCACAATACGATATCCCGCGCGTTCCAGAATCTGCCGTGCGGAAAAATAATGTTGCTGCGCCAGAATTTCCGTAGGAGCCATCAACGCGACCTGATAGCCGTTTTCAATCGCGATGATCGCGGCCTGAAACGCCACAATCGTCTTGCCCGATCCCACATCGCCCTGCAGCAAACGCCGCATCGGACAAGGCGTCTGCATGTCGGTGGCAATCTCCTTCAGCACCCGCTTCTGCGCCGCCGTCGGATGAAACGGCAGTATCTTCTTAATCGCCTCGCGCACGCCGGGGTTCAGCTGAAAGGCGATTCCGGTCTGCGCCTTCTGCTCGCGCCGTTTGAGTTCGAGTCCAAGCTCGATGAAAAACAGCTCATCGAAAATCAGCCGTATATGCGCCGCCGTGCGTGACGATTGCAAATCCGTAAAGCTCTCACCCGCATCCGGCCAATGCACTTTGAACAAAGCCTCGCGCGGAGCCGCCAGACTCAAATGCGCCCGCACCGCCGCCGGAATCGGATCGCCCAGATCGGGGTTCAAATTCTCCAGCGCAAATCGAATCGTCCGCCGGAACCAGCGCGGCGTAAGCTTGCCCTGTCCGGTCGATTCATAGATAGGAACGATGCGCCCAATCTCAAGCGATGCCGCGGCTTTTTTCTCGGCCTCGTCCGCGCCGCCCTCTTCATTGATGTCGCCGAGAATCTCGAACTGCGGTTGCATGATCTGCAAGTTCCCGTCGCGGTCTTCCTCGACCTTGCCGTAAAGCGCTAACATTTGTCCGGGCTGAAAGCGGTCTTGCAGATAAGTCGCGTTGAACCACAGGCACTTCAGCTTGCTGCGCCCCTGGCCAACGGTAAGCTGAAAAATTGGCATGCGGCGGGTGCGAAACAGCCCCGAGTTGCGGACCTCCGCAATCACCGTGGCCATTTCCCCGGCGCGCAGTTCGGCCACCGACCGCGGATTCAGCCGGTCTTCGTAGCGGAAAGGCAGGTAGTGCAGCAGATCGTCGACCGTCCGCATGCCCTTGGCCGCAAGCACCTCCGCCAGGCGCGGGCCAATGCCTTTCACATACTGCACTGGAGTGGAAGGTTCCAGCATCGTAAAGGATGTTAGCAGCCGCAGTCCCCATCGTGCCCGATTTTGGTGCGATGGGATGGACAAGACCATGAAGAATTTTCTCGAAGCGCTCGTCGCGGTCCTCGCAGGCAACGCAATCTACTTCCTGCTCATGCCGCATCTGCCCGCGCCGGCCCGGCACCGCCTCTTTCACGAAGACTTGGGACTGTTGTTGGATTTCGCGATCTGCACGGCAATCTTTGCCGCGGTGAAGTACGCGGGGCGGGATGAAGGATGACTGTCGCCAAGTCGACGAAGCGACAAAGTGACGCGTGCAACCTCACCCCAAGATCAGGCAACATAAACGGCATGACCACGATCCTGCTCCTGACCCTCTCCAACATCTTCATGACCTTCGCCTGGTATGGCCATCTGAAGTATCGCCACGCGCCGCTGTTCAAGGTCATCCTCATCAGCTGGCTCATCGCCTTCGCGGAATACTGTTTCCAGGTGCCCGCCAACCGCATCGGCTCCTACGAGTTCACAACGGCCCAGTTAAAGACCATCCAGGAGGTCATCACCTTGACCGTGTTTTCCGTCTTCTCGGTCCTATATCTTAGAGAGCCGCTGAAGTGGAACTATCTCGTCGGCTTTGCCATGATGATCGGCGCCGTCGCTGTCATCTTCAAGAAGTGGTGAAGCAGTGGGCCCACTCAGACCAGCAACGAATAGATGGCTATGCGCGCCAAGACCGTTTCCCGTATCATGGAGAGTTTTCCGCGAATAGGCCAACGCCATGCTGATCTTCCGTAAGCCAATTCCCAACGTCGAGCATCCCGAAATGCCCGCCGATGTCGTCATCGTCGGCGGCGGACCCGCGGGCATGGCCTGCGCGCTGCGCCTTTCCCAGTTGATTGACGATCACAACACCCGCCATCCCGAAGCCCTCATCAGCAAAGAGAACATCTACGTGCTCGAAAAAGCGCGCGAAGCCGGACAGCACAGTCTCTCCGGAGCGCTCCTCGATCCGCGCTCCATGAAAGAACTCCTCCCCGGATTCGAAAGCGAAGCCCCGCTCGACGCCGAGGTACACAAAGAAGGAGTTTATTTCCTCACTCGCACCGGCCATTACCAGCTTCCCCTTACGCCTCCGCCGTTGCAGGATCACGGCAACTACGTCATCTCCATCAACCGCTTCGTGAAGTGGCTGGCCAGCAAGGTCGAAGAAGCGGGCATCACCATCTTCACCGGTTTCGCCGGATCGGAACTGCTTTACGAGGGCGACCGCGTCATCGGCGTCCGCACCGACGATAAAGGTGTCGACAAGCAAAACCAGCAGAAATCAAATTTCGAGCCCGGCTACGACGTAGCAATACGTTGTAGCCTCGTT
>CAVZUP010000083.1:0-13346 GCA_963778255.1 uncultured Acidobacteriaceae bacterium
CAAGGCCTTGGCCATCACCTCGCGCCATGAGTTGCTTCAGTTCCTGGCGAGGGATCTCAGGGCGATACCAATCGTTCCGCGACGGCGGACGAGTTCCGGTTTCCGCGTCATTTTTCGCTTCGGGGGCCATCACGATTCACTGAAGTCGATTACGACGGGCTGACCCAAGGCCCTCGTCTTCAACACCACGTAAACGCCGCCCGCGACTAACCAGATCGCGCCGGCAACCAGCGTTGAGTTTTGCAAGCCGAGAAAAATCACCAGGCAAAAAACGAATCCCAAACTGGGCACGATAACGTCGAGGAGCAGGTTCCGCTTCCCCACCAGTCCCGGAGTGAATCCAAAATGCCGGACGGCAGCCAGGTTTACAGCCATAAAAGCCAACAGCGCGCCGAAGTTAAGAATCTCAATGGACCGTTCCCATCCCATGGTCAGAGTGCCGAGATAGGCCAGAGCACCGGCGATCAACACGTTGTAAGACGGATTGCCGCGTTCGGCATTCAGATGCCCAAAGATCTTGCGCGGCAGCACATTGTCACGGCCCATGCTGTAGAGCAGGCGTACGGCTCCGAGCAGACCCGCCAAACCACAGGCCAGGCTTGAGATGAGCAGTACGGCGCCGAATCCGACAAACAGCTTGTAACCGCCCACCACACTTGCCACATCCATAAACGCGGTTTCCGGATTCACGAGAGTGCGGTAATCGGGCCAAACCCGCACCGCCAGATACACCTGAAACGCGGCAAAGAGACCGGTGAAAACACATACGAGGACAGAAGCGAGCAAAACGTTACGCTTCGGATTCTCGACCTCTTCGGCCAGAATGCTAACGCCATCGAATCCGATATAGGTTGTGGCAGCGAGAGCTGTTCCCGCTGCAATCGCCCGCACACTGAAGGTCCTCGGGTCGTAGATCGGCTGAGTCGAAATCAGCCCCACCATGTGGTGATGTCCGATGATGTACCAGATGGCCTCGCCCAGAAAAACCACCATCACGATCGACATCATGCCCAGCAGGATTTCATTGGCGCGCGCGGTGGTGCGAATTCCAAACCAGCACAAAATGGTCATAAACCCCACGGCTAGTGCCGACAGCAGAGCGAAGGGAATATGTGGAAGCAGTCTCTGGATGGTAAGCGCCGCGTACAGGCTGTTCTGCAGCGGCTGAAACAGGTACTCCAAGAACATTGCCCAGCCCACCACGAAACCAAAAGTTGGATTGAACGCCCGGCTGGCATACGTGTAGACCGAACCGGCGGACGGATAGACCGTCGCCATTCGTCCGAAGCTGACGGCGGTGGCGGTCATTGCCACCATTGCAGCCAGAAGAGTGATCACCGCGTGACCACGAGAGAGCACTTGGGCCTCACCGAACATGGGAACAACCGCGATTGGAGAGGTTAAGATCACGCCGTAGTACACCAGGTCCCAAAGACCGAGTACTCTCTTCAACTTGGGTGTCGCGGCGGTTGCCCCAGCGCTTTTCAATTCCACCTTGTTCCCCTAGCGTGTCGTGGATGGGTAGTGACTCGACTACTCGCTCAGTCCGTTCGATCTAACAGTTTCAGACGCAATCGTCGCACCTCGCGGAAAACCTCCATGCTTCATATCAGCGACAATCGTACAAGAGGCAGGCGAGGGTCCGTCTCTTTCCAGGTGGACCGTAACCAAGCATGCTGGGGATCTTCTGTAACGGCCATCACGCGAGAGGCTCCGGCAAGAAAATTCAGGTAGTAGACATCATAACCGGGCCCAGCAACCACGGGGTGGTAGCCGCCGCGAATGAGGACTGCATCTCCGTCGCGCGTCTTGAGCGTGCGTTCGGCGGAACCTCGGCCGGAATACAGATGTTGCAACGCAAATGCGTTCTCGCGATTCATCCGGTAATAGTAAATCTCATCGAGATCGACTTCCGCCGGCGGGTTCTGGACGTCGTGTTTGTGCGGCGGGTAACTCGACCAGTTGCCTCCGGGAGTGTAGACCTCAACCACAATCAGTTTATCCGCAGGAAACGCGGGCGTCATGATGTCGACGATCTGGCGTGAGGCATTGCCCCCGCCCCGAAGACTGCTTACAACATCATTGGGAGTGATCAGTCTGGGCGCTAGTAGTGCTTTCGACGGGGCCCGGCATTCAGCAATCTCGCAAACCGTTTCCGCGGTAAAAGCGGCTTGGTTGCCGGTCGGCAGGTACAAGGTGTAGGGATAGCCGTCGAAAACGTTCTTTCTTTTTCCGATGCGTTGAGCACCCTGTCCCCAATCGGCTTGGCAGGTTCCGCCCAGCAGCACAAAGGCTGCTTCCTCTCCGTCGGTCTTTGCTCGATAGACTTCGCCACTGGCGAGCCTTCGAACAAAGAAGCTCATCCAGTCCCACTTGGCTCTTTCGCGAGGCAAACGAAGAAGCTCACCCGACTGCTCCGAAGGCAGATTCTCAGAGTGAACCAGGGCATCACTTTCGCTCATTCGTTCTCCACTTCCCGCGCCGCACAGGCGCCGTTGAGAGTTACAACGACAGCAACGGCAATCCTTTGCTAACCGCTTTGACAATATAGAAAATGCGGGTTCCGTTGTCAATCGCGGACTTTAACTAACGGCTGCGAATGGCACGAGCTGGGGATTGACTCCGGCGAATGTCAATGAACTCACCCGAACGTGCGCGGAAGCGTAGAGTACCTTCCGCGTCGGTATCGGCGCGCTCACCGGTGGAAAGCCTATAGCGTTCGTGCGCCCGAAGTCCGCCAACGGTAAACTCGCGCGTACTAGACCCCGGAACCTTGATGGAAACCTCGTCCGGTGAATATCTCACTTGAAGATTGCCGAGTCGGAGGTCAAACCTGGCGCTGCCAAATGGATCTATGGTCACTTGACGCATGCCGACATGGACGCCGTAGCGCATTTCGCGCAACACTATGGTCACGATATCCGGATACTCGTGATAGTAGCCGTTATGCGCGGGGAGTCCGTCGGCGTCGTATCTCTCCGGCATCCAAACGTCGCGCAATAAGTCAGACTCAAGGGTGTTGAGCAAGGTGTCGAATGTGCTCCGATCTCCGAGGCGCACACGGGTAGCCATATCCAGCCACCAGATGCGCGCCATGGCGGTGTCGGAGTCGCCATCGTTGTCGCCATAACAGTCTTCCTTTTCGTAGCGCCGTTCCGAGACCCATGTCCCGCGCCCGCCAGGGTGGGTGTGAACCCCGGCATCGAGCCGATGCAGTAGTCGCCGTGCGTTGGCCTCGTCGGGCACACCGAAGGCAAGCGCGGCAAAATTGCCGTCGTAATCGACCAGATCGCGCACGCTGCCGTCGAGATTTCGCTGAGTTATGAAGTGGTCTTCGCCATTCCAGAGTTCGGCGCGAATCCCTGTATACAAATCGCGTCTTCGGCCACGATAGCGCTCGGCGCTCTCCGCGTCGCCGCAGAATTCGGCGACCTCTGCCATGCGATCCAACAGGTAAAGCGCTGCCACATTGGTATCGAGGGTGTACCCGCTGCGACGAAAGACATCGATGAAAAGTGGGCCATCGGCGCGCAGCAACTTGTGGCCGGGGTCGTATTTGGCGAGAACCCAATCCGTCGCCAACCGCAGGTGCGGGTAGTGGACGTGCAGCCATGCTTCATCGCCGCTACCGGCGGCATATTCGGAGGCTGCGATTACCCAAAAAATGTTTGGCCCGGTCTGGCTCGACTTCGCGATGGAGAGATAAGTGGGCGCGCCAGCTTCGAAGTGATGCGGCATCTGCCCGTCGGGCCGCTGAAAGCTCTCGCTGCGTTCCAGTATCCGGCGAGCTTCTGCCTGCAGTAACGGATCGCCGGAATAACTGAGTGCAGTAACGGTTGACCATGCGTCAGGATCGAAGAAATCAAAAGCATCCCCGTACGGGCGATCCGGAGACGCAAGGGTTGGGTACGCGCTGCCCGGTTCGGCATACGAGCCAACCACACCAACTGCGCTTCCATAAACCGCGGTGAAGTAGGCGGCCGAGTCACGCTGGGCTTGGGCATCATCTTTACCTTTATCTTCGCCTGCTATGAAGTTCTCAGCGTGGTGAACCGGAAAGGGCAGATCGTTCGCGTAGATCTGAAAGGCAAGCGTCTGCTTTTCCGACTCGTAGGATGCCGCGGGCCGCATCGACGAGAATGAAGTCCATCTATCGATGGTTGCCTGTGACGCGCGCGGACGCAGTTCAATACCGCTGGCAAAGCTGCCGTCTCCTGAAAGAAGCACGGTCTCGGCAATATCACTGTTGCTATCGTTATTCGGTTCCAGGGCAACCGACCCGTTCTCGCGGTCCATGGTGTAGAAGAGACGCAGGCGATCGCGCGAGGCGAAAACCTGGCCTTGCCCGGCAACATACTGCACGACTCCCCGATCAAAAAGCCCGAGCAGAAACCATTGCCGAAGGGCTACGCGCACGCTGCGAGCGGCTGCAATTCCACGGGACGCTGGGAATGTGACCTGGACATGCACGCCGCGATCCAACGCGCCTAGTGTGAGTTTTATTTCGGTCGGGTCCTGGCGCCCCGAAACCATCGGCACCCATTTCAGGCGAATGATCACACGATCTGGCCTGCGCTCGACCACCTCGACCCCGCTCGTGGATTTACCTGGAGCGTCATCGTCAAAGCGAATGCCTTCCGATGCGAGCAGGTTGTTACCAAACTTGTGTTTTCCGGTGTGATCGGCTGCCAGGCGCAGGATTGTGTGATGCGCTCGATCGAAAACCAATTCCAGGTAATCGTTCGAGAGTGTTACCCGATCTCCGTTTCACTGAATGAAACCCGACGGGACGAAGCGGGGTCGCGACCGGCGGCATGGGCGCTTGGCAACATGAAAGCGCCGAAAGCGATGAGAAGGCCGGCAATCTGACGGAGAATTTGCTTCATTCGAAGTCCAGTCAAGGACGGGAGGTTCGCCACTCGCATCAAAAGTTCCCTCTTGGGTCAATATCCCTCAACGTCTTACGGACGCACCGTCACCATCACCACTCCATGCGGCGGGACAGCGGCTGAAAACTCCCCGGTAAAAATTCCCAATTCCTTGTGCAGCCAAAGATCGTGCACGGCGGCGGGCAGGTGACCGGGATAGCCGATCTGCTCCCACTTTAAGGGGATCTTCCGCTCGGCACTTCCGCGATTCAGCAGCACGGCCGCGCGACTTCCATCCTGCTGTTGCTTGGTCCATACCTCCAGATCGCCGTCTTTCCAGACACGCCGTCCTTCCTGTCCCAATGCGTCCTGGTCCACGGCAATCACCTCACGGTTCGTCAGGATGTCGCGAATCTCGGGTGTCATGTTTCGCAAGTCGTTTCCCGCAATCAGCGGAGCGGCCAAGATCGCCCACAAACTAAAGTGCGAGCGATATTCCGTCGTGGTCATTCCGCCATTGCCAACTTCCAGCATATCGGGATCATTCCAATGTCCCGGCCCGGCAAAGGATTCCAACCCAACCTGCGCGTCCAAGATACCCAGCATTCCAGGGGTGCAACAACTCCCATCTGACCATTTCCCTCCAGGCGCCCATGTATCGCTGATGTCTTCGGTTGTGCGCCACAGGTTGCCACCAACTTCCCTGCCCCATAGCCACGGTTTTGCCTTTCCCCATTCGCAGATGCTAAGCACGATAGGACGGCCGCTGGCATCGAGCGCTTCACGGATCAGCGCATACGATGCCTGAGCATCCTGCGTTGTGGTATTGCACCAGTCATATTTCAAGTAATCAACGCCCCACGCCGCATATTGCAGTGCGTCCTGAAACTCATGACCGCGTCCGCCCGGGCGGCCGGCGCACGTTTTCGAGCCGGCATCGGAGTAGATTCCGAACTTCAGGCCGAGCGAGTGAATATAATCCGCCAACACTTTGATTCCTGCAGGAAACCGCTGCGGATCGGCAACTATATTCCCACTCGCATCCCGCGAGACCTGCCAGCAATCGTCGATCACGATGTATTGGTACCCGGCAGCCTTCATGCCCGACTTCACCATGGCGTCGGCCATGGTTCGGACGAGCTCGTCACTCACATTGCATCCGAATTTGTTCCAAGTGTTGAACCCCATCGGAGGAGTGAGCGCCAGGCCCGCTGATACGGCGTCTTGCTGCGCAAAAGTTGGTCCGGTTAGGGATGTAATCAAGAACACGAGAATCCAGATCTGTTGTCTCATCAATGCTCCCTTAGCTTTCTGGCAGGATAGTCTCACGACGGCAGGTGCCTGCGCTACAATCGGCATCCGGAGCCTATTTAGGGAGGACGCATGTTTGCTTGGCTGTTCTTGTTTATGACACTTGGCATTGCCGATTCCAATGTGCAGAGTGCCCCCCAGTTGCAGAACCCCGGCTTTGAGACAGCCGCCGCACCTGCCGGGCAAGTGCCCGGATGGGAAGTCTCAATCGGCACGGACTCGCACGAAGTTACAGTCCAGGTCGACGAAGGTCAAGCAAAAGAAGGACGCCGTGCTTTGCTGATTGATAGCAAGGAAGCAGCGGGTGTCAGTGTAAGCCAGGAGTTGTATTTGCCCGTTGGCAGCACGTGGAAGGTCAGCGTTTGGATCAAAGGTGAGGCTTCGGGGGCGAAGGCGAGCGACGATGCAAGTGGAGCCCTGGAAATTGAAACACGCGCCGGTAATCAGGGCAAAGCGCCGACACCGGCGGGAACGTTTTCATGGCGGCGGGAAGAAGTGACGTTCCGGGTGCCTTCACCGGGCCGCGTCCGTATCGCTCTGCTTTCCGACTATTCGGGGAAGCTTTGGTTCGACGATGTTCGTCTGGAACCGCTGGTTGTTTCTCAAGACGTTGATATTCACATTAAGAATTCCAAGATCAGTCAACGACCGATTGATTTGAAACAGGGCGGACAATTCATTGAACCGCTCTGTCACATGATTCCTTCGATGCTGGCTCAGCAGGTTGAGAGCGACAGCTTTGAAGAAGAGACGCCCTGCGATCCGAGTTATAAGCGCGCTGTCGATTGGCCTTATCGTCCGTGGTATCCCGATGGCGCGGTGCACGAAGCGACTTACTCGTTCGACACCACGGACCCCTACAACGGAAAGCGATCGCAAAAAATCGAACTGCCCGCGGCACGGGCGCGGGCAGGAATCTCGCAGGACGGTTTCTATCTGAAACAGGGCGTCGGATACCGGCTTCACTTGCATATAAAAGGCGTGGGACATCCGCGCGTATGGGCCTCTCTGCGGGGCGGGGGCGGCTTGATAAGCGGCCCCGTGCTTGTCGGCCGCGCGGAAGACGAATGGCGAAGTGCGGAAGTTCTGTTGCGCGCCAAACGAACGATTGCTAACGCTACGCTGACCATCGAGCTTGAAGGACCGGGCACGTTGAACCTTGACCGTGTTTACTTGATGTGCGTAGCGTTAGCATCGTTCGTTTGGCGCGCAACGAACTTCCGCACTTCGCCATTCGTCTTCCGCGCGGCCGACAAGCGCGGGGCGGCTTGTGAGCCGCCCGCGCCCCGCAGAGAGGCCCATACGCGCGGATGTCCCACGCCTTTTATATGCAAGTGAAGCCGTATGCGACGCCCTGTTTCAGATAGAAACCGTCCTGCGAAATTCCCCTGTCCGCGCCCGTGCCGCGGGCAGTTCGATTTTTTGCGATCGCTTTCCCGTTGTTGGAAACCGTGGTGCTGCGAACGAGTAAGTCGCTTCGTGCACCACGCGCCATCGGGGAACCGCGGACGATAAGGCCGATGGACAGCGCGCTTATAACTCGGATCGCAGGGCGTCTGCTTTTCTTCAAAGCTGTCGCTCTCAACCTGCTGAGCCAGCATCGAAGGAATCATGTGACAGAGCGGTTCAATGAATTGTCCGCCCTGTTTCAATCAATCAGTCGTTGACTGATCTTGGAATTCTTAATGTGAATATCAACGTCTTGAGAAACAACCAGCGGTTCCAGAGACAAACATGGTCCGAACCAAAGCTTCCCCGAATAGTCGGAAAGCAGAGCGATACGGACGCGGCCCGGTGAAGGCACCCAGAACGTCACTTCTTCCGCCGCCATGGAAACGTTCCGGCCAGCGTCGGCGCTTTGCCTGGATTACCGGCGCATCTTCAAATTTCCAGGGCTCCACTTGCGTCGTCGCTCGCCTTCGCCCCCGAAGCCTCACCTTCGATCCAAACACTAACCTTGCACCGTGCTGCCAACGGGCAAACACAACTCCTGGCCTACACTGACACCCGCTGCTTCCTTGCTATCAATCAGCAAAGCGCGGCGTCCTTCTTTTGCTTGATCTTCGTCGACCTGGACTGTAACTTCGTGCGAGTCCGTGCCGATTGAGACTTCCCATCCGGGCACTTGCCCGGCAGGTGCGGCGGCTGTCTAAAACCCGGGGTTCTGCAATTAAGAAATATATGTGCACATTGGAATCGGCAATGCCAAGTGTCATAAACAAGAACAGCCAAGCAAACATGCGTCCTCCCTAGAATAGGGCTCCGGATGCCGATTGTAGCGCAGTTTCTGCCGTCGGTGATTATCCTGCCAGAAAGCTAAGGGAGCATTGATGAGACAACAGATCTGGATTCTCGTGTTCTTGATTACATCCCTAACCGGACCAACTTTTGCGCGGGCGCGGAGCGCCGTATCGGCGGGCTGGCGCTCACTCCGCCGATGGGGTTCAACACGTGGAACAAGTTCGGATGCAATGTGAGTGACGAACTGGTCCGCGGCATGGCCGACGCGATGGTGAAGTCGGCATGAAGGTTGCCGGGTACCAGTACATCGTGATCGACGATTGCTGGCAGGTGTCGCGGGATGCGAAGAGGAATATAGTCGCCGAAGCAGCGGTTTCCTGCAGGAATCAAAGTGTTGGTGGATTATATCCATTCGCTGGGCCTGAAGTTCGGAATTTACTCCGATGCCGGCTCGAAGACGTGCGACGGCCGGCCGGGTGGACTCGGTATGAGTTTCAGGACGCACTGCAATATGCGGCGTGGGGCGTCGATTACTGAAATACGTCCGGTGCAATACCAAAACGCAGGATGCCCAGGCATCGTCTACGCTGATTCGTGAAGCGCTCGATGCCGGCGGCCGTCCTATCGTGTGAGCATCTGCGGATGGGGAAAGGCGAAGCCGTGGCTATGGGCCGGGAAGTTGGCGGGAACCTGTGGCGCACCACCGAAGACATCAGGGATACATGGTCGACGGGAGGGGAATGGCCAGACGGGAGTCGTGGCAGCCCTGGAATGCTGGGTCTCTTGGATGCGCAGGTTGGGTTGGCCAACCTTTTGCCGGGCCGGGACATTGGAATGATCCAGACATGCTCGAAGTCGGCAACGGCGAAATGACCACGACGGAAATGGCTGACGCACTTCAGTTTGTGGGCGATCTTGGCCGCTCCGCTGATGGCGGGGATCGACTTGCGAAACATGACACCCGAGATTCCGCGACATCCTGACGAACCGTGAGGTGATTGCCGTGGACCAGGACGCATTGGGACAGGAAGGACGGCGTGTCTGGAAAGACGGCGATCTGGAGGTATGGACCGAGCGACGGCAGGATGGGGCGCGCGGCCCCCCATGCTGAATCGCGGAAGTGCCGACAGGAAGATCCCCTTAAAGTGGGAGACAGTCGGCTATCCCGGTCACCTGCCCGCCGCCGTGCACGATCTTTGGCTGCACAAGGAATTGGGAAAACCCGAGAGATTTCAGCCGCTGTCCCACCGCATGGAGTGGTGATGGTGACGGTACGTCCGTAAGACGTTGAGGGATATTGACCCAAGAGGGAACTTTTGATGCGAGTGGCGAACCTCCCCGTCCTTGACTGGACTTCGAATGAAGCAAATTCTCCGTCAGATTGCCGGCCTTCTCATCGCTTTCGGCGCTTTCATGTTGCCAAGCGGACAGCGAGCCAGTCGCGACCCCGCTTCGCTGCCGTCGGGTTTCATTGAGTGAAACGGAAGATCGGGTAACACTCTCGAACGATTACCTGGAATTGGTTTTCGATCGAGCGCATCACACAATCCTGCGCCTGGCAGCCGATGGCACCAAAAAAGCAAAACACAAGTTTGGTAACAACCTGCTGCGCATTGGAAGGCATTCGCTTTGACGATGACGCTCCAGGTAAATCACGAGCGGGTCGAGGTGGTCGAGCGCAGGCCAGATCGTGTGATCATTCGCCTGAAATGGGTGCCGATGGTTTCGGGGCGCCAGGACCCGACCGAAATAAAACTCACACTAGGCGCGTTGGATCGCGGCGTGCATGTCCAGGTCACATTCCCAGCGTCCCGTGGAATTGCAGCCGCTCGCAGCGTGGGCATAATATTCGGCAATGGTTTCTGCTCGGGCTTTTTGATCGGGGAGTCGTGCGGTGTGTACCGGGCAAGGCCAGGTTTTCCGCCTCGCGCGATCGGTTGCGTCTCTTCTACACCATGGACCGCGAGAACCGGCTGGTTGCCCTGGAACCGAATAACGATAGCAACGAGTAGTATGCCGAGACGTGGCTTGCAGGAGAAACGGCGGTTTTTGCCAGCGGGTGTTGAACTGCGTCCGCGCGCGTCACAGGCAACCATCGATAGATGGACTTCATTCTCGTCGATGCAGACCGCGGCATCCTACGAGTCGGAAAGGCGAGCGCTTGCCTTTCAGATCTACGCGAACGATCTGCCCTTTCCGGTTCACCACGCTGAGAACTTCATAGCAGGCGAAGATAAAGGTAAAGATGATGCCCAAGCCCAGCGTGACTCGGCCGCCTACTTCACCGCGGTTTATGGAAGCGCAGTTGGTGTGGTTGGCTCGTATGCCGAACCGGGCAGCGCGTACCCAACCCTTGCGTCTCCGGATCGCCCGTACGGGGATGCTTTTGATTTCTTCGATCCTGACGCATGGTCAACCGTTACTGCACTCAGTTATTCCGGCGATCCGTTACTGCAGGCAGAAGCTCGCCGGATACTGGAACGCAGCGAGAGCTTTCAGCGGCCCGACGGGCAGATGCCGCATCACTTCGAAGCTGGCGCGCCCACTTTATATTCTCCATCGCGAAGTAGAGCCAGACCAGCAACATTTTTTCGGTAATCACAGCCTCGAAAATGCCGCCCGGTAGCAGCGATGGAGCATGGCTGCACGTCCACTACCGCGCGCCTGCGGTTGGCGACAAATTGGTTCTCACCAATACGACCCCTGCCACAAGTTGCTGCGCGCCAATGACCAGCTTTTCATGGATGTTCTTTGGTCACAAAGGTGCACCTTGGACTGCCCAATGTGGCAGCACTTTGCCTGCCTTCGATACATGGGCGGAGTTGACCGGATTCTGCGGCGACCGCGGAGAGCGCCGAGCGCTCTGGATTGGCCCGAAGAGACACAGCAATTTGTGTACTAGGATTGGCGACAAACTCTGGATGGCGAAGACCACTCCGTCAGCTGAAGCAGAATCTCGACGAGCAGCGTGCGCGATCTCGTCGGTTAAGACGGCGATTTTGCCGCGCTTTCCTCGGTGTGCCAACAAGGCCGACGCACGGCATGCTGCATCGGCTCGATGCCGGGTTCACACCCACCCTGGCGGGCGCGGGACATGGGTCTCGGAACGGCGCTACGAAAAGGAAGACTGTTATGGCGACAACGATGGCGACTCCGACACCGCCATGGCGCGCATCTGGTCGGCTGGAATGGCTACCCATGTGCGCCTCGGAGATCAGCACATTCGCTCCTGCCCAACACCTTGAGTTTGACTCATTGCGCGACGTTTCGATGCCGGAGACATACGACGCCGACGGACTCCCCGCGCATAACGACTACTATCACGAGTATCCGGATATCGTGACCATAGTGTTGCGGTGAACGCGCTACGGGTAACGTTCACTGTCCGCATGTGTCAAGTGACCATAAATCCATTTGGCAGCGCCAGGTTTGACCTCCGACTCGGCAATTTTCAAGTGAGATATTCACCGGACGAGGTTTCCATCAAGGTTCCGGGGTCTAGTACGCGCGAGTTTACCGTTGGCGGACTTCGGGCGCACAACGCTATAGGCTTTCCACCGGTGAGCGCGCCGATACCGACGCGGAAGGAAATCTACGTTTCCGGTATGTTCGGGTGAGTTCATTGACATTCGCCGGGTCAATCCCCAGCTCTTGCGCCGATCTTCCGCAGCCGTTAGTTAAAGTCCGCGATTGACAACGGAACCCGCATTTTCTATATTGTCAAAGCGGTTAGCAAAGGATTGCCGTTGCTGTCGTTGTAACTCTCAACGGCGCCTGTGCGGCGCGGGAAGTGGAGAACGAATGAGCGAAAGTGATGCCCTGGTTCACTCTGAGAATCTGCCTTCGGAGCAGTCGGGTGAGCTTCTTCGTTTGCCTCGCGAAAGAGCCAAGTGGGACTGGATGAGCTTCTTTGTTCGAAGGCGCAGTGGCGAAGTCTATCGAGCAAAGACCGACGGAGAGGAAGCAGCCTTTGTCTGCGGGGCGGAACCTGCCAAGCCGATTGGGGACAGGGTGCTCAACGCTTCGGAAAAAGAAAGAACGTTTTCGACGGCTATCCCTACACCTTGTACCTGCCGACCGGCAACCAAGCCGCTTTTACCGCGGAAACGGTTTGCGAATTGTTGAATGCCGGGCCCCGTCGAAAGCACTACTAGCGCCCAGACTGATCACTCCCAATGATGTTGTAAGCAGTCTTCGGGGCGGGGGCAATGCCTCACGCCAGATCGTCGACATCATGACGCCCGCGTTTCCTGCGGATAAACTGATTGTGGTTGAGGTCTACACTCCCGGAGGCAACTGGTCGAGTTACCCGCCGCACAAACACGACGTCCAGAACCCGCCGGCGGAAGTCGATCTCGATGAGATTTACTATTACCGGATGAATCGCGAGAACGCATTTGCATTGCAACGTCTGTATTCCGGCCGAGGTTCCGCCGAACGCACGCTCAGAGCGCGCGACCGGAGATGACGATCCTGTTCCTCACCCAGCAGCTCCCGCCCCGTGGTTGCTGGGCCCGGTTATGATGTCTACTACCCTGCCTTGAATTTTCTTGCCGGAGCCTCTCGCGTGATGGCCGTTACAGAAGATCCCAGCATGCTTGGTTACGGTCCAGCCTGGAAAGAACGGAGCCTGGCCTGCCTCTTGTACGATTGTCGCTGATATGAAGCATGGAGGTTTTCCGCGAGGTGCGACGATTCCGTCTGAAACTGTACGCAGTTCGAACGGACTGAGCGAGTAGTCGAGTCACTACCCATCCACGACACGCTAGGGGAACAAGGTGGAATTGAAAAGCGCTGGGGCAACCGCCGCGACACCCAAGTTGAAGAGAGTACTCGGTCTTTGGGACCTGGTGTACTACGGCGTGATCTTAACCTCTCCAATCGCGGTTGTTCCCATGTTCGGTGAGGCCCAAGTGCTCTCTCGTG
>CAVZUP010000084.1:0-4083 GCA_963778255.1 uncultured Acidobacteriaceae bacterium
CCGCGTCAAACCCAGAAAGGGAGCGCCCACGCCCGACGATCTGGATGAACTCATCTCCCGGGTCTGGAAAGAGCCCGGCTTCTTTCTCGCCCATCCGCGCGCCATCGCCGCCTTTGGCCGCGAATGCACCCGCCGCGGAGTTCCGCCCCCGACCGTGAACCTCTACGGCACCCAGTTCCTCACTTGGCGCGGCATCCCGCTGGTTCCGTCCGACAAGCTGGCCATCAAGGGCGAGAAGACGAACATTCTCCTTCTCCGAACCGGCGAAAAGAAGCAGGGCGTCATCGGCCTGTTCCAGCCCGGCCTTCCCGGAGAAGTTACGCCCAGCCTGTCCGTTCGCTTCATGGGCATCAACCACAAGGCGATCGCTTCGTACCTGATTTCGCTCTATTGCTCGATTGCGGTTCTTACGGAAGATGCAATCGGCGTGTTGGAGGGCGTCAATGTCGATCAATATCACGAGTACAAGTGATCCATTAGCGACCGACGCGCCGACATCGTCTTCCACGACAGCAGTCACGCAAGAAGATACGCAGAAGTATCCGGGCGTTTCCGCCTTGATGTCAGCCGTCCCCGATCCGGCAGTGATCGCGAAACTCGCCAACGAGTTTTTCGCGGCGCTGCCGGCAGCCACCTTGCCCAGCCAGGGAGCGATCCCCGCTGCGCCGCAAGCGGTGCCGGATTTTCCGCGAGAGGTGTTTTCTTCTCCCGCCGTCCCTAACCCGCCTGCCGTCGCCGGAGTCCCGCTGCCCCCGTCGCAGTCGCCCACCGCCCCCTTGAGCGAGGCCGACTTCCGCGCGATCGCCGCTTCACTCTCCGGAGCAACCGCGTTCGCGTCGCCTTCCACCGCCGCTGCTCCACCTGCGCTGCCCGGCTCGTCATCGTCGTCGGTCGAAGCCCAAGAAGGTGGACCGTGGACTACCTCGCCCCAAATTCCACCCGCCGCCGAAATGTACTCTTTCCCCGGCGTCCCCACCGTCCCCTCATCGCCGCCAACCGCTCCGCCCAGCGGAGCGGACTTGGCCTCAGCTCCGTCATCCGCGTCGGGCGCGCCCCATGTACCGTCAAGTGCCGGCAGAACCAACCCCTGGGCCGAAGACCCGCACTTTGCCGGACTGACCGACGTCTTCTCCTTCCCGCGCGTCCCCGGAGCCTCCGTCCCCGGCGTTCCTGAAACCGCCACAGCGCAGCCAAGTGTCCCCGCATCCGAGCCCGTTCTCGGCACGATTCCCGCCGCACCCGCAATTCCAACGGCCGCGCCCGAATCGGCGCCCACGGTCCCAAAGTCCATTCCGTCATTTGCCAAGCCAGAAACCAACGCCGATGTCCCAGGCGCCGAAAAGGTGCCAACTTACTCGGCGCCCACAAATTTTCCCTCCGTAAGCGAACTGTTTTCTTTTCCCGGGGTCCCCGGAGCCCAGTCGCCTCCCGGCGTTCCGGTTCTGCCTTCGTC
Source organism: uncultured Acidobacteriaceae bacterium (assembly GCA_963778255.1). GTDB lineage: Bacteria > Acidobacteriota > Terriglobia > Terriglobales > Acidobacteriaceae > Acidiflorens. Next base: position 1,454 of record CAVZUP010000084.1, read on the forward strand.
GATTCCAACCGAGTCTCCCGCAGCACCCGATCTGAGTGGACTCGCCGGTGCATCCGCCAGCCCGCCGAATCTACCCGGAGCTCCACCGCCGTCCGCCAGCGCCGCCCAGCCAGCGCCTGCAGCCGGTTCTCTGCCGCAAGGCGTAGAGTCCTTCGAGTTCCGCCCCGATCTCGAGCCCGCCGACCTCGGAGTCGCCAAGCGTCCCCTCGATCCCCGCCTGATCCGCCAGGATTTCCCCATCCTGCAAGAGCGCGTCCACGGACGCCAGTTGATCTGGCTCGATAACGCCGCCACCACGCAAAAGCCGAACGCCGTCATCGATCGCCTGTCATATTTCTACCGGCACGAAAATTCCAACATCCATCGCGCCGCGCACACGCTGGCCGCAAGAGCCACGGACGCCTACGAGAGTGCCCGCGAAAAAACCCGCCGCTTCATGAACGCTTCCTCGACGCGTGAGATCATCTTCGTTCGCGGAACCACCGAGGGCATCAACCTGGTCGCCAAAAGTTGGGGGCACCGCCACGTCCAGAAAGACGATGAGATCGTCATCACCTGGCTCGAGCATCACGCCAACATCGTGCCCTGGCAGCAACTCTGTTCCGAGAAAGGTGCTCGCCTTCGCGTAGCGCCCGTGAACGATCGCGGCGAAATCATTCTGGAAGAGTACGAAAAGCTCCTGAGCTCGCGCACCAAAATCGTTTCCTTCAGCCAGGTCTCGAACGCGCTAGGAACCATCACTCCTGCCCGCGAGATGGTCGAAATGGCTCACCGCCACGGAGCCCGTGTGCTCGTCGATGGCGCGCAATCCGTCTCCCACATGCGCACCGACGTGCAGGCTCTCGATTGCGACTTCTACGTTTTCTCCGGCCACAAGGTTTTCGGACCAACCGGCATCGGCGTCGTCTACGGAAAATCTGAGGTTCTCGAAAACACACCGCCGTGGCAAGGCGGCGGCAACATGATCGTGGACGTCACCTTCGAGAAGACCGTCTACCAATCGGCGCCAGCCCGCTTCGAAGCCGGCACCGGCAACATCGCGGACGCCGTCGGCCTGGGCGCCGCGCTCGATTACGTGGAACAAGTAGGCATGGAAAGTATTGCCGCCTATGAGCACGAGCTTCTGAACTACGCTACCGCGGGACTGCTAACCGTCCCCGGTCTGCGCCTGATCGGCACCGCGCGGGAGAAAGCTGGCGTGCTCTCCTTCGTTCTAGACGACATTCGCACCGAGGATGTAGGCGCCGCGCTCAACCAGGAAGGAATCGCCGTACGTTCCGGCCACCACTGCGCCCAGCCGATTCTGCGCCGTATGGGCGTTGAGAGCACGGTGCGCCCGTCGCTGGCACTCTACAACACCTGCGAAGAGATCGATGCCCTGGTAGCCGCGCTGCAACGTATCCAAGCCGGACGCGGCCATCGCGCGCTCTAGTATTTTCGTTTTGTGCAGTCGTTCTATTCCTGCACCGTCATGGCGCGAAAAATTGCGCTGCGACCCAAAACGACAAGAATGGGATGTTCATTGTGGGTGCCTCGGATGCCGTAATATGGACTAAGTTTCGAGAGCCTGCTGCAATCCAGTAAACATCTCGTTTTACTGTTGTTTGAATCTGGTGGCGGCGGTAGGACTCGAACCTACGACCTACGGATTATGAGACCGTCGCTCTAACCACCTGAGCTACACCGCCAATCCGGAAATACGCGGAAGGAAAGCAGGGACAGCCCGGAAATGGGCACAGAATCCCGCAGACGCGGGTGGACGCGTCCCTGATTCATTCTAAAAGTGCATGAATGCAGTGTCAAACGAAGACACTGTCCAACCGTTCGTACCCATGCGAAACTGAGCCCATGAAAGTTATCGCCGTAATTCCAGCCCGGTTGGCCTCGACGCGCCTGCCGCGCAAAATGCTGCGCCAGATCGCTGGCGAGCCGCTCCTTGCCTGGGTGTATCGAGGAGTACGCCGGTGCTCGTCTCTCGAGCAAGTGATTGTCGCCACCGATTCCGATGAAATCATGCGCTTCTGCCAGCAGAACGGATTTGTCGCGCGCATGACTTCGCCGGCGCACCGGTCGGGCACCGAGCGGGTCCATGAAATCTCCACGGCGATTCCGGCGGATGTCTATTTAAATGTTCAGGGCGACGAGCCGCTGACAAGGCCCGAACACATCGAGAGCTTGATTGCAGTGATGCAAGGCGCCGGGGTCGAAGTGGGAACGCTGAAAACGCCCGCCGCTGGGATTGACATCAATAACCCGAGCGCCGTGAAGGTAGTGACGGATAGTGCGGGCCGCGCGTTGTATTTTTCGCGAGCGACCATCCCGCACGACCGCGATGGCCTGCGCCCGCCATACTACAAACACCTTGGCTTCTATGGGTATCGCAAAGCTGCGCTGGACAGGTTCGTACGCTGGCCCGAGTCCTCGCTAGAGCGCAGCGAACGCCTGGAGCAGTTGCGTTTTCTGGAGAACGGCGTCCCGATCCACGTAGCCGAAACGCCGTTCGACACCGTAGGCGTGGACACCGAAGAGGACGTGCAGCGAGTCGAAGAGATTTTGAAAAGGAATTTGTAATTCTGTAATTGGTTAATTTGGTAATTGAAGTCAACAACGCGAACTCCAATCAGCGCCTC
>CAVZUP010000085.1:0-34399 GCA_963778255.1 uncultured Acidobacteriaceae bacterium
AATCCTTGCGCCGCGAAGAATCCACCGCCGGCACCAGCGGGCGCCGCAAAGGCACAATCGCGCCCTTCGAAGGATCGGCGGCAGCCGAAGCCCGCGCCAGCACCTCATGCTGGATGTACTGCACGAAATCCTGAATCTGGTGCTGCATTTCTTCCATGCGCTCGCGCATTTGCAAAATGATGGCGATCCCGCTGATATTCACACCCAGATCGCGAGCCAGCGACAGAATGAACTCCAGCCGCTGCAAATCTTCATCGGTATAAAGCCGGGTATTGCCCTCAGTGCGGCTAGGCTTGAGCAACCCTTCGCGCTCATACAGCCGCAAAGTCTGCGGATGAATCTCATACATCTCAGCCACCGCCGAGATCATGTACGCGCCTTTGGATTTACGCTTGGTCATATCCCTGAGTACAGTTCCAGACCCGTCATCCGCGCGATTCGCACAAAGTCCCGATCGAGCGTAAAAACGCTGGCACCGTGTTCCAGCGCAATGGCTGCGATGAGGGCATCCATTGTGCTGGACGTGATACCTTTTCCTCGTCCAGCGCGGTAAATCGCGGCCGCGCTCCGGTAGGTGTCAAATCCCCTGGGTTCCAGCATGTCCCACTGGGCCAGGAAACGCTCAATCACGCCGGCATCTCGCGTCAAACCCTGTAAAACCTCGGCGACGACGATCCCGGTCAGAGCGAAGGGCTCACTCTCTTCAATCATCCGTCTCAGTTCTGCCCCAGCACGTCCCGGTGACGGACGAAAAAAATCGACCCAGACCGAGCTGTCGACCAGGATCACACCCGATTTCTCCGTGAGTTCTTCAGATCGCCTTGCCAGATGCCGCTTCCATAATACTTCAGGATTCCCTTGCGGCTTTCTGAGCGCACCAGTAGATCAAGTGCTCGGTCGACGACCTGCCTTTTGGTCCGGAGACGTGTAAGTTTACGCGCCTTCCGGATCAGGCTCTCATCGATCACAATATTAGTTCTGCCCATGCGTATAATATACACCAGTTTTCCTGTATTCTGTGTATATAGCCGCAGGCCCCAGCCGCAAGAGACCAGAAGTAAGAATAAAGAGACGCGGCGCGACCTGTTGTCTTACCGCCGAGACGCCGAGAGCGCAGAGGAAAAGAAGACATTGCAGTTTGGGGGACAACGTCGCTATTGAGTTGGTGTTCCGCGCAGACGAGACCTGATCACCTTCCGGCAGACGATCACACCAAGGACGATCCCGAGAAGAAATCCGTATTCTAATCCGATGAGCGGAGCCCAGGGCTGGGAATAAATCAAGCGCGTGTACTCTGCGAACAACGCAACCATAAGCCCAAGCAAACCAAGCGCAATTGATGTAGCAAAAGCTGTGCACACACCAGCCGTCAGTCCAAACGCGATGATACCGATTTCTTGAAACGTGGTCGGCGGTGGAGTCTCAAACACAGAGCAATACTGGCGCCGGCTCCCTCCACCGTCAAGTGTTCTCGTGCAAAATAGCCACTTCCGTAATGCCCTGTGGTCCCCTGCCCCCGTGGTAAAAGGCTTTTGTCGGCACCAAGAACAAAGAGACGGAGCAAGCTCCGTCTCCCTCAGCAAAGCGAATTCAGCGCGAAACTACGCTGCCATTTCCGGCTTCGGCTCCGCCGCTGTCCAGCCCGCCGGCTTCAAAGCGTGATTGATCAAATAAGCAAACACGCCCGCGCCAATCAAAATCGCGGCAAACAAGAACGAGCTCATGCCGAGCACCACTTCATGTTCGCTGCGCAGAATGGCAAATCCCAGCAGCAGCACTGGAGGAATGCCCACCGCAATCACTCCCAGCAACCCGCCCGGCACACGGAACGGACGCTTCAACTCCGGCTCGCGAATGCGCAGGACGATCAGAGCGACAAACTCCAGCGCCAGGCTGGCCCCGTAAATCATGATATCCAGCGTAACCAGCCGTTCGAAGCCCAGATTCAGCGCCAGACCCCAGCCAATCGCCAGTGCCAGAATCGCAACCCAGGGCGCGCGCGATTTCGGATGCAGCTTGCCAAACACCTTAGGCAACATGCCATCCTGCGCCATGGCCAGCGGCAGTCGCGAGTAGCTCATCACCAGGGCATTGAACATGCCAAAGCCGCTCATCATGCCACCCGCGACCAAAGCAATCCGGAGCACCGGCCCGCCCATCAACTGCGCAATATCAGCCCAGGCGCCAGTCTCCCACGCGCTAGCCGGAAGCCCGGTGATCCACATCGCGGCAAACGGAAGAACGTACGTGGTGCAGACAATCACCACTGCCCACAGCATGGCCCGAGGATAAGTCCGCTGCGGACGCTCCACTTCGGTGGCGATGGTCGAAGCGTTGTCCCATCCCATGTAATTCCACATGCAGATGAGCAGGCCGCCAAGAATATCGACGTTCGAAGTAGTAGGCTTGGTCACCGCGCTAGCCAGCGCGTGAATCTTAAACGGCGCCAGCACAAAAATCGCCGCAAACGGCGCCGACAAAGCAAAGAACAGCCAAAGCGAAGTCGTCGAGACGACCTTCACTCCCAAAATATTAAGGATCGCGCAGACGATCACCACGCCCAGCGCCACCGCCACGCCGCGATGATTCTCCTGAAACCACGGAAACATGCGCGTGAGGTACGCGACAAACAGCGTGGGATAAATCGCCATATCGAAAATGGACGCTACCAGCGACAGCCAGGCTTCCTGAAACCCCCAAAAACTTCCCATGGCGCGGCGCACCCAGGCGTAGTAGCCGCCTTCAAAAGGCAGCGCGCTCGAAAGCTCGCCAATCATGAACGCGGTCGGCAGGCTCCAGAGAAGCGGGGTGAGCAGCAGGATGAGAATCGCCTTGCCATACCCGGCTCCGTGCACGATGTCTTCGGTGCCATAGGTTCCGCCCGAGACCATAAAGAAGGTAGCGGCAACCAGGGGCCAAAGCGTGAGGCGGATAGACTTCGTCTTCTTCTTGAGAGGAGCGACGGCGGGCAGGGAATCAGGCTGCGGGATGTGAGCGGTGCGGGTAGCTGTTGCCAATTTCTATGGCTTCCTCCTCAGAGCGACTCACTCTCACCACCGCGTCTCCCTTGAAAATGCTGCTCGCGGCTCCCAGGCGTCGTTCGAATTTCCCAGGCATTTCGGCGAAGTTAGTTCGCAATTGTGAGATTACGGCAAATTTCCACAGATGCAAGAATTTTTTGCAAATAATCGAAGATTTTTCTGGCGAAGGACGTGGTACGGAGGTAATAGCGGCGAAGCTCAGGTTCGCTGGCGAGATGGCGAGGAGACCTTCCTAGAGGGTCCCGGCCTGCTCGCCACACACGTCACGGAACTCAAGCTCGTCCTTCATAGGATCAGGTGCCTGTCCGGCTGGAAGTGGGGTCCCGGGCGTGTCCCATCCGTTTGGTATCGCCCACACTACAGAATAGACGGTAGGCTCATCGATGAGTTCGCGGCGGTCAAGTTGTCTCCGATACACGCGCCAGCGGCCGCTGTCGTCGGGCTCCACAAACATATGGGAAGTACCTGTGTGATCCACGCCGCTCATGGTAAGCATCAGATAGGCCCGCTTTCGACTTCGCCAGTGCTCCCATAGAAAGCTGCGCGCTTGGGCCAGGATCGGATTGTGCCTCCACTCCCAAGGGTGGAAGTGTTCACGATCCCTTAGTTCGAGTTTGTCGTACTTGGTCAGATTGCGACCTTGGACAATGTCAGGGACTGTGTACGAGTCACCTTGCCATTGAGCGTTCGGGTATTTAGTGATACGCCCACCCAGTCGGGTCAACCAATCGTTACCCGTTTCTCCTTGCGGCGCAGGCTTCATGCAGTCTAGCGATTCGATTCCGGGAGGAACGCTAGGATGCTTACCGCGAAAATCAATGACTACCGCAACCAGCAGTAGAGAGGCAAAGGCTGCCGCCGCGATGATCCCCGCTCTGCCCATAGCTAGGAGTGTAGTTCTCTAATGTATAGACACCGTCGGGGCACAAGTAGAGTAAGGTTTTCTCTGCGCTCCTCTGTGGCCTCTGTGGTTTATCCGAGCCTCCTCTGGTGTATTAGAATTCTCCCGAGCTTAAATAGACTCTTCCCGCACCGCTGTTGGCCGTGGAGGCCATGATGGAAGGATTCGGGGTCCTGCTAGGTTTGGCCCTGTTCGGAGTGCTGATCCTGCTGCCGATCTGGATCGTTGCCAGCATCGGCCGGCTCCGTCGCGAGGTGGAAAACGACCGCCGCGAGAATCTACAGCATTGGCAGGACCTGACCGCTCGTCTCTATGTTCTTGAAACGCGTCGCAAAGAACAAAAAGACCAAAAAGAGACTCACGAAGCGCCTCAAGTAGCCCCGCAGGAAACCCATGCCACATCACAAACCGCGAGGACTGTAGCGCCCCCCGAAGCGGTACCCTTGCGACCGCCGCCTCCGCCGCCGTCAGTTCCGGCAACTCCTCCTGCCCAGCCGCCGCCCGAATTCAGGGTCGCGCCGCCACCGCATCCGGCCATGCCCCCGGCCGCTCCCCCATTGCCCCATGTGTCGCCGCCAGTTTTCGCCAAGTCGGCACCGGACGAGCCACCCTCGCGCGGATTCGATCTGGAGGAAATGCTGGGCACGAACTGGCTGAACAAGATCGGCGTCGGAATTCTGGTGCTGGGTCTGGCATTCTTCCTTGCCTATCAACTTCAGAACCTCGGACCCGGAGGCAAGGTTCTCCTGGGCATTAGCCTCAGCGCCGTAATGATTGCCATCGGTGTCCGCTACGAATCCAATGACCGCTACCGCATTCTGGCTCGTGCCAGCGCTGCCGGAGGCTGGGCGCTTCTTTATTTTGTGAGCTACGCCATCTACCACGTCGCCGCGGCGAAGGTCATCGATTCTCGCGAACTTGACTTCTTCCTGATGCTGGCGGTGGCCGCCGCCATCATCGGATACAGTCTGCGTTACCGTTCCGAGGCAACCACGGCGCTGGCGCTCGTCCTCTCGTATCTGACCGTCGGTATTCACCACACCTCGGTGTACAGTCTGGCGGCGAGCGTTGTCCTGGCTCTGACGGTGGTTGCGCTCGCCTTGCGGATGAATTGGTTTGCCCTCGAACTCTTCGGAATCCTCGCCACCTATTTCAACCACCTGCTCTGGCTGTGGCCAGTCATCGACGCGATGGGTCCAAAACGTGTGCTCTTCCCCGAATTTTGGACCAGCGTGGCTTTGCTCGGGTTTTATTGGCTGCTTTTCCGCTTCTCCTATATTTACCGGCAGGTCGCGGACGACAATCAGGAGCGGCTCTCCTCCGCGGCCGCGTTGGCGAATGGATTCTGCCTGCTCGCCCTCCTCAAATATCAGTCCGTGCATCCGGAGTGGGCCTTTGGCGCTCTGCTTCTGCTGGGTGCCGTTGAACTCAGCTTGGCGGCATTGGCAGCGCGCCGTCGTCGAACCGCTTTCGTCGTTCTTGCGACTCTGGGTTCGGTTCTTCTGGTCGCTGCCATCCCCTTCCGCTACTCTGGCTCCAATCTATCCATCCTATGGCTGGCGGCTGCGGAAGCTTTTCTTCTCGCCGGCGTTTTCCTGCGCGAGGTTGTCTTCCGCCGCATCGGGATGATCTCTCTGGCGGTCGTGGCCGCCCAGATGATCTTCGATACCGCCGCGCAGCAGTTGGAGCTTCGTCTCGGGAACGCACCCGGCACGCTGCCCGACTATCCGCTGGCTGTTCTGTTCGCGACCGGCGCCGCGCTCTTTTACTTCAACTCGCATTGGCTGCGAGCTCGATGGCAGGATCTGTTCGAGCACGAATTCGACTCCGCCGTTGCCGGAAGTTTTACCTACGTCGGCGGCCTGCTCACGCTCATTGCGGCTTGGCTCGCGTGGCCAGGCATGTGGACGGCAGTCGCCTGGGCCATTCTGGCGCTCGTTCTGAATGTTGCCGCAAAGCAATTCAGCCAGCCACCCCTGGCCGTGCAAGGAAATCTGATCGCCGTGTCGGCGATTATCCGTCTCACCACGCTCAACTTGTTTTCCGCGGAACAGTTCCACGGTGTCAGCCTTCGCCTCGTTACGGTTGGAGCAACTGCCCTCCTGCTCTACGCCGCCGCACCGTTCGCCCGCGCCGCCGACGGTGATCGGGAGGGCGCCTGGTCGATGTTCACAGCCGCCTACACTTGGGCCGCTTCCATCCTGGTCGCAATTTTGCTCTGGGACGAACTGCCCGCTCAGAACGTCGCTTTGGGCTGGATGGTTCTCGGCCTTGTGCTCCTCGAGATCGGTATCCAGCTCAAGGCTGGGTTTCTGCGCTGGCAGGGCTACACGGCGCTGGGAGCCAGCTTCCTGCAAATGTTCGTGGCGAATCTCGACGTACCCGTCGTATCCGGCCAGCTTAGCCCGCGATTGGCAAGAATAGTTCCCCTCGCAGCCGCGTACTTTTATGCCGACTGGCGTGTGCGATGGAGTGCCTCAAGATTGAGCGAGACGACAAGAAGCGGTACAAGCGGGACTGGAACACAAGCGGTGCAAGCAGATTTGGAGCGAGCCGGCACCATCTTTTCGTATCTCGGAACCATCTCCGTCGCCGCCTTGCTGTACTTCGAATTAGCTTCTTCGTGGATCGCAACCGGATGGGCAGCTCAATCGCTGGCAATGATCGTGGCGGCCTGGGCGCTCAAACGCCGCGATTACCTTTACCAGTCTTACCTCTTGGTCGCTGCCGTCGCGCTCCGCTCCGTCACTTTCAACTTCTTACAACCTGCGATCGGGGTCATATTATTCAATCAGGTCCGGCGCTATGACCTGGGCGCTGCCATAGCCCTGCTCTTCGCCGGATTGCCGTTCGCCTTTCTCTTGCGCCGCGCCGCCTCCGATCAGTCACAAAATGAATTTCCTTCCGGCATCCGTCCCGAGCAAGTTTTCTTCTTCGTCCCGTTCCTTCTCCTGACCGCGCTCATCGCGCTCGAGTCCACCCGCGGCCAACTTACTGTGAATTGGGGAATAGAAGGGGTCGCCGTCTTCCTGCTAGCGGAATGGGTGGGAGAGCGCAGCTTCCGTCTCGCAGGGCTCGGGGTGCTGATGTTGTGCGTTGCCAAGATCTTTCTGATCGACGTCTGGGGCCTGGACCCCCAATCGCGTTACATCACACTGATCATTCTGGGTGGCGCACTGGTCCTGGTTTCCTTCCTCTATACCCGCCACAAAGAGAAATTTAGACGCTATCTGTGAGTTCGGGAGGTCGTCCGAGGCGTGTCGCCCCGCCAAGCTACTAAGCGGCTGGCTTTTCCATGTGATCTGCGGTATAAATGTGCTCCGGATATCGGCAGTTCAATCAAGATTGGAGGATCGGGATGAGGAAAATCGTGCTTGCAGTTTTAGTTGTTTGCGCCGCTCTGTTGCTCGCGCAAACGGGCTCGCATCAGAATGCGTTTACGCCCAGCCAGATCAAATACGGACCACCGCCGCCTTTCGTTGCTCCGGGAGCGCAACTGGCTGTAATCGAAGGCGACCCAACCGCGAGTTCGGGCGACTTTACCATTCGCCTCAAGATGCCGGACGGATACAAGATCGCTCCGCACTGGCATCCTAAGCGGGAGAATGTGACGGTCATCTCGGGCAACTTCAAAGTGGGTATGGGCGACAAGTTCGATCCGGCGAAGATGACAACTTTTCCGGCCGGCAGCTTCGCCTACCTCGATCCCGATATGCATCACTATGCCATGGCGTCGGGAGCGGTCGTAGTCCAGGTTCACGGCATGTCGCCGCTGCAGTTTAACTATGTGAATCCGGCGGACGATCCCAGCAAGAAATAACCGAGACAGCCGTCAGCTCTCGGCAACAGCTGACGGCTAGACTTCCTTCCACAACGCTTCCCGAGGATCTTCGGGATTCAGCTTGGCCAACTCTCGCAACAGTTCTTTGGTTTTCTCATCGCGCGGCATCGGGACAGTGATCTTCACCTCAACAATCTCATCCCCGCGCACCCCGTCCTTGGTCGCCGAAGGCACGCCCTTTTCGCGCAGCCGCAGCTTCTGCCCCGACTGCGTCCCCGGAGGAATCTTCAACATGCTGCGCCCATCAATCGTAGGCACTTCGATCTTCGATCCCAAAGCCGCTTCCACCGCTGTCACCGGCACCGTGATGTAAATGTCGTCGCCCTCGCGCCGGAACAGCGCATGCTCGCCGATGCGAATAATCACATAAAGGTCGCCGACCCCGCCGCCGCGCACTCCGGCATTGCCCTTGCCCGCGATGCGAATCCTCTGCCCGTCCCGCGTTCCCGCCTTGATGCGAATCTCCAGCGGATCGGTGCGCTCCACGCTGCCTTCCCCGTGGCACACCGGACAAGTCGAAATATTCTTGCCTGTCCCATGGCAGCGCGGACACGTCACGTTAAACTTCATCCGCCCGCCCGTCTGCTCAATCGTCCCCTTGCCATGGCACTGCGGACATTGCCCCGGAGCCTCTATAAACCCATTGCCGTGGCAATTTCCGCAAACATCGCGCCGCGCGATATTCAGCTTCATCACCCCGCCGCGGATCGCCGTCCAGAACGGTACATTGACCTGGTACTCAAGATCGCTGCCTGGCTCCGGGCCATGCTCGGCTGCTTCGCCGCGCCCGCCGCCACTGAAAATGTTGGAGAAGATATCCTTGAACCCGCCGCCCGCCCCGCTGGAACCTTTGCGCCCGCCCGCCCGAGCGCCTTCGAACAAGTCGGAAAAATCAAAGCCTCCGAAATCGACGTTGCTCGGACCGCCGGCGCGGTAGCCTCCAGGAAAGCCTCCGCCAAAGTCGCTCGGCCCAGCACCAGGCTGTCCGCCGCCGCGAGCGTAAGCGTCCGCCGTAGCCGGATCGATATTGTCGGAATAAAACCCAAGCTGGTCGTAAATCTTCCGCTTCTTAGGGTCGCTGAGGACGTCGTTGGCCTCGGAAAGCGTCTTGAATTTTTCTTCCGCGGATTTATCGCCAGGATTGACGTCAGGATGATACTTGCGCGCCAGCTTGCGGAACGCCTTGCGAATGTCGTCCGTGGAGGCCGACTTTTTGACTCCAAGAACGCCGTAATAATCTTTGTCTTTAGTTTGGGTGGCCATCTATTTCTGATTCTGTCATCCTGAGCGGAACTTTATCATCGGCGAAGCCGGTGACAAAGTGGAGTCGAAGGACCCCATGCCCGTCCATACTACCAGCGGCACCGCAAGGCATTCTCACCGCGCCGTAATTGGCTGCCCGGCAAACGCCATCTCCGCGCCCCACTTTTCAGCGAGGTCTTCCCAGCGAGAGTTCATCGATTCAATCAAAACAATTTTCTTCGCCCGCCGCCAGCCTTTGAGTTGCTTCTCCCGATCGATTGCATTGAGAACATCATCGAAACTCTCCCAATAGACTAATCGATCGCAATGATATTTGTTGGAGAAGCCCTCAATTTCGCCGCTCTTATGCTGCCCAACTCGAACGTAGAGGTTGTTGGTCATTCCGATGTAGAGAGTGCCCGTGCGGCTGGCGACGATGTAGACCCAGTACTTCTTAGGACCCGTCACGGTATACCTCTGTCATCTTGAGGAATTAAAGACAACTTGTCATCTTGAGCGGAACAAGATCATCGGCGAAGCCGATAACCTTGTGGAGTCGAAAGACCCCAACTCCGCCATTTCCGCCAATGCCGTGTCAGGGAGTTCTCCCCGTGGCGTAAAGGTGTGCCCGTCCAGCAACGGCCTCAACTGCATCGTGAGAACGCCTTGCCAAAGTTCGTCGTAGTTCATACAGGTATGGGGTCCTTCGACTGCACAGGGCCTTCACTTCGTGAAGGTCCTGCTCCGCTCAGGATGACAGGGCTGAATGGACCCTCACTCAAATACCTGCAAAATTTAGTTCACCACTTCCTTAGCCTGCTCATCCAGCGCCACGGTGTAGGAGGCCTCAAACGGCGCTCCATCCATCGACACCGGAATCTTCTGCATCCCCGTCGCTGTGGGCGCGAAGCAATACCACCGCCCCTCTTCCGGGAGGAAGTTCACGAAAAACATCTGTCCATTGATCTCAAATCTCAATTCGCTTTCCTCTTTCCTGGTCCCAGTTCTTTGGATGCAAATTGGGGGCGCTCGACGCGCCCCCAAGCCAAGAGCTAATAGCCAAGAGCTTACTTCTTGTCCTCAACGTCGACGTACTCAGCGTCAATCACGCCCTCATCCTTCTTCGTGCCCGCGCCGTTGCCGCCCGCTGCCGAGTGCCCATCCGTCGGCCCCGCGCCAGTAGCCCCCGGAGCTGCTCCCGGAGCCGCCTGCGTAGCTTTATACATCTGCTCCGCCAGTTTGTGCGATGCCGTGGTCAGCTTCTCGCGCGCCGCGTCCATCGCCGCCTTGTCGCCGCCCTCGATCGCCTTCTTCGCGTCGGCCAACGCGTTCTCCACGTCGCCGCGCTCCGAGCCCGAGATCTTGTCGCCATGTTCCTTCAGCATCTTCTCGATGTTGTAAACCATGGAGTCGAGCTGATTCTTGGCTTCGATCTCTTCGCGTCGCGCCTTGTCCTCGGACGAGTGCGCATCCGCTTCCTTCGCCATGCGCTCCACTTCTTCCTTCGACAATCCCGAAGAAGAAGTGATCGTGATCTTCTGATCCTTGCCCGTGGCGTTGTCCTTCGCCGTCACATTCAGGATGCCGTTCGCGTCGATATCGAACGTCACCTCAATCTGCGGAATGCCCCGCGGCGCCGGCGGCAATCCCGTCAAATGGAATTTCCCCAAAGTCCGGTTCTGCGCCGCCAAAGGACGCTCGCCCTGCAGCACATGCACTTCGACCGAAGTCTGACTGTCGGCCGCCGTAGAAAACGTCTCCGTCTTCTTCGTGGGAATCGTGGTGTTCCGCGGAATCATCGCCGTAGCCACGCCGCCCAAAGTCTCGATCGACAAAGTCAGAGGAGTCACGTCCAAAAGCAGCAGGTCTTTCACCTCGCCCTTGAGCACGCCACCCTGAATGCCAGCGCCAATCGCCACCACTTCATCCGGATTCACGCCCTTATGCCCTTCGCGCCCAAACAGATCTTTCACGATCTGCTGAATCCGAGGCATACGCGTCTGTCCGCCGACCAGCACCACTTCGTTGATCTTGCTGGGATCGACGCCCGCATCCTTCATGCACTGCTTCGACGGCCCCACCGAGCGCTGCAAAATGTCTTCGATCATGGTTTCGAGCTTTGCCCGAGTCAGCTTCTTGACCAGGTGCTTCGGCCCGGAAGCATCCGCCGTGATAAACGGCAGGTTGATCTCGTGCTCCATGGTCGTCGAAAGCTCGATCTTCGCCCGCTCCGCCGCGTCGCGCAGACGCTGCAAAGCCATCTCGTTCCCCTTGCCCCGCAGGTCGAGACCTTCATCCTTCTTGAACTCGTCAATCAGCCAATCCACCAGCCGCTGATCGATGTTGTCGCCGCCCAAATGCGTGTCGCCATTGGTGGCCTTTACCTCGATCACGCCCTCGCCGACTTCAAGGATCGAAATATCGAACGTGCCGCCGCCGAAGTCATACACGGCGATGGTCTCGTCCTTGCCCTTGTCGAGCCCGTAAGCCAAAGCGGCCGCCGTAGGCTCGTTGATGATGCGCTTTACTTCCAGTCCGGCAATCCGTCCCGCATCTTTCGTAGCCTGGCGCTGCGCGTCGTTGAAGTACGCGGGCACCGTGATGACCGCCTCAGTCACCTTCTCGCCCAGGTAGTCTTCCGCCGCCTTCTTCAGCTTTTGCAGGATCATCGCCGAGATCTCCGGCGGAGTGAAGTTCTTGCCTTGCGCCACAATGACGACGTTGTCGCCGTCGCGCTCGACCTTGTAGGGGACCATCTTCAACTCTTCGCTGACCTCGTCGTAGCGCCGTCCCATGAAGCGCTTGATCGAGTACACCGTGTTCTCCGGATTGGTAATGGCCTGCCGCTTGGCGACCTGCCCCACCAGCCGTTCGCCGGTCTTGGTGAATCCAACAACCGAAGGCGTAGTCCGCCCACCTTCTTCATTAGGTATAACTTTCGGCTCTCCACCCTCCATAACCGCCACACAGGAGTTGGTGGTCCCCAGGTCGATTCCGATAATCTTTCCCATAATCGTATCCTCCGATACTATAAGTGCTTTACAATCAATGCGATGATATTATGCTATGGCTCATCCTATAATGTGAGCGAATCATTGTCAAGGTTTAGATGCCGGTAAGCTGACGCAGGATTCTGGCTCTGTCGCGACGAACTATTGGCCGCCGGTTTTACTGCTCGATCAGGGGCGGAACCCGATGGGTCAGGCACGTTCAAAAGTGAGGTGCAGAAATGTCTTCCTTGTGCCGATGAAGGGCTTCTGAGACTCCCTCGGGTGCCAAAACCCCGCGAGCCTTCGGATTCACCCCTGGTTCATTGAGGAGACAGGCGTAATGAATAAACGGCTATCTGTAAAATTCATGCTCCGGACGGCTCTCGTCGTTGTTTTCGGAGTCTCTGTGCTCGGTCTGATCATGACTCGCGAGCTCGGGTCCGAAGTCCGAGGTCGAGCCGACCAGCAGGCGACCGATCAGGTCAATGCCGTCTTGAACGTCCTGCAAACAATGGACAACCTGAGTTCGCAGTCCGTCCATTCGGCCATGAAGGTTTTGTTGCAGGAAGCAGAGCGTGTCGGACAGCCGGAGACCGGCAAGCCGGTAACCATTGAGGGACAATCCGTTCCCAGCCTCTCTCTGGGGCACTCCTCGCAAATCGGTAATTTTGCCCTCGTCGACCGCCTCAAGCAACTCACCGGCTGCACCGCCACCCTCTTTGTCAAGAATGGAGATCAATTCATTCGCGTCTCCACCAACGTCCTCAAGCCCGACGGCTCCCGTGCCATCGGAACGCCCCTCGATCCCAAGGGCCGCGCCTTCGCCGCGATTCAGGCCGGACAATCGTTTTACGGAGTGGTCGACATTCTTGGTAAGCCCTACATGACTGGCTATGAACCGATGCACAATGCATCGAACCAGACGATTGGAATCTGGTACGTGGGTTTCCCCTTGACCGCCGTCGGCGATCTCGGCGAGCGTATCAGCACCACCAAAATTCTGGAAAATGGCTACGTGGCGCTTCTGCACTCCGACGGCAAAGTCATCTTCAAGCCGCAACAGGTCACCGACGATCAAATCCGCCAACTGCTGGACCATTCCGCAGCCGACAAATGGACCGTGCTCAACAAGCCCTTCGACAAATGGGGATACACGCTCCTGGCCGCCTATCCCCAATCCGATGTCTCCACCAAACTGCGCGGCATGGAGGCCATCGTCATTGTCTGCGTATTTCTGGTATCGCTCCTCGTCGTCGTCGCACAATACGTGTTGATCACACAGGTCGTGCTGCGACCGGTGCATCGGTTGATCAGCCGCATGCAGAACGCCGACCTCAACACCTCCCTCGAAGAAGACCGCGAGGACGAGATCGGAGTTCTGGCCCAAGCCTTCGACGGATTCGTTCACAAGATTCGGGAAACTCTGATCGAGGTCGGCCGCACTACACAATCCCTTGCCAACGCCAGTGAAAAGCTGAATACCACCAGTCACCAGATCACGTCCAACTCCGAGGAAACCTCCGCTCAAGCCGACGTGGTTTCGAAGGCCGCGCAAACCGTCAGCCAGAACCTGCAGACTGTCGCCACCGGTGCCGAAGAGATGAGCGCCAGCATCAAGGAAATCGCCAAGAATGCCACCGAGGCCGCCCGGAGCGCAACCTCCGCCGTCGAGGTCGCGGAAAACACCACTGCCATTGTCTCGAAACTCGGCGATTCTTCCACCGAAATCGGCCAGGTCATTAAGGTCATCACTTCGATTGCTCAACAAACCAATCTGTTGGCGCTGAACGCCACCATCGAAGCGGCCCGCGCGGGCGAAGCGGGGAAGGGCTTTGCCGTGGTCGCCAATGAAGTCAAAGAACTAGCCAAGGGAACCGCCAAAGCCACTGAAGACATCAGCCGCAAGATCGAGGCCATCCAGTCCGACACCAAAGCCGCGGTGGACGCCATCGCATCCATCTCCGAAGTCGTCCACCAGATCAACGATATTTCCGGCACCATTGCCACCGCGGTCGAAGAGCAGGACGCGACCACCAATGAGATGTCGCGCAATGTGACCGAAGCGGCCAACAGCAGCAACGAAATCACCGGCAATATTGCGGGCGTGGCCGAGGCCGCCCAGGGCACTTCCCGTGGCGCAAACGAAACTCAGGAGGCGGCAACGCAACTGGTGGAGACGTCCGCGCAACTGCGTCAACTGGTCGAGCAATTCAAGATCGACACCAGCTCGAACTCTAGCCGAGAGCCGAAGATGGTTTCGCCAGCCAAGCGCATGGCTGCCTCAGGAAGAGCATAAAAAGCCTCAACCTCGAAGATCGGGTGCCCCGCCCTTGTCGCGTTTTCTGCGACAGGGCGGGGATCTTGACGTCCTGGACCGCAGAGGAGCCGCTTGCCCCACCTTTGGTGCATCTCGAAAGAGCCTGCCCTGAGCTCAGCCCAAGGGTGGGACTCCACCAATCGCCGGCTTAGCGGACGGGCGAATCACCGCTCTCAGTGCTGCTTCGGAACCGGCGCCTGCACCTCAAACCGCCGCTTCATTCGAAGAAAAGGTTCTTCGAAATACCAACGGGAAAAGTACGCGACCGCAATCGTAAAGCAGGCCGCAATACAGAAAAGTAAAACCATCAAGCCAAAATGACCGCCGGCTGCGGACAGTCGGGGAAAGAACCTGCCCACTAGGTAATCCTCGAAGTCAAAAACCAGCATGTGGATGAGGTAAACGCCGTAACTGATTTCTCCGAAGAACTGCAATACCGGCCGGTTTACGATCGCTCGCCAGCGCGAAGTCCCAAGCAACAGCGCTGACGCCACCGTCCCCGCGAAAAATAGATTCAGCGCCGTTTCCCGCAAAGTGATTCCCAGGAATCTGCTGCCCTGAAATATCCCAAATGGATAGCCGATCCCGAACATCAGCAAGCTGGTGGCAAAAAGAATCGCCGTGACGCGCCCCATGCCAGCCCGTGTTCCCCATGGACCACGCGCCAGCGCCGCCAATACCGCTCCCGCCGCCAGTCCATCCGCCACCAGCCACGTGTACCGGGCGTCCGCGTTGTAACCCGCAATGGAATAAAAAGCCCGCAGGCACGGGCAAACGACACAAATCACAGCTCCGGCGACGACCACCTGGTACCGCGACAGCACGCGAATCGCGGCTGGCCATAGCAAGTAGAAATGCTCCTCTACCGCCAATGACCACAGAACCGTGTACTGCGAAGGCACGCCGAAGAGCTCGGTGACGTTGGAAAGGTAAATAGCGCTGAGCCCCAGGTAAGCCCACGACGCGTGACGGTTCACCCACCCGGTTCGGGTCAGGACAGCGAGCAGCAGAAGCACTCCGTAATACAAAGGCAAAATGCGCAGTGCCCGCCGGATGTAGAAAACCCGAAAGTAGTTGGGCCTGGACTTGCTATCGAGCAGGATGCCGGTAATCAGGAATCCGGAAAGCACGAAGAAGAGGTTTACGCCCATCCAGCCCGGCAGAGTGGCCGCAACCAATAGTTTGGGGAATCCCGAAAGACCTCGGAGCCCATAACGCAGCCCGAAGCCATGAAAAAAAAGAACAAGCAGAATAGCGATCCCGCGAATCGTATCCAGTTCCGGCATGCTGGCCCGCACCAATGAAGTCGCCGGAGCCGCCGCGTTCTCTGAGGTTGAACTCGCCATCGCCATGCCCGGTGCCGGGGTACCCCACCGTGCATGAATCTCAAAAGGTGGAATCCCAAGCAAGGGTTACAGAGTAACAAACCCGCCGGGGATTATTCGAAGATGACGCTAAAGTCAGCGTCCACAATGCGCGGGCCCTGTCCCTCCGCGGGATTCCAGAACACAAGGTAATACTTTCGCGGCTTGTTGACCGGAGCGCTGAGCTTCCAATAAATCTCGCCGCCACGGGATGAATTCGAGGAGAGCATCGCGCTGACGGATTTGTGATTGACGAAGCGGGAAAACTCTTCCCGATCCAGCAGCAGCACTTCCACGGCAGGACCGCCGCTAGGATTTTGCCGCGTCGCGACGGACTGAAATGTTCCCTGCAACTCCGGACGAATTGCGTGGGCCGGCACCACGAATTCGAAGAACTGGTAGGTCTTTACCGACAGGCGCTTATGGAGGAAGTGATTGGGGGTGCCGGCATCGGCCGCGGTGAACGGAGCAATCCGGTCAACCGGTGGAGGTAAGCCGCTGCTCGACCCCGAATCACCGTCGTCTCCGTCGTCCGCCTCGCCGTGCTCCCCTAGCACGCCATACACCTTCGTGTTGTCGTCAGAATCGTCGCCGGCAGAACCCGGCTTCGCCGATCTCGCCGGATGCATCATCGCCCATGTTTGCTGCAACAACCCCTTGCCGCCATGGGCCACTTCCCGGAAGAAAAATGCTGCGATCGCCAGTGAAGCAATGCCAAGGAGCAAGTGCAACCGGCTCTTAGTTCGCTTCACGGCGCTTGTTACCGTCCTGACTGGTTGGATTCCCTGAGCTTACGTGGGCGATGTTCTTGACCGAGGCCCGAGTAACACTCAAGTGTGTTCGCAAAAAATATCCGCGCCAAGATTACAACCGTAATGAAGCCACACCGCGTCAATTCTGGGGATATGGTACTCAGCCGCCAGACTCGACCACCGAAAGAATTTCCAGCGGCTCAGGCCGTTCCGTGTAGTCCTCATTAGCGGAGGCGAACAAAATGGTGCGGTCGCGGTCGATCACGAAGGTCGCAGGGATGGGCAGCTCCCAACTCGAGTCGCCGTTAACGTGCGGCAGGTTGACGAAGGTGCTGCGGTAAAGCCCTTGCTGCTCGTCGGATACGCGGTAGACGAGCGAGAACCGACGCGCGAGCTGGTTGCCGGCATCCACCAGCAGCGGAAAGGCAAGCTTGTGCTGGTTGTGCATGAAGAAAGACTGCTTCTCGGTTTGCGGAGAAACGGCGGCGAGCGCAGCCCCAGCTGCCGCAATCTCGGCGGCGATGTAAGACATGGCTTCCATCTGCCCCACGCAGAACGGACACCACCGGCCGCGGATGAAGGTGAGCACGAGGCGTCCCTTGCGAAGCAGCTCGGCCGACGAAACAAGTTTGCCGTTGTGGTCCGGAAGTTCGAACGAGGGAGCCTTCGCGCCAACCTTGAAAATGCCGAGCGCATGCGCCGCCATCCCCTGCGCTTTGAGATCAGCCACGGTGCGGGCATGAACAGCCTGCACGTCAGCGGGAACGTAGGTGACGATGGCGTCCTTGCGCTCCGCAAAAATATCGCGCAGCGGACGCATGTCGCTGTACGAGCCGGATTCCTGAAGAGATCGCCATTTCATAGAAAGGTCAGTCGTCGGTCGATAGTCGTTGGTCGTTCGGTAAGTCATGGGCCGCGAACTTCTGAGGCCCGCGAACGTCCAACGACGAGCGACCAACGACTCATCTACATTCCCGGAAACTTCATCCCCGCCATGCGCCGCGCGAAACTCGGCTTGCCCATTTGCTTGAACATTTTTTTCATCTGGGCATACTGGCGGAGCAGATTGTTGACTTCCTGCACGCTGGTGCCGGAGCCTCGCGCGATGCGCTTGCGCCGGCTGCCGTTGATCGATTCGTGATGATTGCGTTCGTATCCGGTCATCGAATTGATGATGGCCTCGACCCGGTTGATCTGTTTTTCGTCTACCTTGTCGGCGGCTTTCTGCATGCCGGAAAACGCGCCCACGCTCGGCAACATGCCGATCAGGCTTTGCAGCGATCCCATTTTGCGCACCTGCCGTAACTGGTCGCGGAAGTCTTCCAGCGAAAAGCCGTCCCCGGCAAGCATCTTAGAGGCCAGCTCGTTGGCCTTCTTCTTGTCGATCTGCGACTCGGCCTTTTCGATGAGCGACATGATGTCGCCCATGCCCAGAATGCGTGAGACGATGCGATCGGGATGGAACGGCTCCAGCGCATCGTATTTTTCGCCAATGCCGATGAACTTGATGGGCTGCCCGGTGACCTGGCGAATGGAAAGCGCCGCGCCACCGCGAGCGTCGCCGTCCATCTTGGTGAGGACAACGCCAGTAAGCGTGAGCTTCTTATGGAACTCATCGGCCGAGTTGACCGCATCTTGTCCGGTCATCGAATCGGCGACAAATAAAATTTCCTGCGGATTGAGCAATCGCTTGAGCGACTGCATCTCCTCCATAAGCTGGTCGTCGATGTGGAGACGTCCAGCCGTATCGACGATCAGCACGTCGCAACCAGTGTTGATCGCCTCGCGCCGCGCTTCCTTCGCCAGGCGTTCGACGGTAGCGGTGTTTGCCTCACCAACTTGACCTTCGTAAATATTGGCCTTGATCGCCGCCGCCACAACTTTAAGCTGCTCGCGCGCCGCCGGACGATAAACGTCGACCGAAACCAGCAGCGGACGATGTCCGCCATTCTTGAGCCAGTTAGCTAGCTTGCCCGAGGTAGTAGTTTTGCCGGAACCCTGCAATCCTGCCATCAGCACGACAGTTGGCGGCTGCGAGGCGAACTTCAGCTTGGCCGTATCTTTGCCCAGCGTGGCCACCAGTTCGTCGCGGACGATCTTAATCACCTGCTCGCCCGGCGAAAGCGCGGTCAGCACTTCCTGCCCGATCGCCTTGGCCTGTATGCGGTCAATCAGTTCTTTGACAACTTTGAAGTTGACGTCGGCCTCAAGCAGCGCCAGACGAATCTGTTTCAGCGCCTCGGAGATGTTCTCTTCGGTAAGGACGGCCTGTCCGCGAAGAGATTTAAAGGCGCGCTGGAGTTTTTCCTGAAGATTCTCGAACATAAGCGTAAGCAGTATTTTAACAGCCGCAGCGGAGTGACTGTCGTTGGTCGATTGTCGTCGGTCGTTCGCTGCTCGTCGTTCGCTCTTCGCTGCACTCAAATCCGTTGTCATCCTGACCCTGAGTGAGTCGAAGGGGAAGGACTGCATCTGGGGATGTCGAGAAAGCCGGCCTCGAGTTACTCCACCTTCGGCCTTACCATTTCAAACCGTTGCGTAGTACGCGTGTATTGCAGACCGCCCATGCGTCCGATCAAATCGAGCGAGTTCCGGTCGAGGCGGCCTTCTTTCAGATACTGCTCATTGACGTGGATCGAGACGATTTCGCCGATCACCAGGCTGCCGCCCTCGGGATCGGGATTGAAATCGAGAATCTGATAGAGCTTGCACTCAAAACTCACTGGGGACTCCGTCACGCGCAGCGGCCGCACAAATTTCGATGGCGCCGAGTTAAGCTTGGCCACGTCGAATTCGTTAATAGATGCGTCGTATTCTCCGCTGGTCAGGTTCATGGCTTCGGCCAGTTCGAAGGTGACCACGTTGACGACGAACTCCCCGGTTTCGCGAATGTTGCGCAGCGTGTCTTTCGCCAGACCAGTCGCTTGACCAGCAAGCGTCCTGGCAGAATCTGGAACCGCTTCGGATTTCTTCGGCGCGCGCATCGCCGGCGCAAACGCCAGCAGCGGAGGTTTGGCGCACACGGCATTGAAAAACGAAAAAGGCGCGAGGTTCGGTTGTCCGGAGGCACTGACGGTCGATACCCACGCGATCGGCCGTGGCGCCACCGCGCTAATCAGTATGTGATAGAGCTCACGATGCGCAAGCTGAGAAGGATTGACGTCCATAGCGTCGAGTATATCGTCCGCGCTGTTGTTACTCTGTCAGCGTTTTCCGCCATAAACTTCTTTCGCGGCGACCACCGTATTGCTGTGGATGGCGATGGTGTCTTCAAGTTTAAGCGCATAGCCGCCGGCGAGCGTGACCATCACGGGGATGCCGCGCGCTTTGGCGATCTCGTACACGAGCGCGTCGCGCTGCTTTAGTCCCTCGATGGTCAGCGATAGTCCGCCGAGCTGATCTTCCTTATAAGGATCGGCGCCGGCAAGATAACAGATCAATTCCGGCTGAAATTTTTCCAATCCCATGCTTAGCGCGTCGCCCACGCAGGCCAGATATTCGGCGTCTCCCATGCCGTCGGGCAAATTCAAGTCGAGCGACGAAGGCGGCTTGAACGATGGGTAATTGTTCAGCTGATGCAGCGAAATGGTGAAGACGTCGGTGGCGCGGCCGCTGGGCGGCCTCGTCCCGGGCACGACCGGGTGCGCCAAGGGGTGCGCGGGATTGATCACGGAAGCGGACGCCGAGGGCAGCGAAGCATAGGGAACGCGCGCGCCGGAAAAAATTGCGGCCGTGCCATTGCCCTGATGAACGTCGCAGTCGAACGTCATCGCGGTGCGAATCTTCTCGTCACGCTGCATGCACCGGATGGCAATAGCCACATCGTTGACCACGCAGAAGCCTTCGCCATGATCGGGGAACGCGTGATGGAATCCTCCGCCAATGCTGATGGCGACGCCGTCGTTGAGCGCATGATCGGCGGCCAGGATGGAGCCGCCGGCGGCGAGCCAGAAGGCGCGCACCAACTCCGGCGAGTACGGGACTTCGAGCTCCAGTTCTTCGACCGCGCTGAGCGTGCCCGTCTTCAGTTTTTCGACGTACCGCGGCGTGTGTACCAGCCCCACATCCTCGTCACTCGCCGTACGAGGCGCGACAAAATCGCCGGGCGCTGCCACTCCAGTCGCCACCAGCCGCTCGTAGATGCACTTGTATTTCCCGGCGGGGAAAACATGGGAGCCGATAGGCAGGTAGTAATCGTCGCTATAAATAAGCTTGAAAGGCAGCATGAAACGCTCAGCATTCAGCGCTCGGCGTTCATGAATCAGCGGACGAGAGCTGAAAACCTCATATCATACGCGATTCTCAGAATCTTGCGGTGACGCTTGGCCGTCTTCCCCTGTGCTCCTGTGGTAAAAATTCACCAACTGTTAAACTTGCCCAGTTGCCTCCCAAAAAGAAATCGCCGCCGCAAGTGAACGCCGCGCCAGCGCCCCCGCTCGCTTCGGGCCATGGTGAAGGCAAAGGCCGGATTTTTCTGATAGATACCATGTCGTTCATTTTTCGCGCCTACCACGCCATGGCGCGGCAACGGCCGATGACAACGAAGACGGGAGTTCCGACTGCGGCCACGTATGTCTTCGTCAACATGCTGCGCAAACTGCGGGCAGATTTTTCTCCCGAGTATCTGGCGGCGGTGTTCGACGTGGGCGCGCCGACAATTCGCAATCAGCAGGCGGAAGCGATTACGACCATCCGCAAATTCGACATCAAGACCCAGACCTTCAAGGAAGCGGAATACGGCGGCTACAAAGCCAACCGCGCCGAGATGCCCGGAGATTTGGTGCAGCAGATTCCTTACATCCGGCGGGCGCTCGAGGGATACCGTATCCCGATTCTGCAGCTCGAAGGCTACGAAGCCGACGATGTGATTGGAACGCTGGCGCGGAAAGCGGCAGCGGAATCATATCCGGTGTATGTCGTGTCGAGCGACAAAGACATGCTGCAGTTGGTGAACGACAAGGTTCAGGTGCTCAATCCGCCGAAAGACAATCTGATTTGTGATGCGGCGAAGGTGGAAGAAATTCTCGGAGTGCCTCCTTCGAAGGTCATCGACGTGATGGCGCTGCGCGGCGACGCCGTGGATAACATTCCGGGAGCGCCGGGAATCGGCGATAAAGGCTCGGTGGAGCTGATACAGCGTTTCGGCAGCGTCGAACAAGCGCTGGAACGCGCGGCCGAAGTGGAAAAGAAAACCTATCGGGAATCGCTGCAGAACAATCGCGACAATATCCTATACAGCAAGCAGCTGGTGACGATTGATTGCGATGTTGCGGTCGATCTGGATGTCGCCGCGATGAAAGTCGGCGAACCAGACGCGGAGTCTCTGCACGTGCTGTTTGCCGAGCTCGAATTCACTTCGTTGCTGAAAGAACTGCTTCCCGTGGGCGAGGTGAAAGAGGGCGACTACCGGGAGATCAAGTCAAAGGCCGAGTTTGACGAATATCTAGCAGCGTTAGGCGAGGGCACAGCGCTCGCGCTCGCAATTCCAGGCGAGCACGCAGAGAGCACCTCCGAAAACGCTGCCGAAGAAGACGAGCCGCAACCGGCGCAGTCCGGCCTGCTGGCTTTTCAGCTCGCTGATACGGAGGCTCAGCCCGCCGACGTTGTAAGGAGTATCGCCGTTTCGAATGCACCAGGAGCCGGGGCGATGGTTGTTCTGGACGACCGGGCGCTCGCCGATCGAGTAATAAGCGTGCTCGAAGACGCCGCCGTGCCGAAGACTATCCACGATTTCAAATCGGCGCTGCATCATTTTAGCGAATGTTCTGGCGAACATTTTTCCGAAAAAGCCATCGCGTTGGCCGGAGTGAAGCACGATCCGATGCTCTATTCCTACCTGCTCGATCCCACCTACTCGTCGCATTTGCTCCCGGAGGTCGCGCTGCGCAGATTCAATTTGAAGCTGAGCGGCAACTTGGCGGAAGCAGCCGATGTGACGGGCAGGCTGGCAAGCGCGCTCCGAAAAGAAGTGGAAGACCAGGGCCTCACCTCGGTGTACGAAGAGATCGATGCCCCGCTCGTGCCCGTGCTGGCGCGCATGGAAGACGCGGGGGTGAAGATCGACTTGGCGGCGCTCGAGCAGATGTCAGGCAAGCTGCAGCGCGAGGCCGCCGTCAAGGCGCGCGACATTTACGAGCATTGCGGTCAGGAGTTCAACATCAATTCGCCGAAACAATTGGGCGATGTGTTGTTCAACAAGCTGGCCTTGCCGATGCCCGCAAAATACGGCAAAGGAAAGAAGATATCGACGGCCGTCGATGTGCTGGAAAGCTTGGCGGCGGACCACGAGGTTCCGCGGCTGGTGCTGGAGTACCGGCAACTGACGAAGTTGAAATCGACCTACGTGGATGCATTACCGGCGCTCATTCGCGGCAATACCGGCCGGGTGCACACAACTTTCGGCCAGACCGGAACCGCCACGGGCCGGCTGTCTTCGACGAATCCAAACCTGCAGAATATTCCCATTCGCACCGAACTCGGCCGAGAGATTCGCGCAGCCTTCATCGCCGAGCCGGGCCACGTGCTGCTGGCGGCGGATTATTCGCAAATCGAGCTGCGGTTGCTGGCACATTTTTCAAAAGACAAACTGCTGGTGGAAGCGTTCCGGCGCGGCGACGACATTCACACGCTGACCGCGTCGCAGGTGTTTGGCGTGCCTCCGCTAATGGTGACGCCCGAGCACCGGCGGGCGGCGAAGGTGGTGAACTTCGGAATTGTCTACGGCCTCTCGGCCTTCGGATTGTCGCAGCAGTTGGGCATTGAGCCGGGCGAGGCCAGAAAATTCATCGATGCCTATTTTGCAAAATATGCGGGCGTGCGGGCGTTCATCGATGCCACGCTCGAGCAAACGCGGCGCGACGGAAGAGTGAAGACGCTGTTCGGGCGCATTCGTCCGATTCCTGACATCAACAGCAAGAACGCGACCCAGCGCGGATTCGCCGAACGCACGGCGGTAAACACGCCGCTGCAGGGAACGGCCGCCGATTTGATCAAGCTGGCGATGATCAGGATTGATGAGGAAATCCTTAAGCGCGATCTGCGGTCGCGGATGACTTTGCAGGTGCACGACGAACTCGTGTTCGAAGTGCCCGAGCGCGAAGTGGACGTCATGAAGCCGCTGGTGCGGCAGTACATGGAACAGGCGCATTCCCTCGATGTTCCGCTGCTGGTGGAAATCGGCGTGGGACCAAACTGGCGCGACATGGACTAAGGGACGCGCGCAGAATGCGGTCCAAGGCTGAGGAAAACTATTCAGCATTTTGCTTCCGTCGATTCGATATACTCTGAGGAACGATTCTCAAAATAGCCCGTGTTCGTCATTGCTCCAGCCGCATGACAGTGATTTTCGATCTGCGGAGGCAGTTGGATGAGTGCAGCTCCATCGTTGGCGTTTGAAGAAGCGCCACGGCGCGGTTTCCCCCGGCACCCCATCAACATACCCCTGGACTTGATCGCGTTGCGGTCGGGAGTTCCTGAAAATTTGCCTGGCCGCTGTACCGACCTCAGCGAAGCCGGAGTGGGCGCGGTGGTGGCCGGAGAACTGGCAGCGGGCCAGCAAGTGGCGGTCGAACTTCGGCTTCCAAATGTGGGGGTGCCGGTTCGCACGCGCGCGCTCGTTCGCTATCAGTCGCGGCTTCGTTGCGGCCTTGAATTTGTAGGCTTGTCGGCGGAGCAGCGCGAGATGATCCGGTATTGGGTCTACCGCGCCGGTCCAGAGCCGGTAGCTTCCCCGGTCGATCTCAAAGACAAGAATGGCGAAGTCACGCGGGAGGTCAAGCGGGAAGTTACAACGATCGACGCGCCCGTGGCCGCAGCGCGATCGGTTGCCAGGCCTGGGCGCAGAGTTCGTATCGGCCGCCGTGGATTTTATACGCTCCTCGCATGTATGCTCGCGCTTGCTGGTGTGGGATGGTGGCAGTGGCAGAGATCGTGGAGCGAGTTGGAAGCGCACGCGCAGGCCGCGGAGTCGGGGTTGCGGGTTTCTTCTGAAACCGTTTCTCCCGAGACGATGGCCAAGCGAATTGTGACGAAGCTTGAGCCGGTGTATCCCGAGGCGGCGCGCACCGCCGGGGTCGAAGGGCTGGTCGTGCTGGATGTAGTGGTAGCGCCGGATGGCAGCGTACGGCGCGTGCAGCCGGTCTCCGGCCCCGGCCCGCTGGTGCGGTCGGCGGCAGAGGCCGTGCAATCCTGGAAATTTGAACCGTACCTTTCCAGCGGCCAGGCGGTCGAAGTCGAAAGCACGATCGCAGTCGAGTTCCGGCTGCATTGACCGGGATCTACTCGAACGTTTCCGCCTGCCCGAAGGGCACGCCGCGCTGGTCTTTGGCCGAGAGTAGCGGTTCACCGTCAAGCTGCCAATCGATGTTCAGCGCCGGATCGTTCCACGCCACCGTGCGCTCGTGCTCAGGCGCATAAAAATCCGTCGTCTTATACAGGACATGCGCGGCCAGGGAAACGACGCGAAAGCCGTGAGCAAATCCGCGCGGAACCCACAACATGCGCTTGTTTTCGCCGGAGAGTTTGAAGGATTCCCATTCCCCAAACGTCTTGGAACCGCGGCGCATGTCGAGCGCCACGTCAAGAATCTCACCCGTGACGGCGCGGATCAGTTTTCCCTGCGGCTGCTGAATCTGGTAATGCAATCCGCGGACGACGTTTTTCTCGGACAGTGAATGATTGTCCTGCACGAAGGGTTCCGCAATACCGAGCTCGGCAAACGTGCGCTGGTTGTAGCTCTCCAGAAAAAATCCGCGGTCGTCACCGAACACGCGCGGTTCAAGAAGCAGAAGTCCGGGGAGGCTGGTGGCTATTTTTTTCATGGGCAGATTTTTGACAATCAAAACACGCGTTCCCGCAGCAATTGCAGCAAGTAAGCGCCGTATCCATTGTTGCGCATCGGCTGAGCCAAGGCTTCGAGTTGCTCGGCCGTGATGTAGCCGGAACGGTAAGCGATTTCCTCGGGGCAGGCGACCATCAGGCCCTGCCGATTCTGCAGAGTCTGAATGAATAGCGAAGCGTCCATCAAGGCTTCGTGCGTGCCCGTGTCGAGCCAGGCCGTGCCTCGTCCCATGACGCAGACTTTGAGTTCATTGCGCTCAAGGTACGCGCGGTTGACGTCGGTGATTTCCAGTTCTCCGCGCTTCGACGGCTTGAGGCTCGCGGCGATTTCGACCACCTGCGAATCGTAAAAATAAAGTCCGGTGACAGCGTAGCGCGATTTCGGCTGCTTCGGCTTCTCTTCAATACTGAGCGCCGTTGGGGTCTTGCCATGCGGATCGAACTCGACCACGCCGTAACGCTCGGGGTCGTTGACAGGATAGGCAAACACACGCGCGCCTTTGGTTTGCCGCGTCGCATCGCGCAACTCCTTGACCAGATCGTGCCCGTAGAAAATGTTATCGCCGAGCACAAGCGCGCAACCGCTGGCGCCGATGAATTCCTTGCCGATCAAAAATGCCTGCGCAATGCCTTCGGGCTTCGGTTGCATCGCGTACTGAAACTTGACGCCGAAGCGCGAGCCATCGCCAAGCAAATGCTCGAAGCGATGCAGATCTTCGGGCGTTGAAATAACCAGAATGTCGCGGATGCCGGCCAGCATCAGTGTGGAGAGCGGGTAGTACACCATCGGCTTGTCGTATACCGGCAGCAGGCTCTTCGGGAGCACGTGGGTGACGGGATAAAGCCGCGTGCCCGAGCCTCCCGCGAGAATGATGCCTTTGTAATTCGGTGGCGCGGTTTTAGTCATGTCGATTTGTCGTCGCGGTTTTCATCTCGATGTTCACTTCGGTTTTCATTTCAACGTTCGGTCGCGTAATGCTTCGCCATCCATTGCCGATAGCTGCCGCTGGTCACATCGCGGACCCACTCTTCGTGCTCCAGATACCAACAGACGGTCTTGCGGATGCCGCTCTCAAACGTCTCCTGCGGCTGCCAGCTTAGTTCGCGCTCGATCTTGCGTGTATCCATGGCGTAGCGGCGATCGTGGCCGGGACGGTCTTGCACGAACGTGATCAGCTCGCTATGCGGAACGACGGGGTCGTTTGGCCGCAGTTCGTCCAGCAGTTGGCAAATGGCGCCGATAATTTCCAGATTCTTTTTCTCGCTGCGCCCGCCGATGTTGTAAGTTTCCCCAACGCGGCCATGGCAGAGCACAGTGCGAATGGCGCGGCAGTGATCTTCGACGTAAAGCCAGTCGCGCACGTTTTCGCCGTCGCCATACACCGGCAGCGGCTTGCCGGCGCACGCATTCAAAATCATCAGCGGAATCAGTTTCTCGGGAAACTGATACGGCCCGTAATTATTGGAGCAGTTGGTGGTCAGCGTTGGAAGTCCGTAAGTGTGGTGATACGCGCGGACCAGATGATCGGAAGCCGCCTTGGAAGCCGAGTATGGGCTATTGGGCGCATAGGCAGTAGTCTCGCTGAACGCCGGATCGTTCGGCTCGAGCGAGCCGTAGACTTCATCAGTCGAAACATGCAGAAAACGAAACGACGCGCGCTCAGTTTCCGGAAGCGCCGACCAATAGGCGCGCGCTTCTTCGAGCAAGCTGAAGGTACCGTTGACGTTGGTGCGAACGAAATCATCCGGTCCGTGGATGGAGCGGTCGACATGGCTTTCGGCGGCGAAATGCAAGATGGCTCGCGGCTGTTCCCGCCGCAGCAAATCGCGCAACCATTCGCGATCGACAATGTCACCCTGCTCAAAGCGATAACGCGGATTGGCTTCGACGGCTCGCAGGTTGTTGAGATTGCCGGCATACGTCAGCTTGTCGAGATTCAGTACGCGAGCGCCTTCGGAGGCGATCCACTGCAGAACGAAGTTCGACCCGATGAAGCCCGCGCCACCGGTGACGAGGATGAGATCTTCCATGCTAGAGAGGCCGCATCAGGCACTCGCTTCCGATTCTAACCATAATCACGGCCGCGCGCGAAACACACCGTACTTTAGTGCTGACGTCGCGCTCAGGCGGGCACGGCCGGGCTGGGAACGACCGCTTCGGTATCGAATACCGTCGCCAGCGCATGAATCACGGACGCCAGCCGCACCGCCGCGAGAATCGACTCTTCCGTCATGCCTTTGCCGCGCAGCACCTGCTCGTGCGAATCGACGCAAAGTCCGCAGCCGTTGATTGCCGAGACGGCCGTGCACCAAAGTTCAAAATCGACGGGATCGATGCCGTGGTTGCGCAAAACGTTCATGCGCAGGCGCGCTGGCAGCGTGGCATACTTCGGATTCTTGGCCAGGTGCTGGAAGCGGTAATAAATATTGTTCATGCCCATGATGGCGGCGGCGCTCTTGGCCGCCTCCAGGGCTTGCGGCGAAAGGTGCAAAGCCGCTTCCGCGAGCAAGGTCTGTAGCACTTGCGGGTTGCGGGAGGCGATGGCGGATGCGGCCACCGTGCCCCAAATCTGCTGCTCGTTCAGTTCCTGCTGTTGCAGCAGCGTCGACAAGTTCAGTTTCAAATCTTTCGCATACGCGGGTACGCTATCGAGAAGTTCAGTTAGATTCATAGATCGCTCACAATTGATCGCTAACACTTCGCAGCCCGATCATAAATTGTCATCCTGGCCCTGAGCCTGCCGGGGAAGGACCTGCGGTTCGCACGACAGCAGATCCTTCCTCTTCCGCAAGCACAGAGTCAGATAACAAAGGCTTCCAAGTTAGACGTTGAGCGTTGCTTCGCCCTTCTTCCAGTTGCAGGGGCAGAGCTCATCGGTCTGCAAGGCGTCAAGCACGCGCAGAACTTCCTGCGGATTCCGTCCCACGGAAAGGTCGGTCACCATCACGAAGCGGATGATGCCCTCCGGGTCGACGATGAAGGTGGCGCGCTGCGCGACGCCTGCCTTCGGGTCAAGAATGCCAAGCGATTCACAGAGGTCGCGTTTGATGTCGGCCAGCATGGGGAAGGGAAGGTTGTGCAGGTCTTCGTGATGAACCCGCCAGGCGCGGTGCACAAACTCGGAGTCCGTGCTGCCGCCAAGCACTTGCGTGTCGCGGTCCAGGAATTCCTTATTCATCTTGCCAAACGCCGCGATTTCCGTGGGGCAGACAAAGGTGAAATCCTTGGGCCAGAAGAAATACACTTTCCACTTGCCGGCGTAGTCCATGTTGGTAATGGTCTTGAATGCTTTGTCGCTATTGTCGGTGCTGACGGTGGCCGTCAGCGAGTATGAGGGAAATTGTTCACCTACTGCTAGCATTTCGCTCCTCCTGAAAAATTTGTGCAAATCCGATTTCGTCGCAAGGCGATGCTGCCGGGCGGAACACTCGGGCAGAGCCCGGTCTCGTCCAGCGCAACTGCCGCTTCTGCCGCTTCTGTTTATTCTCTCAAACTTTCGTGGCGCCTGCGAGCAAGCCGACGGCTCCAGCCTCCGCCGCGGCAGGCTTCAGGATGACCCGGTTTTCATAGCAGAAAGGTAGACACGCGTCCCTGGTGCTGCATGAACCTGGCCCGCACGAATTCGTCTCTTGGAAAGTTTAGATTCAGGTTCCGCCGAAACGCTTCAACCACGGAAGACACCAGGATCACGGGAGCTCGCTTTCCCCTATGCTCTTCTGTGTACCCCGTGGTAAAGAATTTCGTCGGCAGCGAAAACGCGCTCGTCGGCGAGCGGAAATCAGACGATCGACGCTCGATCCATTGGCGCTGGAATCCCGGAACCGGGAACAGTCCGATTCGCAGCGTCCGCCCTCCACCCCAGCACATCGTAGTAGGCGGATTCAATCGAGCGGGCAATCGCCGGCCAGAGATACTCGCCCTGTATCCGCTCGCGCTCCCGAACCGCAGCCTGGCGGCGAAGTTCGGGGTCTCGGATGAGCATGTCGAGCATGCGCTCGAAATCCGCCGGATCGCCGCGCTGAAAGGTAAAGCCCGCGCCCTCGACCACTTCCTTATTCTCCGGAATGTCGCTGGTCAGCACGCACACCCCGGCCGCCATGGCATCAAGAAGCGCCAGTGACAATCCCTCCAGGTCGGACGGAAGCGCGAACACGGCGGCGTTCGAGAGAAGCTCTTCCAGGTCGCTGCCCGAGGTCCACGGCAGGAAGATGATCCGGTCGGACTCGTGACGGCGCAAGTTCTTGACGTAAGCATCGGAGTGGCTCGATCCTCCGGCGAGAACCAGCTTCATGCTGGTGTCGAGCCTTTCGAAGACATCGATCAGCAAATCGCAATTTTTTTCCGGCGAAAACCTGCCCAGGAAAAGCACGTAGTTATCCGGCAGCAGCCCCCACTCGATCAGTTGCCGGGGCATACGCCGGGGCGCCAGTTTGGCTCCGTTGGGGACATAAATCGTGTCGCGATCGTATTGCCGGCGGTAGTGCTGCTGCAGAGTGCGCGAGACGACCATCGTCGCATTGGGTGAGTTGACGGCGGCCGCTTCTCCCCAGCGCAGCACGCGCGCCGCGATCCGGCCCCACTTACCGCGCTGCCAGTCGAGTCCCTGCACCGTGACCACGGTTTTCTTGCCGGCAAGCCGCGGCAGAAAGGAAAACAGCGCCGGTCCCAGGCAGTGGTAATGGACGACATCGTAGTCCGACGTCATGGCATGGACCGTGCTCAGCAGAGTGTGGACGAAGGTTTCCAGATGCTTGGAGCGTATCGTCGGCAGCCGCCGCACGCGCATGCCGTTGTGCGTGTTTGTTGGAACTGGAGGGGTGAAATAACTGCGGCAATAGACGGTGACTTCGTGCCCCAGGCGGGCCAGTTCATGTCCAGCCTGCTCGTAATAGGATTCGATGCCGCTGTACTTGGAAACCACCCCGCGCCCCCCGATGAACGCGACTCGGACGCCGCGGCGCCGGCCGATCAAGCGGCGGGCGCTTTCGCCCATCCCAGCGGAAAACGACATCAGCTTTTTGGGCGACGTAAGCCGGTAATAGAGGTCGAGCATCTTTTCCAGGTGCAGATCGGGATCGTGGTTCGCTTTCACGCGGCTGCGCGCCGCGGCGCCCATCTTCTCGATCAGGTCGGGACGGTCAAAGAGAAATCCGATGGAATGAGCCAGTTGTTCGCGGTCGCCGTCAGGATACAAAAGGCCGGTGACGCCATGCTGGACAAGTTCCCGGCGCGAACCGAGATCAGAGGCAATGACCGGCCGTCCCCAGGCATACGACTCCAGTATGGATTTCCCCAGGGTTTCATAGGCGTGGGAGGGAAACAGGGAAAAGCTGCAACCGGCGATGAGTTTCTGGAGTTTCTCGCCGTGAACCATGCCCGCGAACAGAACATGGCTCAAGTTCAATTCCCGCGCCAGCGCCTCGAGCCGTGGACGCTCGGGCCCATCTCCGGCAATGACGAGAGGAATGTGTGGCAGTCGCGCCATGGTTCGCAAAAGCTCGTAAACGCCTTTCTCGGCAGAGAGCCGTCCGAAATAGAGCAGGTAGCCTTCGTCGATGGCCAGTGGTTCATTGCCCGGCAGAGCCTGGAAGTGAGGCAGCACCTCGATGCGCTCGGCGGGAAGACCGCTGGCGATCAATTTTTCGCGCACGAATTCGCTGGGCGCGAGGAACAGATCCACGCACCGTTCATACGTCCGCAACCATTTGTGCAGGTAGGCTTCGGCGGCCAGAACCAGGGCGCTCGAGCGGGAACCGCTGTAGCAACCTTTGGTGACGACGTGGTGAAAAGCGCCGCGGCTGCAGAGTTCGCAGGCCCGGTTATCGGCGACACAATTGTAGGTTGGACACAGGATCTTGAAGTCGTTCAGGTGGTAGAGCACAGGAACTCCTTGGCGTTTCAACTCCCAAAGAATCGAGGGCGAAAGATGGTGGTAGATGCCGCGAATGTGGGCGAGATCGGGCGAAAAATCCTCCAGGCAATCGCGCATGGCGCGCCGGGCCGATGGCGAATAGATGGCGTGCGCCGCCATCGTCACCTTCTTTAGGAAACCGGCGTTGGCATCCTTGAAGTCAACATGTGGAATGCGGTAACTGCGGCCCGCGAAGGCCGGAGCGCGGCCGTGGTCCATGCTGAACAGAGCCGTTTCGTGGCCGCGCCGATCCATCCGGTGGATGAGGTCAAAGAGGTACACTTCCGTGCCGCTAAATGGATAGTCGTACTTGTTGCAATACAGGATTCGCATGTTCACCTTCCAAGGGTTGAATGCGGGCCAGGAACTGCTCCGCGAAAGAGCGCAGATTTCGCTGGCGGTTATAGGAAGCGGCAATGCTGGCCGCGGCCGCGCGCTGGATTCCCGCCATGGACGCTTGGTTGGCATGAATCCAGCGCACGGCGCTGACGAAGTCGGGCAAAGAGCCGGGTTGGTAGAGAAATCCTGTGCGCTGGTGCTCGACCAGTTCGGGGATTCCGGTAATCGCGGGAGCCAGCACGAGCTTTTCGTGCGCCATGGCCTCCATCAAAACCACCGGGATGCCTTCGCTCTGGCTGGTCATCACGACCAGGTCGGCGTAGCGGTAATAGCCGGGAAGGTCGGCGCGCGGCACGTGACCGATCAGATAAACGCGCCCCTGCAGCCGCGACGTCTTGATCTGGCTTTCGAGAGCCGCGCGCTCCGGTCCCTCGCCGACGATCCAGCACATGAAGTCGAAGCCCTGGTTGCGCAGAGCGGCGCAGGCTCGGATGAGAAAACCATAATCCTTGACCCGATTCAGGCGTCCGACAGAAAGAAGGCAGAAGCGGCGCTGCTCCGCCGCGGCATCCGCGCCGGCTGCGGGAGCGGCTACAGGCCAGGGAAGCACGCGATCGACCCCAAGGCGCTGCACGATAATTTTCTCCGCCGGCGTGGAAGGGTAGTGGCGGAGAATGTATTGCCGGTTGTACTCGGAAACCGTGACACAGAACTGGCAAGCCCGCAGCTTGGCCGTGAGCAAATCCGCGCGCCGCAGCAGATCGGAGCCGTGCAGCGTGAAGCTGAAGCCGATTCCCAGCAGACGGCCCGCAGCCATCGCCATCCACGAGGCGAAGTATCCATGGTGAGCATGGATGTGCTCGACCGCGAGCGGCGCCAGTTGGTCCGCCAGCGCGGCGCCCATTAACGTGTGTCCGAGCGCGCGAACGCGGCGGACCGGGGACGCGCCGCGCTCCCACATCAGCGGCCGCAGAAGCTGCCAGAGGTCGTTACGATTGGAGACCAGCCGCCGCACCGCCCGCACCAGTTCATCGTCGGAGAGCGGCTGAAAAAAGCGAGTCTCCTTCCAGAAAGCGCGCTCCGCCAGCGTGAGATCGTGCGGCGCGACTCGTTTGCCGCTGCAGCAGATCACGTCCGCCCCGCGGCGTCGCAATTCCGCGATTTCGTCGATCACGTAAGGTTCGACCGGGGAAGGAAACTCGTTGGCGATGTAAGCGATCGTGCTCATACCGTGGACTCCTCGGACGCGCACAGCATCCCGGCAACGGTAAACACCAGTCCAATGACGAACTGGTACGCCATGTCGACGAAGAAGGCGTTGAATAGATAAACGCTGAGCAGGATGGGCCACACCTTGCGCAGGGAAGCAACAACCCCCGACTCACCCGACGGCCCACGCCACGAGAGCCGAAAAAGGTTGAAGAAGAGAATCCCGTACAGCACCAACCCCGGCACGCCAAACTCAACCAGAAGTGCGAGGTAAGTGTTGTGCACGTAAAAGGTGCGGAGGTGATAACCCTCCATGCGGCGGGCAAGCTCCGCATACATGCCGCCGGCAGTCCACCCGGTGAATGGCCGCTCCTGAAACATCGACCAGCCAGCGTCGTACACGGCCAGGCGCGCTTCGACCGGACCGCGTTCTTCCGTGCGCTCCCCAAGAGCTGTTTTCAAAGCATCGTTGCTGAAAGTGATGGTCAGAGCAGCCAGCAGTCCCGCCACCGCCAACAAGGCGCACATCGTCAGCAGCCGCCGTTTGATCAGCCGGAATCCGAGAACCACGGCGGAGACGGCAAACGAGATCCAGACCGCGCGCGTCATCGTAGCCAGCACTGCCACGGGCAAGGCCAGCCACAGCAACCCGGCGACGATCCTGCGTTTTTGCGAGAGCGCAAAGACCAGAATCCCCAAGATATTTAACGAAACGCCATTTGCCACCGCCTGAAGAAAAGGTCCGCGAGCCCGGTCGGGATGAAACCCAAGGCTTTCGTCGAGGATGAAACGGGGAAAAATGAGCGAGCGGGCATCCGCGAGAAAAGCAATGGCGATGAATGCCAGGTAAGCGAGCGCACAGAGGACGAAGATTTCGAAGTGTCTTCGTGGCGCGGCATTGCGAAAGATCAACACGGCGATGTGAAACAGCGCTAACGGCACGATGTATTTGCTGGCGATAATGCTCCAGATTTGCGCGTCGAAGGGCTCGCGCAGCGCGCGGAACACGGCCAGCCCCATGAGAGCGAGCATGGGCAAACTAAGCCCGGTAAAAAATGGAATCTTCTGGTGCAGCGCCAGTGCACGCAGAGCGACGAAGAAGACCAGAACGCCGAAGGCGACGCGGTCCGCGTAATAAGAAAAAAGGTCCGGCGGCCGGAACAGGAAGACAGTCATCGCGGCCACATAAAGAATGGAGGGAAACGCCAATCCTAAATGAAGCGGGCGCAGCAACAAACTGGCAGCGCGCCAAAGTGGGTTCTCGTCACTGTTCCGGATTGAAGCCACGGCGAGGCTGTCCATGGTGCGGCTATTCATCACAACGATCAGGCCCCTTCCGGCGCGAACAGTACGCGCACCGTGCTGGCGAGAATGCGCAGGTCCAGCCGCAGACTCCAGTTTTCGATGTAGGTGAGATCGAGGTGCATGTTGAGTTCGAACGACGGACAGTCGCGTGCCGTAATCTGCCACAGGCCCGTGATACCCGGCTTCACGTCGAGCCGCCGATAATGCGGAAGTTCGTAATGCTGGACTTCGTCCACCGGATGCGGCCGCGGCCCCACCAGGCTCATCTCGCCGCGCAACACGTTCCACAGCTGCGGCAGTTCGTCGAGGCTGTAGCGGCGCAGGATGTGGCCGACGCGAGTAATTCTG
>CAVZUP010000086.1:0-3704 GCA_963778255.1 uncultured Acidobacteriaceae bacterium
TCGAAGTAGGCAGGGTTCCCCGTAGCGTCGCATTTTGAAAATAGGTAAAGCAAGTTGGAATTTCTGCCGACAAAGAGCAGGTCCTTCGCTACGTTCAGGATGACAATTCTTTCGAGACTTGCCCGCAAGATTTATTGAATTTTCACCTCCCCGCAACCCATGGTTTCCTATCTGAGGTTAGTTTGTAGCCATGAAACCCCTAAATCCAGCCGCTGTATCGGGTACTTCGACGGCGCGTGCGTCCTCGGCATCCGGCAATCAGGGTGAGAAGAAGCTGCAGTTGACCCTGGAAGCTGGACATCCAGACAGCGCCGTCGTGCTGCACTGCAAGGGACGGATGATCTTCCACCGAGAAGCGCGGGCGCTCTCGACGATCGTGACTGAGGTGCTACCTTCCGCGCGGCGGATGGTGGTGAATCTGGCGGGCATCGATGCGATCGACAGCGGAGGGTTGGGCGAACTGGTGCTGACCCATATGTGGGCGGAAGCGGCGGGATATTCGCTGCGGTTTGCCAGTCCGAAGAAGGCGCTGCGGCATCTTTTCGAAATTACGAATCTGGTGTCGTTCTTGGATGTGCACGCCAGCGTCCCGGAGGCGATGGCGGCGATGATTTCAGAAGAAGTGCGGTCGGCGTAGCCATTCTACTTTTCGCGCTGGAAGCGATAGCGGCCGCCTCTATCCTTGGCCACCTGCTCGGCCACTTTCAAGAACGCTCTTCCAGCGTGGGACAAGCCGGATTCCTGCCGGTAGACGAGGCGCAGTTTGCGCTGAAAGTGGAGATCGCGCACCAGCACTCGCACCAGGTCTCCGCGGAGGATCTCGCTTTCCACGCTGATCTCGGGAACCAGCGCCACGCCTTTGCCCATGCACACGAAGCGCTTGATGGCTTGCAGCGTGGGCAGTTCCACGTCCATGTGCAGGGGAGTCTTGTGGCGGCGGAAAGACTCGATCACCAGGTCGCGATAGGGAGACGCCACGATGTGGGCTACGAACGACTCCGCGCCTAGCTGCCTGACGCTGACTTCTCCGGCCGAGGCCAGGGGATGACCGGGAGGGACGATCAGAACCAACTCGTCCATATAAACGACCGCTGAGCGCAACTGCGGCTCTTGTGGATCGTAGGAGAGGATGCCTAGCTCCACGTTGTGTTTGAGCACGTCGTCGGGAATCTGACTGCCTAGCGAGCGCCGCACGGTGATTTTGATGGTGGGATGCAGGGTACGAAATTCTCCGAGCACCGGCAGCAGGTAGAGGGCGGTGAATTCGTTGGCGGCGATCACCAGCTTGCCCTTCTGCAACTCGCGCATTTCTACCAGCGCCGTCTGCGCGTCCTGGCGCAGGTTGAGCAGTTTTTCGGCGTATTCCTGGAGAACGCGTCCGGCATCGGTGAGCACGCCTTCGCGCGAGGAGCGGTCGAAGAGTGGCTCGCCGATTTCGAGTTCAAGTTTGCGGATAGTCTGGCTGACAGCCGATTGCGTGCGGAACAGCTTTTCAGCGGCGCGGGAAAAACGGCGTTCGCGGGCGACGGTCAGGAAGACTTCGAGTTGCGAGAGGTCCATGGGAATCAGGTCTCAGGTGCAAGGTCTCAGGTGTCAGGTTTTCGGCCTCTGCTGTTTCTGAAGAGCGGAGACCTGGCATTCGAGAGCCTTTATCAATTATCGACGCTCAATAAGTATATCTAATACTATCAACGACGCTAATGCTATTGTTACGATAATAACCTTTTCTTTCACGTCATCCGCCGATAGAGTTGTAGACTAATCAGATTTCCCGGAGGGATGGAGCTCATGGATCGGCCGCGCATCACTATCTTCGACACCACGCTTCGTGACGGCGAACAGTCGCCGGGCTGCAGTATGAATGTGCAGGAAAAACTGCGACTGGCCCAGCAACTTGAACGCCTCGGCGTGGACGTGATCGAGGCCGGGTTCCCGATCGCCTCCGATGGCGACTTCGAAGCCGTAAAGCGCATTGCCGCCTTGGTGCGGCGTCCGGTCATTGCAGGCCTGGCTCGCGCCTGTAAGGGCGATGTCGATCGGGCCTGGGAAGCATTGCAGGGAGCGGCGCGGCCGCGCATCCACATTTTCCTGGCCACGTCTGACATTCATCTGAAGTACAAGCTGCGCATCACGCGGGAGCAGTGCCTGGAGCAGGCGCGGGAAGCGGTACGGCACGCCAAGTCGCTGTGCTCCGACGTCGAATTCTCGCCCGAAGACGCTACCCGCACCGATGTTCCGTTTCTCTGCGCGGTGGTCGAAGCGGTGATCGCAGCCGGCGCTACCACGGTCAACATTCCAGACACGGTCGGCTACACCATGCCCGAGGAATACGGGCAGCTCATTCGGACGCTGAGTGAGAAGGTTGCCGGTATCGACAAGGTAACGATCTCCACGCACTGCCACAACGATCTTGGGCTGGCGGTGGCGAACTCGCTTGCCGGAGTGCAGCAGGGAGCGCGGCAGGTGGAATGTACCATTAACGGTATTGGCGAGCGCGCCGGAAATGCCTCGCTTGAAGAAATTGTGATGGCCATGCGGGTGCGTCCCGACCGCTATGCTTACGAGACGGCGGTAGTGAGCGAGCAACTCTATTCTTCCAGCCAGATGCTGGCGGAGATTACGCGGGTTCCGGTGCAGCCCAACAAGGCGGTCACCGGTCGGAATGCGTTCGCGCACGAGGCGGGGATTCACCAAGATGGCATGCTGAAGAATCCGCTGACCTACGAAATCATGACGCCGCAATCGGTGGGCGTTCCGGATTCGCGGCTGGTGCTGGGCAAGCACTCCGGCCGGCACGCGCTGGCCTTGCGCTGCGAGCAACTGGGACATCAGTTCGATCGCCGCGAACTCGATGAGGTCTACCGCAGGTTTGTCGTTCTCGCCGACCGCATCAAGAAGGTACAGGACAGCCATTTGCTCGAGTTGATTCAGGATGTCATCAAAGGTGCCGGTGCCAGCGACGCGGCGGCCAGCCAGAGCAAGAAATTTCCGCCAGCTGCGGCGTCAGTGTCTTTCCCTCGTGCCGTCTCCGCGGCCGCGGGCAATGGCAATTCTGATGCGCAACCGGCTCAAGTGTCCGGCAGCGCGGGGCAGGCGAAGGTGTCGATTCCCTTCACCGATCACCATAGCGAACAGGAAGACTATCTTTGGGGTGTGTAAGTTCCTAGACCCAGCGCGTAGCCACCACCGTCAATCATAGGTCGAGATAGAACGGCCCGAAACGGGGCTATCACAGCGGGCTTTCCTCGTATATGCTTTTGAAAACGAAGCGAGGACTCCATGCAACTCCGTGTCACTTCCCTACCCGGAGACGGAATCGGTCCTGAGGTTACGTCGCAAGCCATTTGTGTGCTGGAAGAAGTGGCGGACGGATTCGGACACGATCTCGAACTCGACGAAAAAGAAATTGGCGGCGCCGCCCTGGCAAAGTTCGGCGATCCCTTGCCCGATGCCACCATTCAGGCCTGCCGGGCTTCGCAGGCGGTGCTGCTCGGAGCCGTGGGCAGCCCCGCCTACGATCGCAATCCTCGCGAACTTCGCCCCGAAGCTGGACTGTTGCGGCTCCGCAAGGAACTTGGAGCGTTCGCCAATCTGCGGCCGGCGGTTTATTACCCGGCGCTGGCGGCGTGCTCGCCGCTGCGCGAAGAAATCGTCAAAGGGACCGACATTCTCATCGTGCGCGAACTGCTTGGCGGATTGTATCA
>CAVZUP010000087.1:0-27733 GCA_963778255.1 uncultured Acidobacteriaceae bacterium
TGCTTTTCCTGCTCGATTTTCAGTTACGTATTGCTCCAATGAAATGTCTGTAAGGCAGCTTGCTACCGTCATCCCGACTGTTGCGGACCTGAAACTGCCGGTTAAGGCATCCTTCGGAACCACAACGGCGAAGGCTGAGCTGTCATCCTTTGGCGAGTCGGAACTGACTCTCTCGCAGGTGACTCTCTCGGCATTCATGGCAGGCAACACGGAAATTCTGTCATGGGAACTGGCACAGGATGTGCCCACGTTCCAAGCCACGGCCTTGCAGGACTTGATTGTCGCGCAACAGATGTATGAGGAAAACTTGTACGTCAACGGCACCGGCAGCGGTCAAGCACAGGGACTCATCGGCAACGTCGGCAACGGCGGAACCTATGAACCTGATACGGCGGGTAACTTGGTCAGCGTGGACGCCACGCTAGCCTTGACCGGCCAGCTCAAGGGTATGTATCACCCTGGAGCATCGTTCCTGATGACCCGCGCAACCGGCGTCATCATTCGCCGGGCACAGGTTGCCGCCAACCTCTTCAACCCGGCTTGGACTCGCACGGGCAATCAGGACTATCTCCACGGCTACCCGGTGTACTTCTCAAACAGTATGCCGACAGCGGCGCGTGGTGCGTCTCCGGTGCTCTTCGGGGACTTCAAAAGCGGCTACATCATTGGCGACCGTGGCGGCTCTGGCATCAACATCAAGGTGCTGGACCAACCGCTTGCCACCTCCGGCAAACTCGTTCTGCTTGCTTATCGCCGCACTGACGGGCGCGTGAGACGGTCAGAAGCGATTCAGCAGCTCACCATTGCCGCTTCGTAAGTGGCTTAACAGTTTCGGGCGCGGTAAATCCTTCCCGAGTTAGCCGGGTTCCGCACATGGCGCGCCAAGGTTGTTCACATGTGTGGAAGTAGCTGACGAGTGTACTACCGTCTGGGGCCGCTTGTTGTCCGGGAGGGATGACGGGCGGCTCCAGTTTTTTCTAAACGGGAGCGCGAAAGCGCGGAGGGCGAGGCGTGCGAATCACTTTTGACCTGGAGCTGCCGGATGCGTTGGCAGTCGAACTTGAACGCGCCGCGAAACGATGCGGCTTGCGGCCCGAGACATGGGCTGGATTAACAATCGAGGCGGAGTTGGCGAGTCAGCGACTGCCGAAAGTTCCGGCAGGAAGATGCGGGGCGCGTGTGTATGAGGCCGAGCCTGCATTAGTTGAACACCGGGTTGTACAACCGGAGTAACTGTACTTATGGAATTAGCAGTAACACGAACAAAATGAGATTGTGAAAATGGAGGTTACATCATGGACGGAGTCAACGAACTATTGCAGCATGTTGAGAACACACGAGGCTTAAGCACACAGCTCAAAAGGCTGCGGACATTTCACAATGCCAATCTCGGCCTTCTGGACTTCCTTGTGAACGAACTATACGCCGTGAGAGAGGCGGGTTGGAACGCCGTTTCAGTCGTTTCGTTGTGGGAGTATTCGAGATGGGCCATTCGGAAAACGAAGGTCCCGACTGAAACCTTCGCGATGAACAACAATTTTCGTGCTTATTACGCTCGAATCATCGCAATTCTGCACCCCCAGCTAAATGGGTTTTTCGAGATGCGCGAGAGTAACAAGCCGTCGCGCAAAGACAAGGGTGCGGATGTGGAATTGGGCACCAAGCTGGCTTCAGAAGTGAACGGCGGAGACTACGCCCGCCGTTTGCTGTGGGCAGATGGGAAGTCAATCGAGGGCGGTTGGCGGCCCACCACGCAGCATGAGCCAAAGGCCGTCCCGCGCCGTGAGCGTGTCCGACGCAAGCCTCCCGTCTCCGTTGGTCTTGAAGAAAGCAAGGCGGAGCGACATGGCAGCTAGATTCCTGGAGATTGCACTGCGCAACGCGGCGCGGGGATTCCGCGTCATCCCGCTCCGGGGCAAGGAAGCCTTCCTCAAGGGATGGCCGAGCCTCGCGACCACGGATGAAAAGCAGATTAGGGAATGGGCTGCGAAATTCCCGGACTACAACTGTGGAGTGGCGGGCGGGTCCGATGTCATCATCCTGGACTCTGATCGCGTGAGCCGGTTGAAAGAGTTGTGCGGTGCGCGTTGGGCTGAGTGGTTCCACACCTATTCCGTGAGCAGTGGAAGGCCCGACCGCGCGCACTTCTATTTTCTGTCAGTGCCCGAGGTCTCGGATTTCGGCAACCGCAAGCATGAAGAGCCGGGTATCAAGGGAAATGTCTTTGAGATCAAGGGCAAGGGCACCCAAGCCACGGCAGAGGGCAGCGTCCATCCCGACACAGGCGGCACATATCACATTGCGCAGGACGTGCCGCTAATCCCGTTTCCGCTGGAGCTGCTTGCCGTCTTACGCGACATGTGGCAGAAGTCGAATCCAACGGGCAAGCGGAAATGGAATCTGCCGGTGCATGACGGCGAAGGCCGGGACGATTTTATGATTCAGCAGGCCGGGCGATTGCGCAACGCTGGAGCCTCGGAAGCCGTCATCCGCATTCACCTGGAGGAAATTAACGCTGACCCACAGATTGTGGCGGACCCCAAAACCGATGCCGACTTGGATCGCATCGCGCGCAGCGCAGCGCGTTATGACGTACCCGCCCCCGTGCCAACCGCTATTATTGGCGGCGCGCAACCAAAGGCGGAAGAGGCTGTGCAGGCGCAACGCAACCGTCCCGTTTATCCGATTGAGGTTTGGGATGGAACGGCTGCCGGTGAATTCGGCAAGCTGTGCGCGCATGACAACAACATCCCGAAGAAATTCTATGTGGAATCGTTCCTAAACGAAGCCGTGTTTCTGAGTTATGTTCAAAACGGTGCCGGGTCTCCCGGTCCTGTATTAAAAAAACAAAAAACCACACAGGATAGAACATTGAACATAAGGTGACCTAACCGCTTGAAAGTAAGACGGTTAAGGTATGTTCAAAGTTATGTTCAAGGCTACGCACCCCGGCGCGCGGCGGTGAGCGGCATGACAATTATCAATGACTTAGCTGGACCTGAACACATCTTGAACACAACTTCGAACATAACTCCCGCGCCTCCAGGCGAGGCAGGGACGGCGCACGGCGCAAGGGAGTGGTTGGCCGCAAGCTAATCGACACCCGTCACGCATAGTCCCTTACTTGCGCG
The DNA here is from genome assembly GCA_963778255.1 of uncultured Acidobacteriaceae bacterium. Taxonomy (GTDB): domain Bacteria; phylum Acidobacteriota; class Terriglobia; order Terriglobales; family Acidobacteriaceae; genus Acidiflorens. Next base: position 3,132 of record CAVZUP010000087.1, read on the forward strand.
TCCACGATGACCGGCACCGCATAACCGCCCGCGCTGTCCGAACCCGAACGTTCACGCCTGGAGGAACGCGTTGCGGTTGGCGTGGTTGCGTCGGGAAGATGCCATCTCTGAAAAGACAGCGAGTGATGCCGTGCGCTTGGGTCAGTATCAGCTCGATTCACACGAATACTACCGCACCAAAAAACTGGACACGCCCAACGCCCGCGTGCAAGACAAAATTCTGCGCGCGCTCCAGATGAAAGGACCATTGCCTAAGCGGGACGTGCAACGATTCACACACGCGCACCGGGATGGGACTGAGTTGTGGAATCGCGCGTTGGCTGGACTGATTCAGGATGGGCGCGTCGGCAAGCGGGATGACGGCGTGTACTACTTGGCAGCCGAATAAAAACGTTGCGCGGATTGACCTCTTGCCTTATGATTCCGGCCCGTGGTGAAACCCACGTAACTCATTGATTGTCGGGACGTAGCGCAGCCTGGTAGCGCACTTGCTTGGGGTGCAAGGGGTCGCGAGTTCAAATCTCGCCGTCCCGACCAACCTAAAACTCAATTCAGGTTGGCAATGATTTCAGCGTTTGGCTAGGAGCTAAAGCTATGACCTTATTCGGGAATAGAAAAGTCTCAAGTTTGGTCATGGCCGGTGCGGCTCTTTTGTTTGCGGCGCAGAGTTTTGCCCCTGGGCAACAAGCCGGCGGGACGAACGAACAAGCCTGCCAAAAGGTCGCCGGTTCAGAAATAGTTGTTGGACCTGCTAAGCAAAGGCACCTTGATGGCACGCTGGATAGCAAGGTAGGTCAAGGGCTTGACTGGCCCGACACGGAGATCGGGGTGGTTACACCGCTGTCCGGATCCGGTTATCTGTTTTTCGCCAGCAACGGCAGCTGTCATTCCAATTGCAATAGCCAGGTAATGAACGTTCCGAAATTTGGGTCCTTGACTCGCATTGGAGGAACTCTGGACACCCCTTTAGGGACTCCCTCAGCACCTTCGGTACCTCATGAATTCCTTTTGAGAAATATTTCAGGGGTGCCACCGAATTACAACGGCTCCAAGAAAGTGACCTACCTCGGGGGAGGCCCCGTGTACCGCGTGCCCGCGGGCGAACCTGGGGCCGGAGGATTACTCCTGGTCTATCAGGGAGCCTACGACACCGACGACCAGCCGCAAGGGGGCTGGTATTCGTTTCTCGGAATCGCAAAATCCACGAATGACGGCTTAACCTGGACCGACCTTGGCGTCGCGATCCGATCCACCGCGCCTCCCGAACATACCCTCACTGTCGATATTGGCGACGGAGATCTCGTGGATAGCGGCACAGCGGATCCCACTGGAAGGTATTTTTATATTTATTTTCCCGATCTTTGCACTTATTCCACGGGTGGGATTTGCGGCGGAAAATCGTACTCTTTTGGCATTGATAAGGGAATGGCGGTCGCCCGAGTGGATTACGAAGAATTCCTGTCAGCAGCCTTTTCCGGCGCCCCCACACCTCCACCGCTGCCGGAATTTAAGAAGTTCTACGATAAAAGTGTAACGCCGTGGCTCGCTCCCACCGGCAATTTTAAGGCGCTCTACGATACAAAGTACTGGCAAGAGCCCGGTATCGGAGGCAATTCCACCGATGTTTGGAATCCATCCTCGCCCTACGCGGGTGACATGAACGTCAAGTGGAACGCGTATTTGAACAGTTTTGTCGCGATCTTCAACACCGGAGGCCACCAGATTGGCTATGCGTTTTCACCCGATGGTCTGGATTGGACTCCCGTCGTGACGATCGTGACCAGTTCGGGGAACCCGGCCGCGAATCTGGGCAGCTCCACATTAGTCGGCGCCGATGAGGACCCCAATATTTTAGGGAGTAAGTTCTACGCATTTTACCTGGTCTACCCCACCAACGGGACTGGCTGGAATGATGCCACTTTGAATCGAATCACCGTAGAGTGTTCGACTGGTGCGCCCTAGAACATCGTCAGGACGCGGAGATTCGGGACCGTTCTGTCGGATACGTAACACCTCTCGCCGCCTCCGAAGCTGCCGTGCACCGCGGACCAGCTGGGCATATGCTTAAAAGAGAGGGTCAGGAGCATCAGAAGCATTTCGACTCTCCGGCTGGTGCACGATGCCGAATCTTAAGCCGAACATTAAGAAGATCCTTCTACCGGTCGACTTCCCCAACGCCTCGCTGCCGGTGATCCATCAGGCAGCAACCTTGGCCCGCCATTTCCATGCTGAGATCGTCATGCTGCACGTCGCAACTGAGGAGAGCCATGCCGCTGGTGTCCCCGCAGCCGGCTCCGAGCTAGCCAACTGGGATATGGTCGCCGAGATCATGAAAGCCGCCGAGAAAAGCCTGGACTACTCTCTCAGGCAGCAGCTTGCGGGCCTCGCCATCCAAAGCGTCTTGGTCGAAGGCGACCCTGCCCCGGCCATTGTTGACATGGCGCAGCAACAACACGCCGACCTGATCATGATGGCGTCCCATGGCTACACGTTCAACCAGTTTCTTCTCGGCTCGGTGACGGCCAAAGTGCTCAATGGGACGGAGTGCCCGGTTTGGACCGGCGCGCACGCGGAAGCAGCGCCGCTACAGGAGTTCGCCATCCGCAACATCCTGTGCGCGGTCTATTTCACGCCGCATAGCGAAATTACCGTGGCGTGGGCGGCGCAGCTCGCCGCCGAATTCAACGCCCACCTGACGCTGGCTCACGTCACCTACGACGTAGGGATCTGGGCACCGGGCGCAACCTACGTCAATCCAAAATTGAAAGCGGAACTGGTCGCGGACGCATCTCGGCAGATGGCGGAGCTGCAGCAAAACATGGACGTCAAAGCAGAAGTATTTATCGGCAGCGGTGATGTGCCCGAGGTCCTGAACCAGGCGGCAAAGCAGACTAAGGCGGACCTGCTGGTGACCGAATGCTATCCCTATGGCGGCAATCTGCGGATTCATGGCTACGCCATCATTTGCGCGGTTCCGATTCCAGTTCTGAGCGTGTGAGGCCGGCCCGCGCGGCCCGCGAACCCATGACTCTGTGACCCTCGCCCTTGCATTTTTCCCGCGTTTGGAGCACCTTTTCACGGTGAAAGGAGTGTCTCTGAAATCATGATCAACGTTCTCATCCATCACGAGGTCGCCGACTATATCACTTGGAAAACGGTGTTCGATTCCGTCCTCGACTGGCGGCACAAGCACGGCGAGCGTAGCTGCCGCATTTTCCGCAGCGCCGGAAACGTCAACGACCTCACGCTTTTCTTTGAATGGGAGAGCCTGGAAACGGCGCGCGCCTTCATCGCCTCGGACGAACTCAAGGCCAAAATGGCGACCGCGGGCGTCAAGGGTGCGCCGCGAGTCGATTTCCTGACTGAAGTGCACAGCGTCCGGCGCAGCGCCGCCGACTGAGCTTTTGCTGGGCAGGCGCTGCCGCCCGACAACCCACCGCGCCCGATTCGAGCGAATCTTCCATCCGGAAGACGGAATCTATTTCCGCCAGCCCGCATCCAAAAACACTGAGCCGGCAAACCAGACCGGAATCAGGTATCTGTGGGTCTTCGTCTTCTTCTGGTTTGCCCCCAAATTTCGTTGTCCTCAGGGAGAATTTCATGCCTAAGAAACCAGAATCCAACAATTCGCACCGAGCTTCAGCGCAACCACGTTTTCACCAGACCGCCGGCGAACTTCAGGCATACGGCACCGTGACCAGTGAGATGCCGTTGCAACTAATCCAACCGGCACGGCTGGAAATGACCGAGCAGCTCAATCAGCTCCTGGCCGATACCATGACTCTTCGCGACCTCTACAAGAAGTCGCATTGGCAGGTCTCCGGAGCCACGTTCTATCAACTCCACCTTCTCTTCGACAAGCACTTCGAAGAACAGAATGAGATCGTCGACACGATTGCGGAACGCATCCAGCTTCTTGGCGGCGTCAGTATCGCGATGGCGGCCGATGTTGCCGAGTTGACCCGGATTCCGCGCCCGCCCAAGGGCCGCGAAGAGGTTCCTGTGCAACTGTCGCGCCTGCTCGACGCGCACGAGGTTATCATCAGCCATTGCCGTGAACTCGCCGAGCGAGCCACCAAAGTGGGCGACGCCGGCACCAACGATCTGGTGGTGAGCGATGTGCTTCGCCCCAACGAGCTGCAGGCCTGGTTCCTGAGCGAACACCTTGTCAATGCGCCGCTGGTCGAGGCCGAACCAGTGCGGGAATCGGCATAAGACGGAGTTGATTTATGCAGAGTGTACGCGGGCCTCACGGCCCGCGTTTCTTTTGCGGGTAGTTCCGAATTACCGGCGGGCGGAAAGAATAGTCAAAATCTGCTGCAGTTCATTCCGGAAGTGCGCGACATTCGCCGCCGGATTCACCGGGAACGGAAGAGTGGTCTGGTTCCGCTCGGACTTGGTCTCCTCGCGTAACTGCACCCGCGCGCCAGCGATTGTGAATCCGTCTTCATAAAGCAGCTTCTTGATCCGCACCACCGATTCCACATCGCGCTTGCGATACATGCGCTGTCCGGTACTGCTCTTCACCGGCTTCAGCTGCGGGAATTCCGTTTCCCAAAAACGCAACACGTATGCCGGCAGACGGCACAAGGTAGCGACTTCGCCAATCCGGAAGTAGAGCTTATCCGGAATCATGATTTCGGCGTCGCGGGGCGCTTTCTTGGATGTTTTCTTGCGGAGGCTCATGGAGGCCGCTTCCGTACTCCTGTATACGCGTTTCTAGCACGAGCCGCGCCGCCGAACAACCCCAAAAGTGCCTCGATAGTACAGGTGGATAATTCCGAGGATAGTTCCGATGATAGTGCAGAGGATGGTGCAGATGGGCCGTCGCGTGGGCGCTTGGACGCCGCCCTCTTCGGCACGAGCCGCTGAGAACACACGCTAGGTTGCGGAGCGGACCTTCCTGGCCAGTCCCGCCACGCTGATTCCCAGCCCTGCCAGCATGACCAGTCCCCAAAGTGCGAGCGTTGTCGCCGAAACCCCACCCTTGTGCAGAAACACGAACCAGCGATCCCATCCCAGCCCAAGCCGCGCCGGTTCGCTGCTGCCCAGGTATTTCAATAACTGATGAACCTGCCCGCTCAGCGTGTAGCTCAGCCGGTAATCCCAGTTAGCATCGTAGTAGCGGCCGCGCGGGACTTGGTCTTCCATGAAACTGGTGGCGAGCGAAAGACATTGCACAAACGCACCAAGAACCAGCAGCGCCCAGGCGATCCTCTTCGTGCGTGCCGCACCCGCGGCCAGCATCGGCCCCAAGCCCAGCGACAGCAGCACGATCGATGGAACCATATACCTCGGACCCACGCAGTATCCACCCTCCCACTGCGTGTAGCGGGCATAGAAGAAGAGATAGAGCAGCGGAAGAAATATGGCCAAAGTGGCCGCGCCGCGCTCCAACCGCCAGAGCCGCCGGAGTCCAGCCAGCGCCAGGAGCAACGGTGGCGCAAAAATAAATACCGACTTGCCCGGAGACAGCATGAATCCGTACAGACCCTTGATCAGCGGCGTATCGAAAGTATTCAGCCGCTTGGCGCCTTCCGCCGCCGCCGGATATCCAAACTCAAGCGGGCCGCCAAATAACAGCGTGTTATGCGCCAGCAGAGCCGCCACTCCGATCGCCGAAGCGGCGCACAGGGCAAACGCGGAGCGCAGCGCCGGCTTTCCGTCACGCACCAGAATTGCGACCGCAAAGACGGGGATAGCAAGAACGTTGGTTGGACGCACCACCGTGGCCAGTCCCAGCACCAACCCCGCGATGGATGCAGCCCGCCAGGTAACTGCTTCGTGGCCGCGGCCGAATAGCAGCAGGGCCGCTCCCACAAACACGGCGGATGATATCGGCTCCGAGAATAGCCAGCCCGAATAGGCAAAGACCGGAGTGCCGAGTCCTACCATCGCTGCTGCCAACAGCGACGCGGGGGCCGGGATTCCGATCCCATTCAGCAGCAGAAAAAAGAGTGCCACCGTCAGCGCCGAAAAAGTCGCGCTGCTCAAGCACGAGGAAAACGCGACCACCAGGTCGATGTCGTCCGCCGGCACACCCGGCAATCGCGCCAGCACATATTCCCCCAAGGCATAAAAAGGTGCGCACAGCAAAGCTTGTCCCGGAGGATACGCCGCCCGCGGTTGCCCGTGCAGATCGTATCTTCCGTAGAAATTATGCAACTGCACTGCCTGTTGAACCGCGGTGGACCCGCGGAGAACCAGGCTCTCCGTCGTGTAGAGCGTGTTGTACTCGTCCGGAGTGCGCACCCGTCCGGTCGAAGTCAGCAGGTAGAAGAACTGGAACGCCGCAAAAAGCCACAACGCCATACGCCGCGACGAAAAAACGTGATTGGCGGGGGATTCAGACGGAATGCTGGAAGTCGGCACGGTCATTTGATCGTATCAATTCTTAATGGAGCGGCGGGCGTCCCCGCCCGGCCTTCCATCAGCAAAAGGAAAAGCCTCTCAAGAGGTGCTTCTCCGGAGAGGCTTTGGGGAATTTCTGAACGAGCATCCGTCCGCTTAGTGTTTCTTTTTCTTGGCGGCTTTCTTCTTGGTTGCCATGAAGTGTTTCCTCCGTTTGAACGATTTGTTCTCCCAAGGTTCTCGACAGGGCACCTTGATGCCCGGGCTACTCAACTACTAGTATGAGCAGCTGTCCTACCACAAGATATTGCCATGCGTATGTGATTTGTCAATGAAAATATTACTGCGCAAGACGATTTTGGTGAAACGCGTGCTTTACGGGTTCGCGGGAGATGCCAGAAAAATTCACCTTTGCGCTCGAACTTTCCCCTCCCCAGCCAGTTCGCGCGGGTTCGCTGTGCGATAATTTCAGAACAAATCTATGTCAGATCACAAAGTCTTCTGCGCAAAATTGAAGCAGGAATTACCGGGGCTCCCCGAGCCTCCGTTTGACGGCGACTTGGGCAAGAAAATCTACGAACAGGTCTCGCAACAGGCGTGGGGACAGTGGATGGAGCACTGCAAAATGCTGCTCAACGAATACCGCCTGAATCCGGCGCGCAAGCAGGATCAGGAAGTCATCGTGAAGCAGATGGAGCAGTTTTTCTTCGGCGAGGGATCCACGCATCCCGCCGATTATGTTCCCCCCGCGCACTAAGCGCACCGCAATGAAGAGCGGCGCGCGCGGCTCATTTCCGCGCGTTCCTTCTAAAATTCCAATCTCCGGAGCAGATTACTGACCGGTTACCCCGGTGTTCCGATCGATTCCCAATTCATCACCTCGTAACACGCGACGTCAATAATCAAAGCCGTGGCGCCGCAGGTCATGACACGGCCGGTCTACGACACGCTGATCCTCTCGGATCTGCACCTCGGCGCGGACATGAGCCGCGCGCGCGAGGCCCTGCGCGTTCTTCAGGAAAATGAATACCGCCGCTTGATTCTGCTGGGCGATATTTTTGCCGATCTCAATTTCGGTCGCCTGAAAAAAGAACACTGGAAATTTCTCGGCTACATTCGCAAGCTCTCCAATCCCAAGCGCAACGTTGAAGTGGTTTGGGTCGAAGGCAATCACGACCACGGCCTGGCCGAGATCATGTCCCATCTGGTGGGCGTCCGCGTGTACCAGGAATATCAATGGGAATATCAAGGCCTGCGCCACATCGCGGCCCACGGCCATCAGTTCGACGGCTTCGTGGTGAGCAATGTCCGCATCAGCTATTGGATAGGGACGCTGCTCTACCTGCAGCTGCAGAAGTGGGATTCGAAAAACAAAGCCTTGACCCGTTATCTCGACCGGCTAAACACGCGCTGGTTGCGTTTGTCGTCCAAGGTCGCGCAAGGCGCGCTGGCCCACGCCCGCCACCATCAGGCGGATCGCATTTTCTGCGGCCACACCCACGCCGCCATGCACCAGCACGAGCACGGAACTGACTATTTCAACTGCGGAGCCTGGATCGACGAGCATCCCACCTACATCACCATTGGTGAGGAGGGAGTCCAGACCCATGAATACGCCGAGCGGCCTGATGATGGTCATACCGGCGAAGATCATCTTGGCGGAGAGCGAGACGATTTTGAACGGGCGGAATTCGATGACGAGGCCGGACTATTCGAAGATGGCGAGTACGAGGGTGTGGCTACCTGACGCCAGCTTCCGCAGCGGTGCAGTCTTCGAGATAATTCATTCACTGCAAACGAGGCAAGAGAACTCTTGCGCAAACTGACAATCGTTTTTCACCATGCTGGCGGAGGACATCTTAGCGCGGCAGAAGCTCTCAAAGCCACGCTCTCCAGCCAAGAGAATCCCTGGGACGTAACTCTTCTCGATATTCAGGAGTTGCTCGATCCCCTCGACCTGATTCGTCGCGCCACCGGCCTGCGCATTCAGGACACCTACAATGTGATTCTGCGCAAAGGCTGGACGCGCTTCACGCCGCAACTCCTGCTCATTCTGCAGACGACCATCCGTGTCTACCACACTCCAATCGTGAAGGCGCTGCGCACTTACTGGGCCGAGCATCCGGCGGACCTGGTGCTCTCCGTGATTCCCCACTTCGACCGCGAGATCGCCGATAGCCTTCGCCCGATTGCCGCAAGAAACAACGGCGCAGTGGCGCCCCGCGCCAAGACTCCTTTTGTCACTCTGATCACCGATCTGGCCGACTATCCGCCCCGCTTCTGGATTGAGCGCGAGTCGGAATACATCATCGCCGGCACGGAGCGCGCCCGCCAGCAAGCCCTAACCATGGGCCATCCCGCCGATCATATCTTCCTGACCTCGGGAATGATCCTGAAGCCAAAGTTCTACGAAAAAATTGCCGTGGATCGCGTCGCTGAAAGAAAGCAGCTCGGGCTCGAACCCGATTGCCCGACCGGCATTGTTCTTTTCGGAGGCCATGGCTCTCAGGTGATGGTCGACATCACCCGGAGACTCAACGAAGCGGACAGCGGCGTTCAGTTGATCCTGATTTGCGGCCACAACCAGAAGCTCGCTGCTGAGCTGAAGAACCTGCCGACCAGGAAGCCGATCGCCGTGGTTGGATTCGCTCAGAACGTCGAGTATTACATGGCCTTGTCCGACTTCTTCATCGGGAAACCAGGCCCCGGCTCGATCAGCGAGGCATTGCAGTTCCACCTGCCCGTCATCGTGGAACGCAATGCGAAAACACTGCCGCAAGAGCGCTATAACGCGGAGTGGGTAACCGAGAAGGGCTATGGGATCGTCGTGCCGACCTTCAAGAAAATTGCGCCCGCCGTGCAGCGTTTACTCGATCCTGCGACGTTCGATGAATTCCGCCGGAAGGCCGGGGAATATTCCAATCGAGCGCTGATGGAAGTGCCGGTCATTCTGGAGCACTGCGCGGCGCAGACAACTCCAGCGCAATCTGGCGCCGCCGTCTGAGCATGTCGCAGTCGGCATAGTGACGTCATCTTGCGGTCATTGGTTAATGCGCGATCATTGATTAATGGAAGATCGAGGCGAAAAATCCGCCGATCCTTCTGAAGAACCCGCGCACCGGCGTGTGCTGCGCCGATGCTGTCTCAGTGCCCGCGGCCGGGGACTTCTGGTTCGCAGGCGGAGGAAGCGGATCGACCAAAGCCAGCGCTTTTAGCGGACGCGGATCGATCGGCAACGCGCGCACATCCTCAACCGGCGCTGGCGGAGGGCCGGTCGCGTGGAACACGAACGAATTCTCTACCTGCACGTGAATCTCGTTCGGCGGCGCGCCAGTTGCGCTGGGTGAAGCGTCCGTCCCCGGCATTCCAGCCGAAGGCGCGTTTTCCGCGGGAGCCGTCTCCGTCGGCGCACCCGCCTTCGCGGTCAACGATGGAGTTGCTCCGCTCTGTATGGGCAGATTGTTGGCCGCCAGCAAAGTAGCGTCTCGCGGCGGCGGACATCCGCACTCGATCGGCACCGTCCTATCCACACGGTCGAGTTGTCCAGAACGAAACACGAGCTGATCGGTTGCCTTGACCTGATAAGTGCGGTCGCCAAGCACTTCGCTGACCATCGCCGACGCTGTGTTGCCGGGCAGCGCGCGCACGCAGGTGTTGCCCTGATTATCCGCACTGATGGCGTAGTGAAATTCGCCCGGCCCCACCAGCAGGATGCGGAAGTCCGGCGTGATCACCGAATCCGAGGAAGCGTCGAGATCGAGATGCGCTTCCATCGCGCCCGTGTTCATGCTGAGCATCAAATTATGCCGGTTCTGCGACGGCGTAACCGAAACGGTCGTTCCCGGACAAACATGCACTTCGCCGCCGCTCGACAGGCTGAGCACGGCGGTATCGGCTCCGGCCGTGATCGAAGAGCCCGAGCCTCCGTCATGGCCCGCGATCGCCAGCGGTCCGGACGCGCGCACCGCCATCACCACCGGCTGCGGACCTGGCGTCAGACTGGCGACCGTCGGCGGCGTAAACGGAGAATTCCTGGCCTCGCCGGCACTTTTCCCCAGATGCACGACCAGCCGATTGCCAGCGGCATCCCAGGTGTAAGCGCGCGGCGCGAGCAGGTCCACCACCACGCGTGCCACTGGAGGATTTTGTTGAAACTGGTCGGCGCGCAGCGCGCTGATCTGGTCGGCTTGGACGCTGATCCGCCGCTGCTTCGTTTCCAGCCGCGCGTTCGGCAAGTCGATCACCAGCCGATCGGGCGCGCTGAGCGCTTGAATGGAAGGCATCAGCGGTTTTGTTGAGAGAATCTCAACCGCCTGTCCATCTTTTTCCTGCACAATCCGAAAGCTCTTGATAACCGCACCCTTGTTCACGGCGGAAGACTCGGCGGCCTTGAGGTCGGGCTTAACGTCAGGCTTGACGTCGGATTTGACCCCGGAGTCAGCGGGCGCTTGGGCGCGCACCGGCAAGGCTCCGGACAAGAGCATTCCAGCCGCAAAAAGGGCGCACAAATCCGCCCGTAAACCGCGACGGAACCACGGTGGTCGGCAGCCACAATTCGGCAGGAAAGTTTCCACAGAAGCGCTCGAGTGTTAAAGCCAACATACCATTCGTGGGTCTGCGGAGAAAGTCCACGGAGAGGCCTCCCTGAAAGGAAGGATCGAGCAAAAAGCCCGAAAACACCAGACGGTGTTACTAGTCAGCTAGAAATTCGTACTCATCGATCACGGCAGCCACCGCTAGCTTGTTCGCCGGATTGCCACCTTCAACCCGCACCACGCGCCCTTTGCAGCGCACCCGGATGCTTTCCGTCAGCGTGATCTCGGGCGGCAGGGTCAGCGTGAAATCAATGGCGGAGCCGGCCTGCATGGCGGAATCGACATAAAAGCAAATGCCGCGCGCACTGACGTCGCGGGTCTGCGCCGCATGCTCCGGCTCATCTTCCCCGCAGCGGACGGTCACCGGCAGGCGAAGCGCGAAGCGCCGCGTGGTCCGTTTGTCATTATCATGGTCATGCTGCGTCTCGGCCATCGAACCGCTCCCAAAAGCAGGTTTCAAGGTTTCAGGGTTGCAAAGTTTCGCAAAGTATCAAAGACGCGCCCGAAATCGTCTGTAAGCATGTCAAGTAGCGGCAAGCCTGTCAAGGAGCACTGAAAAATCGAGGTTTCAAAGTTTCAGAGTTGCAAGGTTTCAAAGAAAGACCGTCCACGGCTGGGATCGCGCAACGTGTGTTTTTCCTTGAAACCTTGCAACCTTGAAACTTTGAAACCTGATTCGCGATCCTCTCCCAGCCACTACAATAGACCCGTGGTCTTCGTCCTCGACAATTACGATTCGTTCACTTACAACCTCGTCCAATACTTGGGCGAACTGGGCGCCGAGGTCGAGGTCCGCCGCAACGACGAAGTGACCGTTTCACAGATCGAGGCGATGCGCCCCGAGCGCATCGTGGTTTCTCCCGGACCCTGCACTCCGCAGGAAGCCGGCATCAGCATCGCACTGATCCGTCATTTCGCGAGCAAGGGCAACGTGCCGCTGTTAGGCGTCTGCCTCGGACACCAGGCCATCGGCGCGGCCTTCGGAGGCCAGGTGGTCCGCGCCAGGAACCTGATGCACGGCAAAACCAGTCAGGTCGAGCACGACGGCAAGACTATCTTCTGTGGCCTGTCTTCTCCCATGACCGCAACCCGTTATCACTCGCTGATAGTCGCCGAAAAAGATCTTCCGAGCGATCTCGAAGTCAGCGCCTGGACCCACGACAGCGACGGAACGCGCGTCATCATGGGATTACGACATAAGAAATTTCCGGTTGAGGGCGTGCAGTTTCATCCCGAGAGCGTGCTGACCGGCGAAGGCAAGAAGCTGGTGGCGAACTTCCTGCGGGGTTAAAGGTTCGGCAGATTTGGCTGGCAGTTCATGGCTCAATTCATCTTGCAGTAACAATCCGGTAACAATTGCGGGATAGGATGGCCGCTTTCCCTTCGGGAGGTTGTTTGGGGGTCCCCAGTAGTTCCAGAGTCAGTCCTATATTTTCGCGGATGCGCCGTTGGCGCGATTGGCGGGGCCCGGTTCCCCTTCCCCCGCGCAAGAAGCCCGCAAACCTGATTTACGGCGTGGACGACGTTCCCACCATGGCGGTTCAGGTCACCGCCGCCTTTCAGCATCTGTTCGTGATGTCGGTGGGCTGGATCTACGTTCTGCTGGTGGTGAGCGCGATTGGCGGCACCTCGGCCGAGACGCAGAGCCTCATCCGCATGTCGATGATCGCCTCTGGAATCGCGACCATCGTGCAAGCGAAAAGAGGTTTCGGCAATGGCTATCTCTGTCCGCTGACCTGCAGCCTGACCTACCTATATCCAATCATCCTGGCGGGTCTTGCCGGCGGCTACTCCCTGATTTCCGGAATGCTCTTCGCCGCGGGGATTGCCGGAATCCTCGCCTCCCGTGTGGTCTACCGCCTGCGTTTCCTGTTCCCCCCAGAAGTGACCGGACTCATGGTGGCCATGTCGGGACTGCAATTGGTGGCCCTAGGATGCCCGCGCTTTCTTGGCTACTCCAAGGCCAACGCCGCGGTTGACCCGAAGGCATTGCTGGTTGGCCTGGCGACGCTGTTTGCCATGATTATTCCGACCATCTGGAACCGCGGCAAACTGCACCTGTTCCCCATGCTGATCGGCGTTGCGGCTGGTTACGCCGCCGCCTTCGCCCTGGGAGAATTTCATAGCGCCCAACTACTGGCGCAAATGCCCCCAGCATTCGTAAGCTTCCCCGCACGCGTCGCCACCGGGCTTTCATTTAAATGGGCGCTGTTGCCGCCCTTTTTGATCGCCGTGCTCACGGCGAGCCTGAAAACAGTTGGCGATACCACGCTCTGTCAGAAGGTTAATGATCCGGAGTGGAAGCGCACCGACATGAAATCGGTGAGTGGAGGCGTCCTGACCAACGGCCTGGGGACCGCTATCTCCGGTCTGCTGGGAGGCATCGGGCAGAACACGGCTTCGAGCAGCATTGGCATTTCGGTCGCCACCGGAACGACCAGCCGAGCCATAGCTCTGCCTCTGGGTCTGCTGGTCATCGGACTCGCCTTCTTCCCGAAGCTGGCCACCGTCGTTGCCGCCATGCCCGGTCCTGCCGTCGGTGCGCTGCTGATCTATTCCGCCTGCTTCATCATTTTGGGAGGCTTGCAGCTGTTGACCTCCCGCATGTTGGACGCGCGCCGCATCTTCGCCGTCGGTATTGCCCTGATCTTCGGCCTCAGCGTCGAAATCGTGCCGGACCTTTACCATACGGTTCCAAACTTTCTCCACCCAGTGTTCAGCTCTTCAACCTCAGTGGCGACGGTCCTGGTGGTGATCCTGAGCATGCTGTTTCGCATCGGTCTCAAGAAGCAAAGCAGCATGGAACTGCGCGCGGACAACGACAGCCTCGACGAGATCACGCAGTTCATGGAGGAACAGGGCTCGGCCTGGGGCATGAGAAAAGAAGTCGTCACCCGCGCCACCGACGCCGCTTACGAGACGGTCAACAATGTGCGCCTCATGCCTCTTCGCTCCGGACTGATTACTCTGCGCACCGTCTGGGACGAACTTCGCCTCGATCTCGAAATCGAATATACCGGTGTCCCCATCGAACTAGCCGACTCCATGCCGACCCTGGAACAAATGGGCACGGAGTCCGGCGTCGCCCATCTGGCGGGATACATCATCCGCCAATATGCCGATCGCGTACGGATTCGCGAAAAAAACGGCCTCTGCCGCGTGCAGCTGCATTTTGACCACTAAGTGAGCTGCTTGCGGCGTCGCAAGCTTGTCTTCTTCTACGAGGCGTGCGGACTATCGCCAGAATTCTTCCTGTCGATCTCAACATTGAGGTCGATTCCCACTTCTCCGCCTACGATCGCACCACCGCCTTCGAAGGTTTCGTTCCACTTCAATCCAAACTCCAGACGGTTGACTTTGCCGGTGATCCTGAAGCCGGCTTTTTCAATGCCGAGGTTTTTATCTCTGATTCGACCACCGTAAGTCACATCGAACGAAACTGGCTTAGTAATGTCGCGGATGGTCAAGTTACCTTTCAAAACGTTCTTACCGTCTTCTTTTACTAATGTGCCAGTGAACTTCATCTCCGGGTACTTCTGAGCGTTGAAGAATGCGCCCGATCGCAGATGGCCGTCTCTCTGCTCGTTGTCGGTGAATATGGAGGCAGTTTTCGCGGTGAAGTCGACCGTCCCTCCGGTGAAGTCATCGCCTGGGCAAGCACACGTAACTTGTGCATCAAAATCCCGGACGTATCCGGTCACCTGGGTAATGACAAAATGCGCGACGCTGAACCCGATGCGCGAGTGGATTTTGTCGATGGTCCAGTTGGTTTGAGGCGCGGCTGCGGTCGTGGCAGAAGCTGTGTTTGATTCCTTTGCCGATGCGCCCTGCGCACGGGTTTGATTGCCGAGCAGCAGGAAGGCCAGCAAGCTTGCCGCGGCTACAGCGCTGAATTTGTTCATGGTGCTGATCCTCCGGGAAATTGACGCAGTCCTGTTCTTAGTGCGTTGGCATCTTCTGGTCCGCTTCCACATCGATTTCGATTGCGACATCCGATGCCGAATTCGCGCCGACTTCTCCCTGATCGCGCGCCCCCATGGCGAAATCTGCGCGCTTGGTTCCCGCCGACCCATGGAACGCCACGCGCGCCGGCTTGCCCGGCGGAACATCGGAAAACGCCCCGTTGAAGGTGAACGTCAGCGGCACCACTTTGGTCACACCGTGGATGGTCAAGGAGCCGTCCATCCTCCATGAGTTTCCAGACAGACGACGGATCCCGTGCCCCTTGTACGTCATCGCCGGGAACATCTTCACGTCAAAGTAGGCGGAGCCGCGCAGGTCCTCGTCGCGCTCGGCGACCTGCGTGCTAATGCTGGAGGGGTCGATCATGACGTCGACGCTGCAGGCGGCCGGGTCCGGCGACACGGTGATGGTTCCCGTAACGTTGTCGAACCGGCCCCGCACCAGCCCGACCACATGGTGACTCGCGCCGAAGTACGCGAAACTGTGCCTCGGATCGATCTCGTACGTCCCCGGAGCGGGGAGCGTCTGGGCCGCCACCATCTTAGCAGCAGCTTTCGCGGGACGATCCGCCGTGGCGTTGGTCAACAACGCTGCACAAATTGTGAGCAGCAGCGCTCCAATTCCGACAAGACTGAACAGTTTCTTCAAGATCATGTTCTCTCCATTCTTGGTACCCATCTCGCTTACCTCCGATTCGTTCGCGGTCCACAAAGCAGGGTCACGATACCCGGGTAAGACGCAGGAAGTCCTGAAAGTGGCCTGAAACACTCTGAATACTTCTGAAATCACGCGGTCGTTTCGCGGCCTCGGTATAATCGGCGAAAGCCGCGCTTCGTTTATAAAGATGGAGTAGCCGATCCTGCATGGAACGCCCAACCACAACGCTTCGCATCGGCGCCTGGTGCGTGAATCCGGCGACTAGCCAGATTTCACGGGATGGCGAGACGGCTCGTGTAGAGGAGCGGACGATGCGTCTGCTGCTCTGCCTCGCCGAGCGCGCCGGCGAAGTCGTAAGCATCGATGATTTGCTCAGCCAGGTCTGGCCTGACGTCACCGTTTCTCCGGACTCGGTCTACCAGGCCGTGACGTCACTTCGCCGTTTGCTCGGCGACGATCCCAAGCAGCCCACTTACATCGCAACTGTGCCTCGGCTGGGATATCGGATGGTGGCAACGGTCAGTCCGTGTCCAGACCAGCAGACAGATGCGTCCATCGCCCAGGGGGCGAGTAGCGATGCGCCAGCGCCTGGTGCGCAATCCAAGCTTGGGCTTCTCAGAGGCGGTGTAGCATGGACCGTCGGCGCAGCGCTCTGCTTGGTGCTCATGGCCATTTTTTTCTTCCACGGCAAGCCCTCGAACAACAATTCCTCAGCCTCGCCCGTCATGGCTGCACAGCCGCAGAAATCGATTGCCGTGCTGCCCTTTCTCGATTTGACCGAGGGGATGAAAGAGGAGGAATTCGCCGATGGTATGACCGAGGAGCTGATCGACAAACTCAGCAAGATCCCGGACCTTCGGGTCCCGGCCCCCACGTCCTCGTTCTATTTCAAGGGCAAACAAATCCCCGTCGCCGATATTGCCAAGACGCTCGGTGTTGCCTACGTGCTCGATGGGAGCGTGCGCAAGTCAGGCGGCAGGGTAAGAATTGCCGCGCGCTTGATTCGTGCCGAGAACGGCTACGTGATCTGGAGTGAAACCTACGACCGCCCATTCGACGATATCATCATGATCCAGGACGACATCGCCGGCGAAGTGACGAAAGCGCTGAAGGCATCCATCGAGTCCGGCCCGGGCCACTCGTAGCGATAGCCAAACGAAGGTTGTCCTACTCGCCGCCTCTAGCCATATCGACAGCCCGCAGCACGGCCCGCGCCTTGTTCTCCGTTTCCTCAAACTCACGCTGCGGATCGGAATCGGCCACGATTCCCGCTCCCGCCTGCAGGTAGGCCTTCTTGCCTTTCATGACCATGGTTCGAATCGCGATGCAGGAATCGAGATTGCCCGCGAAATCGGCGTAGAGGACGCTGCCGCCATAGACGCCGCGCCGCGTCGGCTCCAGTTCTTCGATGATCTGCATGGCGCGAACTTTCGGCGCACCGCTAAGCGTACCCGCGGGGAAACATGCGGCAAAGGCGTCCATGGCATTCAACTCCGGACGCAGCCGTCCTTCGAGCGCCGAAACCAGATGCATGACGTGCGAGTAGCGCTCCACGTACATCAGGTCGCGGACCTTCACCGATCCGTATTCGCTGACGCGCCCCAGGTCGTTGCGTCCCAGGTCGACCAGCATCACGTGTTCGGCGCGTTCTTTCTCGTCCCCGAGCATTTTCTTTTCGAGCGCCGCGTCTTCCGCTTCATCGCGGCCGCGCGGATGCGTTCCGGCAATCGGGCGATATTCAAGCTTGCGTCCAGCAGCCCGCACCAGCATTTCGGGAGACGAGCCGAGCACGTGCATTCCCGCCGAATTCTTGCGCCCGTTCTTCCCGCCGCCGAAGCGCAGAAAATACATATACGGCGACGGATTCACCGTGCGCAATGCGCGGTAGAGATCAAGCGGAGCGACTCCGGGCTCGAAATCCCAGCGCTGCGAAAGCACGACCTGAAAAATATCCCCGGCGGCAATGTACTCTTTGGCTTGTCGGACGCTCTCTAAGAACTTCTGCCTCGGAGTTCTCGCCTTCACCGCCAGCTTCGACTTCGCCGCCGCCTTCCGCCAATACGCCGGCTTCCATCCCGAGGCAAGTTTCTTCTCGATGCGCGCAATGTCCTTGACGGCGCGCTCGTAGGCTGCTTTGGGCGCCTCCCGCGTCACGTCCGCCGACGCCACAATATGGATCTGGTGCCGCAGGTGATCGAAGGCAAGCACGCGATCGAAAAACATCAGCACACAATCGGGGACGTCGAGGTCATCGGCAGCGTGCTCGCCGATATTCTCCAGCCGCCGCACAATGTCATACGCGCAATAGCCCACCGCGCCGGCGGTAAACGGAGGCAATCCTTCCATCGCCGCCGGCCGATGCTGTTGCAGCAGTTCCTTGATGACATCGAAGACATTTCCCGTGCGGCGTTCAGTCTTGCCGCCGCGTTCGATCGTGATCTCAGCCCCGCGCGACTCTAGCCGCAAGAACGGACGCACGCCGAGAAACGTGTAGCGTCCAATTTTTTCTCCGCCCTCTACCGATTCGAGCAGAAAAGCATCTGGCTCCGCTTCAGCCACAGCAAGGAAGGCAGAAACCGGCGTCAGCAGGTCAGCCGAGATTGACTTCGCCACCGGAACCAGCGTCGCGCCGCGCGATAAACGCAAGAGCTCTTTGTAGGTGGGACGGATCATCTGTGTTGGTCAGCGATTTTGTCGCCGTGCTTAGGATCGCACGAATTAGTCAGCTGAGCGAGAGGAGACAGGGCAGGCCCGTCTCTGAAGGTGGATACTACCCGTTGCCAACGAACGCCTTCACCGCTTCCGCCACCGTAATCATCAGCGTCATCGGATCCATCGGCGAGGCGGTGAATCCACAATCTTCATAGAACTGTCGGGCCCGCTCCGAAATCGCGTGCACCAGAATCGCGCGGACACCGGCAATCTCCGCGGCCTGCAGCGTGCGCAAAACGGCATCGCGCAGCAGCGCCGGGCCGATCTTTTTTCCCTGAAAGTCTTTATGGATCGCCAGCCGTCCGATGACCATGACCGGCACTGGATCGGGCATATTGCGCCGCACACGGCCCGGCGCTTCCGCGTGGGCCACGGCGCCAACCGCCAGGGCATAGTAGCCGATGACCTGCTGTCCGGTGCAAACGACATATGTACGCGAAGCGCCACTTTCCTCATTTTGCAGCGCTCGCCGCCGCAGCCAGTCGTCCAGCGACGGTTCTCCGCAATCGAAGTCCGAAAGGTCGTGATCGGCGCGCAGCTTCTCGGGCGCGCTCAGCGGTTGGTCGCTCCGGCTCATATGGATTAGCCGCAGTTGATTAGCCCCAGCCTATTGTTCCCAGGGAGCTTTCGTCTTCAGCAGCCGCCGCAGTCTCGCGTTGCTTGCCGGTGGCTTGTCGAGCATCGCCGCGAAGCGCTTGAATTCCTCGCTCGACAAGGCAAAATACCGGCGGTCGAGCAGAACGGTTTCGGCTTCGCGGCAGGCGGTTTCGAGCATGAAATCGGAACGGTTGCGGCCCAGCGCATTTGCCGCCCGGTCGATCAGCGCCTTCTGCCGCCGGCTGGCGCGCAGGTTAATGGTCTCGTCGCGGTTTTTCCTGGTCTTGGTTCCGGTCGCGGGCATGAGCGCCTCTGTATACACAATGAGTGTACATCTTCGTGCGCACGTTGTAAATACGGGTTCCCTTTATGGTACTCCCGGTGCTTGCCTAGCCTGCGGCCCGGCAATATACTTTGCGAGGCTTGCCTGCCTCGTTTGGGGTGGCAGTGGCAAGCGTCAAGCACTGATTCGCAAGCGTCAATCGCAAGCACTGATTCGCAAGCATCGATCGCACTCTTAAGGGAGACTTTATGACCACGACTCTGGATCTCGAGCAGGAAACTAATCCCTGGCAGGCGCAAGCCGCCCGCTTCGACCTGGCCGCGCATAAGCTGAATCTCGATGAAGGACTGTGGAAAGTGCTGCGGAGTCCGAGCCGCGAAATCATCGTTCATATCCCCGTCGCAATGGATAATGGCAGCCTCGAAGTTTTCACCGGATTCCGCGTGCAGCACTCCATCGCCCGCGGCCCCGCTAAGGGTGGATTGCGCTACGGACCCGACGTGAACCTCGACGAAGTGCGCGCGCTGGCGAGCTGGATGACCTGGAAGTGCGCGGTCGTCAATATTCCCTTCGGCGGCGCCAAGGGCGGCATCATCTGCGATCCGCACAAAATGTCGCAGGGCGAATTGGAGCGCATGACCCGCCGCTACACAGCCGAGCTCTTCGAATTTATCGGCCCGGAAAAAGACGTTCCCGCGCCCGACGTGAACACCAACGAACAGACCATGGCCTGGATCATGGACACTTTCTCCATGCACGCGCGCCAAACCGTCACAGCGGTTGTGACCGGCAAGCCGATCAACATTGGCGGATCGCGCGGACGCCGCGAGGCCACCGGACGCGGCGTGCTTATGGTCTGCGATCAAGCGATCAAGAAGCTGCACCTGAATCGCGACACCACCCGGGTCATCGTGCAGGGCTTCGGCAACGTCGGCTCGAACGCAGCCCGGCTCATGGCCCAAGCCGGATACAAGGTGATTGGCATTGTCGAGGTCGGGGGCGGCCTCTACAAAAAAGACGGCATCGACATGGAAGCGTTGTGGGAATTCCGCCAGCGCAATGGCACCATTCACGGCTTCCCCGGCGCCGAGAAGTACGATCCAGCGGAGCTGCTCCTGGTCGATTGCGACATCCTGATTCCGGCGGCGACCGAGAATGTCATCACCAGCCGGAATGCCGACCGGGTGAAATGCAAAATCCTGGCCGAAGGCGCGAACGGCCCCACCACGGCGGCTGCCGACGACATCCTCGCCGAGAAGAAAGTCTTCGTGATACCCGACATTCTGGCCAACGCCGGCGGCGTCACCACTTCTTACTTCGAGTGGGTGCAGGATCGCCAGGGCTACTTCTGGAAAGAATCGGAAGTCAACGAGCGCCTGGGCGACATCATGGTTGCGGCGTTCGATGACGTGATCCGGTACGCGGAGACGCACGGCGTGAATAACCGCATCGCCGCCTACATGCTGGCGATTGATCGCGTCGCGTACACGATTCGGCAGCGCGGAATTTATGCCTAGTGTGAGGAGGGGAAAATGAACCACACACGAAGAAGACTCACTCTCTGGACGCTCGTACTCTGTCTAATACTCACGGTTGCGATGGCACCGGCGTTGGCTAGCGCGCAGGCGATTTCGAGCGGAGCAAGCTCCACTTCAACCACGGCAAAATCCGCAGCTCCAGCCTCCAGCGCAAGCAAGTCAGGAGCGAAACCCACCAGCGCCGACATCGCCGCCGCCAAGGCCAGCGGCAAGGTTTGGGTCAACACCGAGACCGGCGTCTATCACAAAGGCGGCCGCTGGTATGGCAAGACCAAGGCCGGACAATTCATGACCGAACTCGATGCCAAGGCCGCGGGCTTCAAGGCAGCGAAGAAGGAATAGAAGAGCGAATAATCCACCACGGAGGCACGGAGACACGGAGAAAACCTCAAATCTGGAAGAAGCTGGAAGAACAAGGTTTTGCCAAGCATTTGGTTTTCTCCGTGACCCCGTGTCTCCGTGGCGAGTCCGTGTTGAGAAAGAGCGCTGATTAGCACCCCCCGCCATCCGTCCGTTGCCTTGTCCTGGGATGTAGAGGATAATCACACTTGACCGCCGCGCGGTCCCTGGGCTCAATCATCGCGTGAATCTCCCCAACTCCATCACGCTCACTCGCATTGCCGCGATTCCGTTGCTTATTTGGATTCTCTGCACCCCGCGTTTCTCCCACGAGCAGACGGGAGAAAGAGAAATTCTGGCGTCGGTGGTTTTCATTATGGCGTCGATCACCGACGGCATCGATGGCTATCTGGCGCGCAAACGCGGACAGATCACCACCATGGGGATGCTGCTCGATCCGCTGGCCGATAAGCTGCTGATCGCCGCGGCCTTCATCACGCTGGTGCAGTTCAACCCCGTGCTGGTGCCGGCCTGGATGGCCGTGGTCATCATTGGCCGTGAATTTCTGGTCAGCGGCCTGCGTTCCATTGCCGCTTCCGAGGGATTTACGATTCAGGCGAGCGAACTGGGCAAGTTCAAGATGCTGGTGCAGATCATATCCGTGGTGGCGGTGATTCTCGCCCGCCGCTGGCACGAGTGGCCGCTCGGCCAAGTTTATATTTTTCCGGTCTACTGGATTGCGTGGCTCGCCATCTGGTTCATGGTCCTGCTGTCGCTGGTTTCCGCCATCGATTACTTCATTGCCTTCTGGTCGCGGATCGACCGCAAATCGGAAAAGCGGCGGCGCCGCGCCTTCGTCCTATCCCGGCGGAGAAAACGCGATGTCCAAGCTGTCTGATAGTGAAACCGATACTCTGTCGGCCAAGCCATCCGAAAATCCCGCCGCGGGCAGCGTGACTCGCCCGGCGCAGCTCGCTACAGAATTCTCTCTCGATGACCGCCGAATTCTGCTGGGCATCGCGCACCAGTCGATCGTTTCTTTTCTGGAGCGCCAGCCTCTTCCCGACGCTCCACCGTCGACCAAACTAGCGGAGCCACGTGGCGTGTTCACCACTCTTTACTTACGCGGCGATCGGCGTGGCGAACATCAGCGCGAATTGCGGGGATGCGTCGGCTATGCCATGCCCACCGTGCCTCTCTATCGCGCCGTCGCCGAAACGGCCCGGGCGGCCGCGTTTAACGATTCCCGTTTCTTGCCGGTGACCGAGGAGGAAGTCCCGAACCTCGAAGTTTCCCTGAGCGTGCTCTCGCGTCTGTTCCCGATTCATCCCGATGAGGTGGAAGTCGGACGCCACGGTCTGCTGATCTCGCACGCCGGACGCCGCGGCCTGCTGCTGCCGCAAGTCCCCGTCGAACAAGGTTGGGATCGCGAGACCTTTCTCGAGCAGACCTGCCGCAAGGCTGGACTGCCTCTCGATGCCTGGCGCAAGGGCGCGGCCCTCGAGGCTTTTACCGCCGAGGTTTTTTCCGACGGCGATGTATAGGGACAGCCGCCCTCGGCTTTCCCGCGTGTGTGCGCTTGGCAATAACGCTTGGCAAAACGCCTGGCAATAAAAAAGAGGGGAGAATCGCTCTCCCCTCGCACTGATCGAATGCTGTTTGTGCTTACTGTTGCTCGTCCAGTTCCACCGTGTCGCCCGCGTACACATCTTCCAGCGCGAATACAACCATGGCAGACGACGCCGTCGGCGTCACGTTCAGGACGACGACTTCTCCCACGGCGCGCCGCGGCAGATCGCCGACGTGAATGTTCGGTCCTTTGGTCTTGGTGAAGCGATCGGCTTCAAACGTCGGCGGGCGCATCTGCGTGTCTTCCGAAGTCTGCGCTTTGAAAGAGAGCGAATCCACCGGATCGCGCAAAGTGGCGGTGTAGGAACGCACGACGCGGAAATAGTCCCCGACTTTTACGCCCTGGTTGCCGCCGATATTCATATAAAGCTTCATGCCCGTGCCGAGCTCGCTGTCGAAATCCTTGCCCAGCACGATCCGTCCGCTCAGCTTGCTGTTGGCGGGCGCGAAGCGGTCGAAATGGCCGGGTACGTGGAAGCTCACCGGCTGTTTTTCGGTGAACGGCAGCACTACGTCTCCGGGGTTGATGGGATCGCAACTGAATTCCACCTGGGCGATGGCGCTGTGACTGCGGGTATCAATGACCCGCACTCTGCCAATGTCGCCGTAGGGGCGTCCCGCGGCCGACAGAACTTTTTTCTGCCCAGGATAGATTTCGTATTCATTGACGTCCCGCACTTCGCGGACGACCGAGTACAGCTGGCCCGCCTGGTAGCCGGTGCCCGACAGGTAGACCAGTTCCCCGATTTCGAACTTGGTGGAGGTCGGGGTCTGCAGGCCGCCGTTGACGTAGTTGGCGTCGGGAACCCGATCCTTGGTAAGAAAACCGGCGCAATAAATGTCAGCCGCGGTTGGGGTCTGGAAACGCACGAAGGGTACATTGACCGAGGTATGGACGATGCCGTCGGCATCGGGCGCCATCGCGGTTGTCGCCTGTTGGGCCACCGCCAAGGTCGCTACCATCGCCAGAACCATTAACATTCCTGTTTTCTTCATCTTACCTCCAACTCCTCGCGGGTCCGGGGATGTGTCCGCTATCTCTTTAGGAAGACAAGGGTTACAGCCGAAAAGTAACAAGCGCCCGCGGGGGGGTCAAGGTTACGAGGGTATTGAGCCCCTTTGCTCCAAAGTGTCTTGTGAGCTCCACGACGCTTCTTAAAAGGTTGCATCTGTGCCTGCACCCCTGTAATATCGCGCCGAACGTTGAAAACAAATGGCCTTGGCTATACCTTCTAGTGTCGCGCCCCGTTTCCTGCCCCAGCGCTTGCCCAAGGTCTGTCTGGCACTGAGCGGCGACACGATCGAAGACATGCTCTCTGTCGCTGAGTCGATGGCGCGGGATAATCCCTTGCTTGAGTTTCGTTTGGATTATCTGAAGCAGCCCGCGGCCGCGCTTCCCAAGCTCCATCGTTTTCTGGAGACGCATCAGTACGTCACCGCCATTGCTACCTGTCGCCGCGCCGACAATGGCGGCAAGTTCAAGGGATCGCTTGCCGCGCAGTTGGAAACGCTCAGCAAGGCGCACGCCGCGGGCTGCCAGATTGTCGACATCGAACTGCAGACCGCGCTGAAAGCCAAGCCGGAAGCGATCGCGCGCCTGCGCAGCCGCGCCGGGTTGATTCTTTCGTTCCACGATTTCCGCGCCACGCGCGACCTGGAAGAGACGCTGGAGAAGATGCTGAAGATTCCAGCCGACTACTACAAGGTTGTCACCACCGCGACCTCGCTCTCCGACAACGTGGCCATGATGAAGTTCTTGCAGACGCAGGGCGATAAACATGCGCTGATCGGATTGTGCATGGGCGAGCAAGGCATCATCAGCCGCGTGCTCAGCGTGCGCGCCGGCAGCGCGTTCACGTTCGGCGCGGTCGATGCCAAGGCCGGACTCAAGACTGCTCCGGGCCAGATCAATGCGCGCGAGCTGCACAGTATTTACCG
>CAVZUP010000088.1:0-6592 GCA_963778255.1 uncultured Acidobacteriaceae bacterium
CGCTGTTGATAGTTGGCGGAGGTCAGGTCGGCGATGCCGTTTTCCCCGGGGGCTAGTTCTACGGCGACGGCGGGGATGGAGATGTTGTTCAGCGGACGCAGCGATGCGGAGGAGGCTTTGACGGAAAATTCTAGTTTTTGCAGTCCGGCCACGATGGCGGTCGATATTACGCGGCTGACGGGCAGAGACGGCGACTGGGCGGCGTTCCAGGGATGAAAGACTCCGTTGGCGGGGCCTTCGACCGGAAGCAGGGCGGTGTAGACGCGGGCTCCGCTGCCTTGCGAGACGGCGTGCAGGCTGATGTAGATTCCGGCGTGGGCGGTGTTGGCGGCGATGGCGCGCTGATCCATAGTTATGGTGGCGTCGGAGTCGCGCAGTAGGGTGACGGCGAAACCGCGGAGTTCCAGCTCATGGCGCAGCAGGCGGGCAAAGCCCAGAGTGACGTCCTTTTCGGCCAGCGTGTCGGTCAGGGCGGCTCCGCGCTCGTCGCCTCCGTGCGCGGGATCAACTATGGCTAGAATGCGATGGGCAGTGTTGCTGCCTGATGAGATGTTGGCTGCGGGTCGCGCTTGCGCCGGATTCTGCGGTGCAGACGCGGCGGCGCTTGGCGCCGGTTTCACGGGTGCTACGGTGATGGTCTTGCGGTCGTTGCTGAAGCTGGCCAGCAGCGGCTCGTTTGCGGTCACGTCGACTTCGGCGTCTCCGTTGTTCTCGGAGTACGTGGCGTGGGTGATGATTTTGTTGTCAAAGGTGATCGACTGGCTTCCCGGAGAGACAACGGGATCGCGCTTGAAGACCATCCGCAGCCGGCCGGGTTCGGTGGAGATGGTTGGGTTGACCGGGGCGGTGAAACTCACTGCCAGTAGCGGCGGGTTGCCTGACTCCAGGCGGAAACTGGGTTGGATGCCTACGCCGCCGATGAACAGGCGGCGCGCGCTCTCGTGAAAATTGACGGATGTTCCCAGGAGGCGCGGGAGCAAGGCGTTCAGCGAGGCTAGGGGGACTAATCCGCGGAGGTTTTCGATCAGAAAGGGAGCGCCCAGATCGAAGTCGCGGCCGCGAATCCGGGATCGCGGATTGCCGGCGGCGAATTCTCCGTCGAATGCGTTATAGCGAAGCTTTAACTTGCGTCCATTGGAGTCGGTGCTTACGCGGCCTAGCGGTTCCAGAAGTTCTAGCAGGCCGACGTATTCATGGCCTCCACGGTCGAGGACCGGGAGCGTATAGGTCGCGACGGGAGAATAGACGGAAATGTGCTTCTCTTCTGGTGTGGGCGCGGAGGGCGCTGCAGACAGAAGCACCGCGCTCAGCAGTATCCAGTACACCGTACTCAGTAACCAGTGCCGCGCTTTCCACTTGGGTACTAAGTGCTGCGTACTAGGTACGCTAATCCAGGGCATAAATCGTTAGGCCGCTCAGCAGCTTGGGGTAGAAATCGGTGGACTTCTGGGGCAGGACTTCGCCGGCGAAGGCGATGCTGCGGACCTGGTCCATGGGCGCGGGATTCATCAGGAACGCCACCTGGACTTTTCCGCTTTGCGCCTGCGAGAGGGCTTCGGCGGCCTCGCGGCAATAGGAAACGTTCACCTGGTTGCGAATGGCTTCCTCGGAGATCTTCAGGACGCCTTCGAGCAGGCATTTGTGCAACTGCACGACGTCGAGTGCCTGCTGGCGGAGAGAAAGTCTTCCGAACACGGCGGTGCCAATGGCTTTCGGGGTGTGCAACAGAAAGGCGCGTCCGGCGGTAACGGCCAGCAGCGCCGTTCCGGCGTGCCCGGCTTGCTGGAGGATGGCGGTGGCGCGCGGCGCGTCAACGGCGGCATCGACTTCTTCCAGGTTGAAAAACTGCTTTGCCTCCGCTTGGAAGCGCTCGGCTGAAAAGGAGGGCAAGCCAAACACTAATCGGTGCGTCGGCAGAATGACCAGGCCGGGACGGTCCATGTCAACGAAGGTCATCATGACCGAGTCGTAGGGAGCGGGCAGGCCGGAACTGGTTTCGGCGGTGGCTTGCCTCTCGTTGCGATAGGTGAGGGCAGTTTCGTAGCGGTGATGGCCGTCGGCGATGATCAGCTTGCGATCGCGCATCTGCGCTTGCACGGCGGAAATAATGGCGGGATCGGAGACCTTCCAGACGCGGTGGACTACGGCGTATTCGTCGGTGACCTCGATGTCCGGATTGGCGGCCGAATCGAGCAGGGCATCGACCTTGCCGGCTGCGCCGTACAGCATAAAGATCTGGCCGAAATGGCCTTGGGTTGCGCGCAGCAGGTCGAGACGGTCGGCCTTGGGCTTGGAAAGCGTCTGTTCGTGGCGGAAGATGATTCCGGCGGAATAGGTTTCGATTCGTCCCAGGGCGATGAAGCCTCGACGCTCGGCTTGCGTCCCGGCTCCGGGAGCGCCGTCCGGAACCTTAAACGTCTGGGAATAGCGGTAGATAGAAGGTTCGCGGTCGCGTCGCAAAACGCCCGTCTCTCGCCAGTTCTGGAAGGACGCGGCGGCGCGGGTGTAGACGTTTTCGGTATTGCCGTCCTCGGGCAGGCGTTTTCCCAGGATAATCCGCACCAGGTTATAAGGACTGGCCTGGTAGTAGGCATCCTGCATGGCTGGGGTGATCTTGTCGTAGGGCTGGGTCACGGCCTGCTGGACCGGGACGCGCTCTGGTTTGTAACGCCAAGCTCGGAATGGGTAAATAATCGCCATAAAAGGGAAGGCAGAATTGTAGCAGGGACGGCGAGGTCCCGGCGCCAAACTCAAAGGGCACGACCAAGATCACCGTCGGAAGCCACGGTTGGGATCGTCCAAAAAGGATCGTCGATGCTTTCGAAAAAGGTGACAACACTTTATTGAGACTGTGCTACTATCCCGCTCAGAAGAGCTAGTTGCGACCGATTCCTTTAGGGGATGATGGTCGCCTCCCCTGGCGGCGCGGATTTGGTGGGGCTTATGTGGTACGGCAGACTGCTTTCGGCTCGCGTCTCCCTCGCGGTACTTCTGGTGGTTGCGCTGTGCGGCGCCTTCCCACTTTTTGCCCAGACTTCGTCTGAGGATGTTCACATTCAGCCGCGCGTGCAGCCGCAGGCTCCCCATGAGCCGGCTGGCGATCCGGCGCTCACGACTCATACCAAGCCCTACAAGGTCGGCGTGGATCTGGTTCTGGTGCCGGTCACCATTACCGATCCGCTCAACCGGCTGGTGACCGGGCTCGACCGCGAGAACTTCAACCTTTTTGAAGGCAAAGATCAGCAGGAGATCAAGACGTTTTCGAGCGAAGACGCTCCGGTATCGATTGGAGTGATCTTCGATATGAGCGGCAGCATGAGCAGCAAGATCGAGCGCGCGCGGGAGGCGGTGGCGGAGTTCTTTAAAACCGCGAATCCGCAGGATGAATTCTTCATGATCGCCTTCTCCGATCGGCCGGAGGAGATTGCCGATTTCACCAGTTCGGTGGATGACATACAGGGGCGGCTGCTCTATACGATTCCGCGGGGGCGCACGGCGCTGCTGGACGCGATTTACATGGGCGTGACCAAGATGCGCCAGGCCAAGTATCCGAAAAAAGCCTTGCTGATTATTTCCGACGGCGGCGATAACCATAGCCGATACACGGAAGGCGAGATCCGGTCGATGGTCAAGGAAGCCGACGTCCTCATTTACGCAATTGGCATCTACGATCATTATTTTCCGAACGAAGAAGAACGGCTGGGACCGAGCCTGCTCAGCGACGTTACGGAGCTGACCGGGGGACGGGCTTTTACCATCGATAACCCGAATGACCTGGCGGATGTTTCCACGAAGATTGGGATCGAGTTGCGCAACCAGTATGTGATTGGATACCGCCCAAAGAATCCAACGCATGATGGCAAATGGCGTAAAATCAAAGTGAAACTCTTGCCGCCCAAAGGACTGCCGCCGCTCAAGGTCTACGCCAAGACGGGTTACTATGCGCCGACGGAATAATATCCCTCTACTGGTTTTCTTCTTTCTGACAACCCTGTTCCTGGCTACACCGGCGAATCCGCAATCTCCGGCCCAAGCGGCACCGAGCGCCGTGCCTCCGCAATCTGCCACGGGGCAAACGGCGGCGTCCCCGAAGGGCGAACAAAGTCCGGATGCCAGCGATGGCGGCGTTTTTGTTTTCCGCAAACAGGTCGAAGAAGTTCTGCTTCATGCCACGGTGATCGACAACAAGCAGCGCATTGTCACTGACCTCGATAAAGACAATTTCGCTGTTTACGAGGATGGGCATCCGCAGACCATCGCTTCGTTCCGGCACGAGGACATACCGGTTTCCATGGGCATTGTCGTCGATAACTCGGGTTCCATGCGCGAGAAGCGGGAGAAGGTGAATGCCGCGGCTTTGAATCTGGTGCGGGCGTCGAATCCGAACGATGAGGTGTTCATCGTCAACTTCAATGACGATTTCTACCTTGACCAGGACTTCACTTCGAACATCAACAAGCTGAAAGAGGGGCTGGAAAAAATCGAAGCTCGCGGCGGTACCGCGCTCTACGATGCGATTGTGGCTTCCGCCGAAAAATTGAGGAAAGAGGCGAAGCTGGAAAAGAAAGTTATTTTTGTGGTTACGGATGGCGGCGATAACGAGAGCAACGAAACTCTGGAGCAGGCGGTGCGGCGTCTGCAGGCCGATGGCGGACCGACGGTTTACGCGATTGGCATTCTGGAGAAGGAAGAACATCCGAAGCGTGCCAAACATGACTTGAAGGTGATGAGCGAGAGAACTGGCGGCATTGCTTTCTTCCCGCAGACGCTCGATGAGGTAGACGCGATCAGCCGCACCGTGGCGCACGATATTCGCACGCAGTACACCATTGGATACAAACCTACGACCCCAAAAACCCAGGGCGGTTATCGGGAAGTGAAGGTGGAAGCCCATGCGCACGGCGGCGGTAAACTGACCGTCCGCACCAAGAGCGGGTATTACGCCGGTGGAGAGGCGGCTTCCGGGGCGCAATAAGGCGGGATTTTGTAATTTGGCAATCTTGTAATTTGGTAATTAGAATTCGCTCTTGCTCTACGCGAGGCCGCGGCCCTCTTGAATTCGAGGTTAGATTACCAAGTTACCAAATTGCGAAATTACAAAATCCCCGCATTGACGCTGGCCCTTGCTCTTCCTTACTCTGATAACGTGCCGTCAACTACCTTGAATTCACGCCTGCGCGTTAGCGACGATATCTCCAAGCTCGTCGGCGAAACTCCCATGCTGCACATGAAGAAACTGGCCCCGGCGGGGTCGGCTGATATTTTCGCCAAGCTTGAATACCTGAATCCGGGAGGCAGCGTGAAGGACCGCGCCGCCATCGGCCTGATTGCCCGCGCCGAGCGCGAAGGCAAGCTCAAGCGCGGCGGCACCGTCATCGAAGCTACCGCCGGAAATACTGGCATCGGGCTGGCTCTGATCGGCGTAGCTCGCGGGTACAAGGTGCGGCTGTTTGTCCCGGAAAAATTTTCGGAAGAGAAGGTCATCATCATGCGGGCGCTAGGCGCGGAGGTGACGCGCACTCCGGAGGCCGAGGGGATGCAGGGAGCCATTCAACGCGCAAAAGACCTGGCGGCTTCCGACCCGGGCGCATTTATGGCCGCGCAGTTCGAGAATCCCGCCAATCCCGATATTCATTACGAGACTACCGCCCGAGAGATCTTTGAACAGATGGAAGGCCGCATTGATGCGGTCACGATCGGCAGTGGCACGGCTGGAACATTTACCGGGATTGCCCGATTTTTGAAAGAGCGCCTTCCGAACGTGCATACCGTTCTGGTGGAAACGCAAGGGTCGGTGTTCGGCGGAGGCAAACCTGGGCCGCATAAAGTGGAAGGGATTGGGTCGAGTTTTATCCCCAAGATTTTCGACGCTTCGGTTTGCAGCGAAGTCATGATGGTCACCGATGTTCATGCCTTTGGGATGGTCAAAGAACTGGCCGCGCGCGAAGGCGTGCTTGGCGGTTCGAGCGCTGGCGCGAACGTCTACGCGGCGGTGCAGATTGCCAAACGGCTGGGAGCAGGGAAGCACGTGGTCACGCTGATTCCGGATTCAGCGGAGCGGTATCTGTCGAAGAAGATTTTTGAGGGCGGAATCTAGAGCCGTTCTTTGATCGGCACACCAAATAGTTGCGGAATAAATGCGTAGGTCCTTCGCTTCGCTCAGGATGACAGGGTGAAGAACTTGCAGAACACCGCACTGGCTAAGCGCTAATTCAGGAGAATCCTTGACTACGAAACCATCGGGTTTTGCCACTCGCGCCATCCATGCTGGGCAGGAAGCTGATCCTCTGACCGGAGCTGTCAGCGCGCCCATTTACCCGACTTCAACCTACGTTCAGGAAGAGATCGGGAAACATAAAGGCTACGAATATTCGCGCGTATCGAATCCGACCCGTGACCGGTTGGAGACGAACCTGGCGGCGCTAGAGGGCGGGACAACTTCGCGCGTGTTCGCCAGCGGGATGGCGGCCATCAATGCTGTCGCTACTATGCTCAAGGCTAGCGATCACGTTGTCGCCGGACACAATCTTTATGGTGGAACGCCGCGGTTGTTCAATCAGGTGCTGGCTAACTTCGGCCTGACATTTACCTA
>CAVZUP010000089.1:0-4674 GCA_963778255.1 uncultured Acidobacteriaceae bacterium
CCAACATCGCGCCCATCATCCGCAATGGCGGCGAGTGGTACTCCAAGATTGGCACCGAAAAAAGCAAGGGCACCAAGGTCTTCGCGCTCGTCGGCCGCGTGGAAAACACCGGCTTGGTGGAAGTGCCCATGGGCATCACGTTGCGCGACATCATCTTCGAAATCGGCGGCGGCATTCCCGACGGCCACGAATTTAAGGCGGCGCAGACTGGCGGCCCCTCCGGCGGTTGTATCCCTGCGGAATTTCTCGATATGCCGGTCGACTACGAATCTCTTGCCAAAGTCGGTTCCATCATGGGCTCCGGCGGCATGATCGTGATGGACGACAGTTCCTGCATGGTCGATGTCGCCAAGTACTTCATGGATTTCTGCATGAGCGAATCCTGCGGCAAGTGCATCCCCTGCCGGGTGGGAACTTTCCAGATGAACGAATTGCTCGGCCGGATCACGCGCTTCGAGGCCAGCTCGAAAGACGTTGCCCTGATCGAAGACCTCTGCGATCTCATGAAGAACACCAGTCTGTGCGGTCTCGGCCAGTCCGCCCCCAACCCGGTGCTGAGCACGCTCCGCTACTTCGCCGAGGAATACAAGGCACACATCGAAAAACACCAGTGCCCCGCCGGCGTCTGCGGTAATCACCAGACTGCGGACACCGAAGAAGCAGATCGTCAGGGAGTGACACGATGAGCCCCGCCGCCGGCACCGTTAAAACCCTAAAGATCGACGACCGTGACGTCAGCGCCCGTCCCGACGAGACTATTCTCGAAGTGGCGCGCCAGAACAACATCTTCATTCCCACCCTGTGCGAATTGAAGGGCCTGTCCGTTATCGGAGCGTGCCGCTTGTGCCTGGTCGAAGTCAAGGGCACCACCAAGCTTCTGCCCGCCTGCGCCACTCTGGTACAGGAAGGCATGGAGGTCTCGACCACCTCCGAGCGCCTGCAGAAATACCGCCGCTCCATCATCGAGTTGCTGCTCACCGAACGCAACCACATCTGCTCGGTCTGCGTCTCCAACGGCCACTGCGAATTGCAGTTCCTGGCGCAGAAACTGGAGATCACTCACGTTCACTATCCTTATCGCTATCCCCGCGTTCAGGTGGATGCTTCGCACGATCGCTTCGTGGTTGATCCCAACCGTTGCATTCTCTGTACGCGCTGTGTCCGCGTGTGCGATGAAATCGAAGGCGCGCATACCTGGGACGTCATGGGCCGCGGCGTCGATGCGCTCTTGATCACAGACCTTAACCAGCCCTGGGGATCTTCCGAATCCTGCACCAGTTGCGGCAAGTGCGTGCATGTCTGTCCCACGGGCGCTTTATTCGAAAAGGGTAGATCGGTGGCGGAAATGCTGAAACGCCGCCAGTTTCTCCCCTACTTAACCCTGATGCGAGGGGAGGATTGGGAGTGAGTAAGCTGCGTTTGGCGACAGTCTGGCTCGACGGTTGCTCGGGATGCCACATGTCCTTTCTGGATATTGATGAGCGTCTTCTGTCCGTCGCTCAAAAGGCGGACCTCGTCTATAGTCCGCTCGTCGATGCCAAGATTTTTCCCGACTCCGTCGATATTACCCTGGTCGAGGGCTCGGTCAGCAGTGAAGAAGACCTGCACAAAATCAAGCTGGTCCGCGAGCGCACAAAGATCCTGGTCTCGCTCGGCGACTGCGCCGTCACCGCCAACGTTCCCGGCATGAGAAATTCCTTCGGGGTCAAAGCCGTCACCGACCGCGCCTATTGTGAGAACGTCAGCATCGGTTCGGGCGTGCCGACGGAAGTTGTTCCCAAGCTGCTGGCGCGCGTTTGCCCCGTACACGAAGTGGTCCCGGTTGACGTCTTCGTCCCCGGCTGTCCTCCTTCGGCCGATACCATCTTCTATGTGCTCAGCGAATTGTTGGAAGGGCGCAATCCTGAGCTGAGTTCAAGAACAAGATTCGGAGCGTAACCTTGCCGGAAGCGAACGTGACAACGAACAACAAAACCATCATGATCGACCCCGTGACCCGCATCGAGGGTCATTCTAAAATCACCCTGCACCTCGACGACCAGGGCCGGGTCGAGGACGCCCGCTTTCACGTCACCCAGTTTCGCGGCTTCGAAAAATTTTGCGAGGGCCGGCCTTTTTACGAGATGCCGTCGCTCATGGCCCGTATCTGCGGCATTTGCCCGGTAAGCCATCTCATCGCGTCCGCTAAAGCCTGCGATCAACTCCTAGCCGTGCGTATTCCTCCCACGGCTGACAAGCTGCGCCGCATCTTCGGATTAGCCCAGGTTCTGCAATCGCACGCGCTCAGTTTCTTCCACCTGTCTTCGCCCGACCTTGTCCTCGGCATGGATGGCGACCCAGCCAAGCAGCACATTTTTGGAGTAGCCGAAAAGAATCCCGAAATCGCCCGCAATGGAATTCGCCTGCGCCAGTTCGGCCAGCAGATCATCGAGCGCCTCGGCGGCAAGCGCATTCATCCCGCCTGGATCGTCCCCGGCGGCGTAAGCGAACCGCTGAGCCAAGTCCGCTGCGGGCTTGGCTCAGGGGTTCGCTTACCCCGCCGGGGACGACCCAGGCGGGATGAATCCGCTTTCCTCCGAAGCGCTCGATGATCTGCTGCCCAAACTGCCGCAGGCGGATTCCGTCCGGGCCATTTCGGGATTCTTTTCCGCAACTCCAAAAAATGTGCTGGCAGGGTCGCCGTCCATGCCGAGCACAAGGTCGGGCGAAGACAGGTGGAAGAGGCTCAACGCGTGCGATTGCAAACCTCGGCTAATCCGAAAATGCGGCGCAATTTGTCAGCCGTGGGAGGAATTCGCACGGCTAGGAGATGATCGCAGGCTTTAGCCGACGCGATGAGATGGCTACCGGGCAAATGCCGCAGATCGGGCCATCAGCGACGGCATCTCGTAAAAAGGCCGGCCCTCGCAAAATTTTTCGAAGCCGCGAAACTGGGTGACGTGAAAGCGGGCGTCCTCGACCCGGCCCTGGTCGTCGAGGTGCAGGGTGAATTTAGAGTGACCCTCGATTCGGGTCACGGGGTCGATCATGATGGTTTTGTTGTTCGTTGTCACGTTCGCTTCCGGCAAGGTTACGCTCCGAATCTGTTCTTGAACTCAGCTCGGATTGCGCCCTTCCAACAATTCGCTGAGGCATAGAAAATGGTGTTCGCCGAAGGAGGACAGCCGGGGACGAAAACGTCAACCGGGACCACTTCGTGTACGGGGCCAACGCGCGCCAGCAGCTTGGGAACAACTTCCGTCGGCACGCCCGGACCTATGCTGACGTTCTCACGATAGGCGCGGTCGTGACGGCTTTGACCCCGAAGGAATCACTCATGCCGGGAACATTGGCAGTGACGCGCAATCGCCGAGCGAAACCAGGATCTTTGTGCGCTCGCGGACCACTTGATTTTGTGCAGGTCTTCTCGCTGCTGACCGAGCCCTCGACCAGGGTGATCTCGACGGATCGGGAAAAATCTTGGCGTCGACGAGCGGACTATAGACAAGGTCCGCCATTTGAGCAACGGACAGGAGACGCTCATCAAATCCAGAAAGGACATGTGGCATCCCGACAACCATCGACCCAGACTGTGGCGAGACATCTTACTCACTCCCAATGCTCCCCTCGCATCAGGGTCAAGTCAGGGAGAAACTCGGCAGCGTTTCAGCATTTCCACCACCGATCTACCCTTTTCGAATAAAGCGCCCGTGGGACGCACTTGCACGCACTTGCCGCAACTGGTGCAGGATTCGGAAGATCCCAGGGCTGGTTAAGGTCTGTGATCGAGAGCGCATCGACGCCGCGGCCCATGACGTCCCAGGTATGCGCGCCTTCGATTTCATCGCACACGCGGACACAGCGCGTACAGAGAATGCAACGGTTGGGATCAACCACGAAGCGATCGTGCGAAGCATCCACCTGAACGCGGGGATAGCGATAAGGATAGTGAACGTGAGTGATCTCCAGTTTCTGCGCCAGGAACTGCGATTCGCAGTGGCCGTTGGAGACGCAGACCGAGCAGATGTGGTTGCGTTCGGTGAGCAGCGACTCGATGATGGAGCGGCGGTATTCTGCAGGCGCTCGGAGGTGGTCGAGACCTCCATGCCTTCCTGTACCAGAGTGGCGCAGGCGGCAGAAGCTTGGTGGTGCCCCAACCAGGCACAAGCGGCACGCTCCGATAACGGACAGGCCCTTCAATTCGCACGCGGGTGGGAATGAAGAATGTGTCTGGCGCGCCGCTTCGAGATACGGTCTCATCAGGACGGGCGCTAACGTGGCGGTCGTCAATCTTAGGGTTTTAACGGTGCCGGCGGCGGGGCTGATCGTGTCACTCCCTGACGATCTGCTTCTTCGGTGTCCGCGGTCTGGTGATTACCGCAGACGCCGGCGGGCACTGGTGTTTTTCGATGTGTGTTTTGTATTCCTCGGCGAGACACGGAGCGTGCTCAGGGGCGCGTTGGGGGCGGGAGCTCGCCGAGACCGCACAGACTGGTGTTCTTCATGAGATCGCAGAGGTCTTCGATCAGGGCAACGTCTTTCGAGCTGGCCTGGAAGCGCGTGATCCGGCCGAGCAATTCGTTCATCTGGAAAGTTCCCACCCGGCAGGGGATGCACTTGTAGCAGGATTCGCTCATGCAGAAATCCATGAAGTACTTGGCGACATCGACCATGCAGGGAGCTGTTCGTCCATCA
>CAVZUP010000090.1:0-22946 GCA_963778255.1 uncultured Acidobacteriaceae bacterium
TAGCCTAGCAGATAACAATGTATTGCTCTTGTTAGTACTGGGGCCGCTGGTTCCCAGCAATTTATTCACGCCATGGGCAGAAGCGCCTTTGATTGGTTTGACGATCGCTGGCAAGGCGTGGGGCCAACCTTGCGCGTCCGGCAGTGGGGTGAGCAGGAGATGCACGTGATCTGGCATGACCACTGCGGCATGAAGGTCGAACCGCTTTCCGTGATCGTGCAGGCAATGCGCGAGGATGAGGTCGCGGGCCGCGTCGGCGAAGGGATCGCGGATCAGTCTACAGAAAGTCACAAAGATGGGACGGCACGGTTTTTGGTAATGCGGCATCCGCCGCCAGTATTCGTATTTGCGGCTGAGAACGGAAGCGTCGGCCATGATCTATTGCAGGCGCGAGGCGGCGCGTTGTCAGTGATGGGTGAACATGCAATAAGTTCGGTTTCGCGTGGGTAGAGCGGACACTCTTGTCCGCTGCCTTTGACGTTGGTTTTGTGTTTGGTCTTGGCTTTTAGCAGGATTGAAAATCAAAACCAACCCCAACACCAACACCAACGGCGGCGGACAGGAGTGTCCGCCCTACACAATCAGATCGTTACCCGATCAGCGTGGTGCCCCAGGTTCCGCGCACGTCCGTTTGGCAATAACGCGGGCGATGGGCTGGACTGACGGTTGCGTGCCGCTTCACTCCCTCAGCGGCTAAAACCGGCGCTGAAAATAGGGCTTTTATCGCAGCGGTAAACCGCTGCGCCACCCAAAGACAAGACCAAAAGCGCGTTTTTAAGCAAACTGTGAAGCCGCGCCCTTCCCGTTCTTGCCTCCCCAAGCAGCAAATGGAGGGCTGCCCTATCCCATCAACATGCCGCCGTTTACGTTGAGGACGTGTCCGGTGATGTAGGAGGCTTCTTCGGAGGCCAGGAAGCTGACGGCTTTGGCGATGTCTTCGGGAGAGCCGACTCGTCCCAGGGGAATCTGCTTCACGGCGGTCTGTTTGAATTCTTCGCTTAGGACGGCGGTCATGCCGGTCTCGATGAATCCGGGAGCTACGGCGTTGACGGTGATGTTGCGGCTGGCTACTTCGCGGGCCATGGCCATGGTCAGGCCGATCAGCCCGGCTTTGGAGGCGGCGTAGTTGGCTTGGCCGGCTTGTCCGGTCTGGCCGAAGATGCTGGTGATGTTGATGATGCGTCCCCAGCGCTGTTTGAGCATCGATCCGATGACTTGCTGGATGCAGAGGTAGGCGGAGGTGAGGTTGGTGGTCAGGACGGCGTCCCAATCGGCGCGCTTCATGCGCATGACCAGCTGGTCGCGGGTGATGCCGGCGTTGTTGACCAGGATGTCGATCTTGCCGAACTGGGCGATGGCGGCTTTGACTCCGGACTTGATCTGCTCTTCGTCGGCTACGTCGATGACGAAGGCGGCGGCTTGGCCTCCGGCGGCGGTGATTTGGGCTACCAGTTCGTCCAGCTTTTCGCGGTTGCGGGCGGCGGCGGCTATGGTCGCTCCGTGTTGCGCCAGGGCTTGCGCGCAGGCGTGGCCGATGCCTTGGGACGCTCCGGTAACCAGCGCTACGCGGCCTTCGAGTTTCATGACTGCTCCTTTGGACCACGGACCGGGCTTCGGAGTCGGACTGCAGCTCTGACTTCAGATCACAGTTCGGAATCGAAGCCGGGAACGGAGGATTATAAATGGCGGGGAGGGCGACCGGTGGGGAAAGACGAGGCGGACGAATGCGTCCGCGCTTCGTGAGTATTTACTACGTGAGTAATTATCCGGCTTGCGCGGCGGCTTGCTTGGGCACGGCTTGCTTGGTGAGGTTTGCGCTCAGGATCTTTTCGATCTTTTCCATGAGGGTGCGGCGGGAATAGGGTTTGGCCAGAAAATAGGTGCGCGATTCGGGCGCTTCGGTGTCGTACTCGGGATTGACATGACCCGACGTCAGCAGGATGGCAAGCCGCGGGGAACGCAGTTGCAGATCCTGGCCGAGTTGCTGTCCGGACCGCCCCGGAAGCACCATGTCGGCCATGACCAGATCGATGGGGCGCGGGTGCTGCTCGTAAACTTTCAGCGCATCCGGCGCGTCGGCGGCGAGCAAGACTTCGAAGCTCTCGTGCTGGAGAATGGTGCAGGTCGCCTCGCGCACAAAGGGCTCGTCCTCGACTAGAAGGATGGTGCGCCGGGGGGGATCGGTTGCGAATCCATAGGGCTGAAGAGGCATGGGTTCTCCAATATTGTTGCCTGATTCGGCACAAGCAAGCGTATGGCCCTGTTGCATTGCGCGGGGGGCGTGCTCCGCACCGAGGTCTGTGTTGTTCGGAATTATTTGACGGCGCTCAGAATCGTCTGTTTGGGATCGAGCACAATTCTTCGGGTGGCGCTGGGCGCGGTCAGGTGGAAGGCGGTCTCCTCGCCATCGGCCAGCACCTGGCCGAGGAAGACCAGCGTGTTGCTGGCCGTGACGGCATACACGGGAACGGCGGTCACCAGCTCGTCGGGCGCGTCCTTTTGAACGATTATGCCGGTTACGGTGGTGACTCCGGCTTTGTCTGTAATGTGGATTTCGCGGGCTTGCAGTTCGGGGATGGCGGTGCCTTCGATCCAGCCTTCGAGGAACCAGTCCAGTTTGGGACGCTTTTCATACCAAAGTGGGCGCGGCAGTTCTTCCTGGAAAACCTGTATCAGTTCCTGGGTGCTGAGAGTCTTTCCGGCATAGCGATCGCGGATTTTGCGCAGCGCGCGCAAGAAGGGCTCGTCGGGGTTGATGGGCGCGCCCGGCTGCGCTTTCCGAGAGCGGGATGCGGCTTCGGAATCGTGGGGCGTTGCTTCGCGCAGCGTGGCGTCGTGCAACATGGACCTGAGCATGTGAAACAGCCAGGTTCCTCTTTCGTAGCTGATGGCTTCGTAGCCGTGGGGAAAGTGGGAGGAATCCAGGCGCTGGCCTAGGGTGACTGGGCCGGCGTCGCGCAGGCGTTCTCCATCTTTGTTTTCGCTCACCAGATCGTGACGGTATTTTTCGAGAATCTGGCGGAATTGAACCGGGTTCTGTTGCTCGAGCAACATGAGCGCCGCGTAGTTGGCCAAGCCTTCGGCTAACCACTGATCGCGATAACTCTTCCATAGGACGAGGTCGCCCCACCACTGGTGCGCCGTCTCATGGACCAGGACTAGATCGTCGAGTTCGCGCGTGACTGGGTCGAGATGCAGATCCGCCTGCTCTCGCGGGCTGAGGAATGCGAAGCTCGACAGAAAGACCAGGCCGGGCCATCCCTGGCTCAGTTCGCCGGGCATTTGGGTCAGCGCCAGCGAGCTATAGGGATAAGGGCCAAACCACTGCGAATAATTCACGATCGCCTTCGCCGCTCGGTCGGCTACGGCCTGGGCATCGCGGGCTGGCGAGGGAGGCGGCGGGGTCACGGGGATTGGCACCAGCGGTCTCGGGCTCCGCGGAGGAACAACCGGAAGCGGCACGATCGCTTCCTCTTGCGCTTTGGGGAACGACTTCTCGACTCCCTTGGTGCCGTAGACGTCGACGCGAATGTTGCCGGCATTCGCCTCGGCGCGAACGTACTTGCCCAGGTTGAATCCGGCGACTGGAATGGGGCGCTCGGAGATCCAGCGCGAAATTTTCTCGGTGGCGGGTGCGTTGGTTTCGGCGTTTTCGCCGGCCGCGGCAGCGGGGTCGACGATTTGTTTCCCCGTAGCCAACAGCGTCCAATCGGCGGGGTAGTGGAATTCGATGTCGAACTGCGCCGGGCTTAGGCCGAAATTTGGATACCAGGTACCGCGTTCGCCTACATAGAGCAGGCCTTTCCCTGCCTCCGACAGAACTTCTCCGGCGTAGCGGAAGCGCAGTTTTAGTTCCTGTCCCGCCCGGAGCGGCGCGGGAAATATGACCGCTGCCAGGTCGTTGCCTTTGCGGCGGAGTTCGGTTCCTTCCATGGCTGGGTTCTGGATGAAATCCACCGGCGATCCATCGGATTCGACCGAATCAACTTTGAGATGACGCGAGAGTTCGAACAGCAGCGTGCGTTCTCCTCCGTTGCGAATTGTTGCTTTCACCTCGGTGGTTGCCCGCAACATGGTGGGGGGCTGCACGGACGCTTGGATCTTGAAGCTGGCGATCGCGACGTCGCCCGCCAGCGCAGTCGTGTTGCTGGCCTGGCCGGGAGCGAACGAAGTCCAGATATCGAAGTACGAGACGTTGTCTTTCACCCTCGCCTGCCCGGCCCATAGGGGCTCGGTGCTGGAGGCGTCCCATAACACTTCAAAAGCTCCTAGCTTCTTGCCTAGCAGATGCGCGTGGAGCAGCGGCGAAAATTTCGGGATTGGCTCGAGCTTGGCCTGGTTGGCGCCGGGCGTGGGAAGGAAATGACTGAAATCGAGCAGCAGGCGCAGGCCATCGAACTCGGCCAGAGTGCGGGTGGGCTCGATCCATTCCTTGGTGAAACCTGTTTTTGTAAATTCCGCGCTCTCAGGCTCTGGCCTCAGAAAAGGTTGCAACGCCTCGGCGGTATCGTCGTTGAAGCGGAGATAGGCGGAGGTGAACTGCTCCTCGAGAATCGCCATGCCGGTGAAGAGCGCCAGCGATCCGCGCTCGGCTCGATTGGGCGGGCGGAGACGGATTTCGCCTTCGCCTTCGAAGA
Source organism: uncultured Acidobacteriaceae bacterium (assembly GCA_963778255.1). Classification (GTDB taxonomy): domain Bacteria; phylum Acidobacteriota; class Terriglobia; order Terriglobales; family Acidobacteriaceae; genus Acidiflorens. The sequence continues at coordinate 4,638 of CAVZUP010000090.1, forward strand.
ATGCTCCGGTGATTCGTCCGCAGATGTCTTCGGTGAAGGCGAGGGTGCCGTCGTCGAAATCGAGATGAAGATTGGGGCGGTCGATGGCGGCGTCGCGAATGTGGTAGATGCGTTGCGGATCGAGGCCTACGGAACGAAGCCGGGCGTAGAGAGCGGGCGCGGTTTGGGGACAGTCGGGAACTGGTGCCCCGTTCTGCGCCCAAGCGGAGGCGGCTGCCAGGCAACACGCTAAGCCGATCATTTGCCGCGAATCGAGCACTGCTGGCCTCACGCCTAGTTGTCAGGTCTCAGGTGTCAGGTCTCAGAAAGCATTCGGACCGTCCGAGATCCACTGAGAACTTGCTGCAATTGTTCCGTTTTCCGGCCGCTTAGTCACCCTCAGCCGCAGCACCATCGTCACCTATAAGCCCGTTTCCCCGGTTGCTAGAATCAGCCGTGTGCGAGCCTTTTCTCTCATTTTAGTGCTTCTGGCGGCGCTGCCCGCTTGCGCTGACGTCATCCATCTTAAGAATGGACGCACGATCTGGGCCGACCAGGTTCGCGAAAATAAAGACCGCGTGGAATACGACCTGGGCGAAGATACTTACGCCATCCCGAAATCTTCCGTCGAGCGCGTAGAGGCTGGCGGGGTCGCGCCCGTTCACGCTGGAGCCGGAGCGGCAGCCGTGCCCGACATTACTCCGCCGGCGCCTTCGTTCAGCCACGAAGCTGACGTGGCGGAAAAAGTGATTCGCGACGGCAAGGTCGATGGCGACGCGCTCGCCTCGCTGGCACAATCCGGCGGTTCTGAAATCGCCGCGACGGCTTACTTTCTTGCGGGCAAGCACGAATCTGACCATGGCAACTTTCCGCAGGCCCAGCGCTATTACGAATCCGCGCTGCGCTTTCAGCCGGATAACTCTACCCTTCTGATCTACTACGCTGCCGCGCTGATGCGCACCGGGCACGCCGCCGAGGCTCTGCCTTACGCACAACATGCGGCCAGTCTGGCTCCGGACTCGGCCGATGCGGTCGGGATGCTGGGCTTTGTGCAATTCGCCAGCGATCATACTCCGGAAGCGATTCGGTCGTGGAAGAAGTCGCTGGCGCTGCGTCCGGATGCCACGGTCAGCCAGTATCTGGCGCGAGCGGAGCGCGAATCTTCGGCGGAATCGAATTTTTCGCAACGCGAGAGCAGCCACTTCAACCTCCACTTCGAGGGCAAGGATACTTCGGAGAACTTCCGGCGCGACCTGCTTGCCACTTTAGACTCCCAGTACGACGAACTGGTGAGCGACCTGGGGTATTCTCCGCGGAATAATATCGCGGTCACGCTGTATACGCAGCAGACGTTCTTCGACGTGACGCGCGCGCCTTCGTGGACGGGAGCGCTCAACGATGGGAAGTTGCGTATTCCGATCAGCGGAGTGCAGAGCGTGACACCGGAGTTGGCGCGCATCCTGAAGCATGAGCTGACGCACTCGTTCATCTCGCAGATGTCGAGCAACCGCTGCCCCACATGGCTGAACGAAGGCGTGGCACAGATCGAAGAGGGCAAGTCGGCGGCGTCCTTTGGCCACCAACTGGCGCAACTGTTCGCGTCGGGAAATGAGATTCCGTTCAACATGCTTGAGGGCAGCTTCATGAGCTTCTCGGCGCCGGAAGCGACTATCGCTTATGCCGAGTCGTTGGCCGCCACCGAATATATTCGCGATGCTTACAGCATGGGCGAAATCACGCGCATCCTGGGACTGCTGGGGCAAGGCAGTTCGACGGAGGCGGCATTGCGCGCTACCGTGCATTCCGACTACCACCAACTGCGCGACGAAATGGCGGGCAAGCTTAAGGACCGGTACGGGAACTGAGCTGGTGCGGCGCGGGTGGCCTTATCGCGGGGTACTTTCACTTTCACCTTCTTAGCGGCGTGGGCGAGACGCCCACGCGACAGCCGGCGAGACGCCGGCGCTACGGCCTGGCGCTTTCGTTGATTGACTAGTCCGATGACTAGTCAGTACAATCGTAAGTGCAGAGGTGAAACTTGGCTACGTGGCAAGTACAAGACGCTAAGGCGCGATTCAGCGAATTTCTGGATGCGACGATCAAGAAGGGTCCACAGGTAGTTACGCGGCGCGGAATTGAGACGGCCGTGATGGTCCCGATCGAAGAGTGGGAGCGGCTGCAACAGGCTGCCCGGCCTAGCTTGAAGGAACTGCTGCTGGCTCCCGAGCCTCGCTTCGACAAAATTATTCCGAAACGCCGTGCCTGGCGCCGCCGTCCCGTGGTGAAGTTCGAGTGAACAAATACCTGCTGGACACCAATGTCGTTTCCGAAACGCGCAAACCGCGCCCTCACGGGGCAGTAGTGGAATGGCTCGGCGGAACGGAACCGGGAAGCATTTTCTTGTCCGCTGTAACGCTGGGTGAATTACAAGTTGGGATTGAATTGACAAGGAAACAAGACCCACAGAAGGCGGAGGAGATCGAGCGCTGGGCAAACCAACTCGCCGCTACCTACGAAGTTCTCCCCATGGACGCGTCGTGTTTTCGGGAGTGGGCCCGAATGGCACACGGCCGGCAGCCTGGGTTGCTGGAAGACGCCATGATTGCCGCGACGGCTCGGGTGCATCGTCTGATTGTGGCGACTAGGAATGAACGGGACTTCAAGCAGCTTGGGGTGCGGACTTTTAATCCATTCGAGAATTAGGTCAATCTCGGCTGCCGAACAACCCGTTTGTTACTGAATCAACCCCTACTCTTAGGTTACACTTCTTAGTCCATCCGCAGCCCGAGGTCATTGGGACTCACCTTTTGCGGAGTTATAACAGGTAGTACAGCCCTGGAGGGAAAGCCATGAAGCGCGAGTTAGCGCGGTCCGGCAGGAAAGCCCTGATTGTCATCATCGGACTTACAACCCATGTCTGGGGACAGAAGATCACCAGCCTGGAGCGGGAGCGGGCGCAGTCCATGCTCCAGCAGATCTCTTCCGACATCAAGAAACATTACTACGATCCGACGTTTCACGGGGTGGATTGGGATGCCAAGGTCCAGGAGGCGAAACAGAAGATCAATGCCGCCGACTCGGCGAACCGCACCCTTTCGATCGTGGCCGCCGCCCTAGACACGCTCAACGACTCCCACACTTTCTTTTTGCCGCCCGCCCACAGCAATCGCTACGACTATGGCTGGCAAGCAGAAATGGTGGGAGAGCACTGCTTTGTGACGCGGGTGCGGCCGGGCAGCGATGCGGAGAAGAAGGGCGTGAAGCCGGGCGATGAGTTAGTGGCCCTCAATGGCTACACTCCGACGCGGGACAACCTCTGGAAGATGGAATATCTCTTTAACCAACTGCGTCCGCAACCCGTTCTAAGACTCGACTTGCGCGATCCGGCTGGAAAGGAGCGCCAGTTGGACGTGGTCACCACCATGATTGAGAAGAAGCGGGTCATGGATTTAACTGCCAGTGGTGGTGGCAACGATATTTGGGATCTGATCCGGCAAGAGGAAAACGAGGAGCATCTTGGACGTGCCCAGTTTGTTGAATTGGGCGACGAGGTCGGCATCTTGAAGTTTCCGGGATTTTTCTTCGATGCAACGAAGATCGACGACATGATCGGCAAGGCGCGCAAACACAAGGCGCTCATCCTCGATCTGCGCGGGAATCCTGGGGGCAGTATCGAGACGCTCAAGTATCTGATCGCCGGTTGCTTTGAAAAGGAAGTCAAAGTCTATGACCGCGTCGGACGATCCGAACACAAACCGCTGGTGGCGAAATCGCATAGCCATCCCTTCACGGGCAAGCTCGTGGTGCTGGTGGACAGCAAGTCGGCCTCGGCCGCGGAATTGTTTGCCCGCGTGGTGCAGCTCGAAAAGCGAGGAACCGTGATTGGAGACCGCAGTTCCGGGAGCGTGATGGAAGCGAAACGTTACAGTTACAAATCGGGAACGGATACCGTGGTTTTCTACGGGGCGTCGATTACGGATGCGGATCTCATCATGACGGACGGCAATAGTCTGGAACACAAGGGGGTTGTTCCGGACGAAGTGGCGTTGCCCTCCGCGGAAGACGTCGCCGCGGGCCGCGATCCGGTGCTGGCGCACGCCGTGGAGGCAGCCGGCGCAAAACTCAGTCCGGAAGCGGCGGGGAAATTGTTCCCGTACGAGTGGCCGAGCCTCTAGATTTCGGCGCCTGTCGCGCTATCAAACTGGCCGACTCCGCAAAGGAACTCGCCAGAGAAAATACGAAGGCGTTGGGGCCGCTCTCTTGAAATCCGGCGAGGCCAGCGGTCGTGTAGAATAAGCCTTTGTATATGGACCTCTCCGCGATTCAGCAAGCCCTGCGCGAGCGCAACATTGACGCTTGGCTCTTTTACGATCATCACCATCGCGACCCGATCGCTTATCGCGTCCTGGGGCTGCCGGATGGGCTCATGGTCACGCGGCGCTGGTATTACCTGATCCCGGCCAAGGGCGACCCGATACGGCTGGTACACAAGATCGAGGCGGGACATCTTGACTCGTTGCCCGGGGTGAAGAAACAGTACGCGGGATGGCAGGAACTGTTTGACAGCCTGAAGCAGATGCTGGCCTCGCATCGCAATATCGCGATGCAATACTCGCCCAACAACTTTGTGTTCACGATTTCGATGGTGGACGCGGGGACGGCGGATATGATCCGGGGGCTGGGGAAGAATATTGTGAGCGCGGCCGACCTGATTGCGCAGTTTGAAGCGACCTTGACGGAGGAGCAGATCAAGTCGCACTTCGCGGCGCGCGATGTGATCGACTCCGTTACGGCCGAGGCGTTCAAGGAAATTGGGCGGCGGGTGCGCGGTGGCGGTGTGCACGAGCATGAAATCCAGCAGTTTTTCATGGAAGCGTTCGCGAGAGAGAACATGGTGACGGACGATCCTCCGATTGTGGCCGTGAACGCGAACAGCGGCAATCCGCACTATGAGCCGAGCGCTGCGCGTCCGGTGGCGATTCGCGAAGGCGATTTTGTGTTGCTGGATGTGTGGGCGAAAAAAAATACTCCGGGCGCGGTTTATTACGACATTACCTGGGTGGGAATCGTGGGCGCGACTCCCACGAGCCGGCAGCGCGAGATTTTCAAGATCGTCAGCGAGGCGCGCGACATTGGCGTGAAGACGGTGCAGGACGCGGTGGCGGCTCACAAGGCGATTGCGGGGTGGGAAGTGGACCACGCGGTGCGCGGGCACATCAAGAAGGCGGGGTACGGAGATTATTTCATCCACCGCACCGGGCATTCGATCGCGACCGAAGTGCATGCGAATGGCGCGAACATGGACGACCTGGAGATCCACGACGAGCGGAGGATTCTGCCGAATTCCATGTTCTCGATTGAGCCGGGAATTTATCTGCCCGAGTTCGGCGTGCGGCTGGAAGTCGATGTGCTCGTGCGGCCGGGAAGCGCGGAAGTGACTGGTAAAATCCAACGAGAGATCGTGACCATCTGAATGGCCAAGCCGACAGACAAAGCAAAGGGTGCAGTATCGACGAGTGAGCAGGAGTATCCGCTCACGACGATGGCGGTGGTCGCGCCCATTGTGGGCTGGCTGATTCCGGGCGGCGGACACATTCTGCTGAAGCGCTACGGGCGCGGCATTCTGCTGCTGATTTCGGTGGTGGCGATGTTCCTGATCGGCCTCGGCATGCAGGGCCGGGTGTACAAGCCGAATGGCGGAGACATTCTCGACATGCTCGGCTTTGTGGGCGACGTGGGCGCGGGCGCGCTTTATTTTCTGGCGCGCATCATGGACTGGGGCAGCGCGATGGCGGCGAATGCCGCGGCGGATTATGGCAAGACATTCTTGATCGTCGCCGGGCTGCTGAACTTTATCGCGGCGGCGGATGCGCACCACATCGCGCTGGGGAAGAAACCGTGATGATCCACTTGTCGCACTTCTCGGCCGCGGTGGTGTTCGCTCTGTTTGCGTCGATCGTCTTCGGTATTACACAGCGCAACTCGACGATGGAGCAGCTGAAGTACGGGCTGTATTGCTTCGCTATGTTCGTCGGCGGAGTGTTCGTGGCGGGATGGGTGATGGCGCTCATCCGGCGATAGAGACCGCAAACTGCCCGTCTGACGCGGCATTGACTACGTAACGCACCCCTTGACAACCCGTGGTATGATCATGGGCGACTCGATCTGAGCCGTGTTTCCCAGTGCTGACCGCACGATCAAAGGACAGCCCCCCAACTGGTACCCGGTCGGAGAATAGGTCCATCTAAGTAAGTCAATTTAGGGGAGAACCAAGAAAAACAGGAGCAATCCACGTTTGTGACGCAGTTGCGTCGCAGACCGGCGCACTTTGGGGTATCGGGCACGCGCCCGTGCCGCCGGAGAGCGGTGCGGACTGCTCCCAAGGACCCAACCCGCAGCAGTTCCGAAAAGAATAGTTCGACGCAAACGAATACCGGTACCAGAACTTAGTTCGAAACTCGATAAGGGAGATTCCCATGAAAAATGTTTACAAGCTGTTCACGCTGACCCTGATGACATTTGCGGTTACGGTGTGTGGTTTTTCGCAGATCTCGGGTAAACCTTTGACGACGCCGACGCAGAACCTGGTGCGCGGCGTGATTGGACCGGCTGGAAGCAACAGCAACTGGGCCAACTACACGATTTTTAACCTTGTTCCCGGTTCGGCGCTCTACCCTCTCACCAGCACAAGCACCGTGTTCTACTACGGATTCACGGCTGGAACCCAAGCGGACATCGGCAATATGGTGGTGTACACGACGGCGCGAGGCAGCTTAACCGTCACCGCGGTTACACCGGTTACGCTGGGCGGCATTTCCAATCCGAGCATCCTGCTCAATAGCCCAACCGTTTGTCCGGTGGCGCCTTCGGCGACCACTCCCTGCATTGTGCGCTTCGATCCGACGACGCTCACGCTTACGCCGTCGTCCGATTACTACTTTGCGGTGTATTTCACGAGTAACGCCAATAACACGAGCGTGGCCGGGACCAATCCCAGCGCTAACCAGAGCAGTTTGTCGGGGACATACACCTCGGCGGACACTACCCATATCGCTGTTGGGGGCAGCATTCCCAGCACCGCCAATCGCACACCCTACTTTCTCATGTACGTGATGAATAACTAGAGGGCTGGTTGAACGTTCCCGCCCGATCTCGCGTGGGCGTTTCAAGGATTCGCAAATTTGAACGCTGAATAACATTTTGAAAAGGGAGATTCACAATGAAGACGATTTTCAAGTTCGCAACGCTGACTCTCATGATGTTCGCTGTCTCGGTGTATGGCTTTTCGGCTGCGAAGCCCGAGAACCTGGAACGCGGCGTAATCGGACCCGTAGGGTCCAACGTCAGTTGGGCAGGATATTCAATGGTGGCCCTGGTTCCGGGTGCGGGGCTAATCCCCGTCACGAGCACGCAAACTGTGTTCTACCTTGGATTCACGGCTGGGGCAGAGGCGGACATCAACAATATGGTGCTCTACACGACTCCGCGCGGCAGCTCCACCATCAGTGCCGTAACGCCCGTCAAGCTCGGCGGCGTCTCCAATCCCTCCATCGACCTGGCCAGCGTGACGGTATGCCCGGTGGTGGAAATTTCCAACTTTAATCCGTGCATTGTGCGGCTCGATCCGACGCCCATCGTGCTCTCGGCGCTGAATGATTACTACCTGGTGGTTTATTTCACGCCCAGTGACTCGAACAACAGCGCGGTTGGCGCCACTCAACCCAGCTTCTCGCAGACCAGTCTGCGGGGATCGTACCAGAGCGCCGACGACAGCCGGCTTTCCGTCGGAGGGGCGATTCCGAGCAACCTGAGCTTTACTAGCCCACCCGACCTGCTCATGTATGTCATGACCGACTAGGGAGCCTGGTTTGGACGAGGACCGGCTCGGCCGGGCGATTGACACCGGCACACGCAACAGAACGCAGAATCCAATTTCGAATAGGAGAGATTCCCGATGAAGACTTTTTGCAAAATCGCAACGTTGACTCTGATGGCGGTTCTGGCGGCGAGCGCGTTGGCGCAGACGGCAGCTCCAGACGTCACCCCTCTGGCGAATTTGACCGAAGGGCAAGGAACGATCGCCAGCAGTGGCGGTCAAGCTTGGGACGGCATTTCCGAGTTCGTCCTGATTCCGGGAGCGTCGCTGATGGGCGCGAGCTCCACCACCACCGCCCTCTATATTGGATTTACCGGGGGATCGGAAGCAGACATCGGCAACATGGTGCTCTACGAAGTTCCACGGAATGGGAGTACGGTGCTGAAAGCACAGAAGGTCACGCTGGGCGGCAGTTCGACTCCCAGCATCGTGCTGACCGACACGGCGACGTGTCCAGTGCAGCCGGTCTCGGTGACCAACCCGTGCATTGTGCGGCTGGATACGGTGAAGCTGGCACTCTCGCCGCTGTACGATTTCTACTTCACGATCTATTTCACGCTTGACACGAACAACGAAAAGATCAGTGGCGTCGGGCAAACTAGTTCGCCGGGCGCTCTGAGTGGGTGGTCCCTCTATGGGGACCAGACTCGAATCGGGGTGAAGGGGGCTCTTCCGACGAACGAGAACGCCGACTCTGCACCCTTTTTCCTCGCGTACATCACGAACCAGTAATGGACCTGGGGCGCGGCTTGAAGGCCGCGCTCCACACTTTCTGCGGTGGGTGGTGGCACTGATCCGGCGGTAGCGGGTGGATTTGTTGCCGTCCCCGGTCCCCAGTTCTCAGTTCTCAGTTTCAGGCTTCCAACAGACAACTTGGTCCTGTGGGATGGGGTTTGGCCCCGTCCTGCGGGGCAGAGGCCCCATAAGCCGACTTATGGACCTCGCCTCGATTCTGGCACATCTACTCGCGTTTTTTCAGCGCCGCGAGCTGTTGGAATGTACGATGAGGAAACAATGGGCTGAACCGGTGGCAGCGGACTGCAATGCCGGGCTATGGACAGGGTGTCCCAGGTCCGGAGAACGAAGGCTTCATGATCATCCTCACCCGATTAGAGCAATGGAAGGAGCAGGGCAAAATATCGCCGGAGCAGCACGCCCATTTAGCAGGCCTCGCTCGTGGAGAACCGTTCTCCCTTTTTCTTGAGCTGAATGTTCTCCTCTACGCCGGTGTGCTGGCGTTTGTTGGCGGACTCGGCTGGACTGTCAGCACATGGTCGCAGCAAATCGGTGACGTGCTCGTCCTGACCGTCCTCTCTGCCATTCTCGCCGCCAGTTTTTGGTACTGCTTTTCCCGCGCGCCGGCGTGGTCCCCAGCCGAAACGCCTGCATCGAGTCCGATCGTCCCCAGTCCGATCGTCCCCAGTCCGATTTTCGACTACGTGCTTTACCTCGGCAGCCTCGTCTGGTCATTGGAACTCGCATACATAGAGAACCGTTTCCACGTGCTCTCCGGGAAATGGGATCTCTATCTCCTGACGACCGCCTGCCTTTTCTTCTTCCTCGCTTATCGTTTCGACAATCGCTTCGTGCTGTCGCTCGCTTTGTCGTCGCTCGCGGGATGGTTCGGGCTCACCATCTCGCACTGGTCCTCGAATGAGGACGCTGTGTATCGCCAATATGCCCTTCTCTACTGCCTGCTGGTCGGCGTCGGCGGGGCATCTCTACAGCGCCTCGGTCTGAAGCCACATTTCTTCGGCACTTATCTGAACATCGTGGCCAACGTTCTCTTCTGGGCCGTGCTCTCCGGCGTGTTCATTCCGCAGGGCTACGGCCTATGGTTTCTCGCTCTGCTGATCGCGTGTGGCGCGTCTCTTGCCTGGGGCCTGGTGCGGCGGCAGTTTGCCTTCGTTGCTTATGCCGCCGTCTACGGTTATGTGGGCGTGAGTTCGCTGTTCCTCCGAGGCGTCAACGACGAATCCGCTGTCCTGAGCTATTTCGTGGTTAGCGGGGTGGCGATGCTCGTGGTGCTGGTCTGGATCGGGCGCCGCTTCGGGAGGTCGGAATGAGAATCTACAGCGCCTCCAGCGAAGAGACTTTACGCACCCGCAAGCTCCTGAGAGATTGGGAGGGCGACGGCTTCCTCACCAAGGCACAGTACCAGCTTCTGGAACAGGAAACCGTCTCTGAGCTCCGCACCACCAACATTTTCCTGCGGCTGGTCTTGTTCCTTTTCACGCTGATCAGCGTGGGTGCCGCTGCCGCACTGTTCCTCGTGGTTGTTCTTTCGCGGCCATCGGAGCAAACCGCCGGCTTTTTCTTCCTGATCTTCGGTGTCGTCTGCTACGCGGCTGCCGAGGGCGCCGTTTCGCAAGCCCGGCTCTATCGCTACGGTATCGAGGAAGCGCTCGCCGTTTGTTCGGTTGGTTTCCTGTGCGCGGGAATGCAGGCCGCTTTTTTCAGCTCTCGCCCTTACTCGCCGCAGCCGGACGCGATTCAGGTCCTGGTTCCCGCCGCCGGCGCCGTTTTTTCGCTCTGGATATGGCGCCGCTTCGGGTTCTCCTATGCGTTTCTCGCCGCGATGATCTTCGTCATCTTTCTGCCAGGCTATTGGACCTCGTCCCCCTCGGCGCAGCATGTGATCGTCGCCGGGTTCTATGCGGCCGGGCTGGCAGGCGTAGCCGCGGTACGCTCGCGCCACCGCTTTGACTACCTCGACGAGGCTTATTCGCTGGTCGAAGCGCTCCTCTGGCTTGGCATCTACCTGGCCATCAATCTCAAGCTTTCGTCGTTGGATCTGCGCGCGCAGTGGTGGGGCGGCATTCCGGACACCTCTGGATTATTCCCAAGGCCGTTCTACTGGACCACATGGGTGCTGATCTGGTGCCTGCCGCCAATCGTACTCGCGCGCGGCATTCGCCAGAAGGACCGCTTCGTCATTGCGGTGGGCGCGATCGTCGCCACGCTGACTCTTGTCTCCAATAAACCTTATCTCGGCTGGCCGCGGCATACCTGGGACCCGATGATTCTGGGCATATTGTTAACCGCTGTCGCAGTCTTCCTCCGACGCTGGCTGGCCGGTGGCCCGGGCGGAATTCGCCACGGCTTTACCGCCGTGCGCCTGTCGGGAAAAGACAAACAATGGATGGCCGTCGGGTCGACCGTAGCCGGCCTGCTATCGCCCCAAGCGCCAGCCCCGCAACCAAGCGGTCAGGACTTCCGCTTCGGCGGGGGACAAACGGGAGGCGGAGGCGCCGGCGGCGATTATTGAAATTCCGCGGAAACGTAGTTTTGGTTTTTCGGCGCGCTTCTTATTCGGGCGGGGCGATTTGCAGGCCTTCGCCGGGAGCTAGCGGGAGATGGGCGGCTCCGTCGAGGATGACTCGCTCCTGCAGCGAGAACGTGTTTCTGTATTGCTCGGAGTTGATGAGCTGGTCGCGCTGTCCGGGGGTCAGGCCGCGCATCTCGCGGATGGCGCGGTTGACGGCCTGGCGGCGGTCGGGTGGCAACTGCTTGAACTGCTGAAAGAGCTGACGGGCGCGCTGCTTTTGATCAGGGGTGAGATGCTCCCAGGTTTCCATGCGGCTGAGCACGCGCTCCTGCTGCTGCGGAGGCAGGCTGGAAAAATGCTGCAGCTTCTTTTGCAGCCGCGCCTGCTGTTGCGGAGGGAGCCGGCGGAACTGGGGATCGTTTTCCAGCGCGCGACGCTGCTGCGCGGGTGGGAGATCCTTGTAGCGGCGGAGCCAGTTTCCGGCGTGGCCGGGCTGGTTTTGGGGCGGATGAGTTGGATTGGAGCGGCTGGGGCCGACACCACCTTCTTTTTGAAAGTGATGCCATTGGCCGTCCGCGGGCGGCGATTGCTGATGCTGCTGATGCTCGGAATATCTGTCTTGGGCCCGCGCGGGTTGGGCGAGCAGGAGCGTCAGCAGCAGAAGTGCCGCCAGACAGCCTACAATTTTCTTCCGGCCCAACATTCCTGGTCTCTTCACTCTTGCCTTCGCACGCTTGCCTTGACCCTCTTGCCTTTACCCTCTTACCTTGACCCAGGTTAGCGCCCAAAGGACGGGCGCGAACCTGGGGCACCTTCTACTTCTTACTGGTTACGGATTTGCGTTTACGTCGTCTTGCACCTGCAAGTCATCGAGCATATCGAAATCGGCGTACAAGTCGTCGTTTTTCTCGAGCGCCTGCAGATCGCCTACGGCGGTTCCCGGCTCAACCGGCAAACCTAGCGATGGGGGCGCGGTCGCGATGGCTCCGGGATCGCGGAAGTATGGGTTATTGACCACGCCAATCGTTAATGCTCCGGCAAAGAATACCGCGGCCAGTGACATAGCCCACGCCGGACGGCGAAGCCAGCTGAGCCATCCTGGCTGCGGACGCGCCATTTCCTCGCGGAGACGCGCGGTCATACGGGTATCGAAATAAGGAGACGGCTCGGGCGCTTGCCATTCGTCGAGCAGCGCCATGGTCTTCTGCAAGTCGCGCAGATGCGCGGCGCAATCGTGACAGGATGCGACGTGTTTATTTATTTCAGTCGTCAGCTCCGGTGTCGCAGCGTTCATGCCAGCGGCCAGGTCCGGCAACAGCTCGCGAATTTGATTGCAGTTCATACAGCTACCCTCTTACTTCCCCGAAACGAACTCCTTCAACTGTTCGCGCAGCGTTTCGTAGGCGCGGAACAGCAACGACTTGGTGGCGGATTCACTTAGCTTCAGAACGCCCGCGATCTCGCGGTAATCCATCTGTTGATACTTATGCATGATGACGGCAATGCGCTGGCGCTCGGGCAGCGCGTTTACTTTGCTGCGGATGGCAGCCAAGCGCTCCCGCTTCAGGATCTGCTCTTCGGCGCTGAGCGAATCGTCGGCGAGATCGGGAGTCGTGCCCGTTTCCTGGTCCGGCTCATCCAGTCGCACGGTTTTCTCCGGACGCTCGTGGCGCGTATCGCGGGCGTGGTTCACGGCCAGGTTGGTCGCGATGCGATACAGCCAGGTGGTGAACTTGGCGCTCGGCTCGTAACTGGTGCGCGAGCGGTACACGCGCAAAAAAACTTCCTGCGCCAACTCCTCGGCGGTCGACGGATTGTGGCACATGCGATACATGAAACCGACCAGCGGGCGGCGGTATTTCTGTACCAGGTAGGAGAAGGCGGATTCGTCGCCCGTCTTCACCCGCAGCATCATGTCAACGTCGGTAAGGGCCGCAGTGGTATTCGCCATAGCGTCAGGCGCGGACGAAGACGGCGCTCCGGCAAAATTCAGCAGTCCGCGGTCTAGAACGCCGCCATCCATTCCACCGCCATTCATGGCCACGCTGCTCACATCTGTAGAAACCCCGTCCGAGGGCGAAAGTTGCGTCTCGCCGGGATCGGAAGGGCGCACGGAACTGCTTTCCCGTGAATCACTTACGGAGCGAGAGTCGGGGATGTCGGAAGCGGCCATGAAAGGTCGATGCCAAGAGGCTACCGGGAGCGGCCGAGACGGTCAAGAGGCTATCCAGACGCTGGATGGGTGCCGGAAGGACGGGAAACGTGAAAGCGAGAAGTGTGAACTGTGATATGTGCACTTTGTCACTGACAATTTCGACGGTTTATCGCTAAAGTTTACTTGCGCGAGCTTCCCCTCTGAGATGTTCCACCTGGCCGAACTTCCGGCCCGCGAATTCAAGGCCAGCGTCCGGCTATGGGCCTAGTTTCTCCTCCCCTTTCTAGAAGGAGACGGCGATGCGCGCTTCCCGCTTGTCCCGCTGGGCGAGTTTTCCAATCCTCCTGCTGCTGTTGGCGTGCGTTTCATCCGCTCCGGCGGTTGCGGACGACGCGAGCGATTCCGCCAGCCTGCCTACTTATCGCAGTACCGTCTCGGAAGTACGGGTGACATTTTTTGCCACCGACGAGAACAATCGTCCGCTGGACACTCTGAAGAAATCCGATTTTGTGGTCGTCGACAGCGACCGACTGGTGCGCAACTTCCGCAGCTTCGCCCGTGCCGGCACGACCCCGCTCGACGTGGTGGTGCTGGTTGACTTGAGCGAATCGGTGGCTCCGCGGTGGCGAGCTACGGTGAGCGATGTGCTGCAACTGGTGGCACAGGAACAGTCGTTTCCCAATGACGATATTTCTGTTCTGTGCTTTGGAGGAAGCTTCGTAGGGAAGTACGGGAAGACGTCCGGCGACATGCGGCCGGCGGTTCTCTGCGCGATTGTTTGCCCTACCTCTGACTTGGAGGCCAGGCTACAAACGGCAAGAAGCGGCGGAATTACTCCGCTGTTCGACGCATTGCTATTCGCTAACGATTTCATTGCAAGTCATCGCCGGGCAAATCATCGCCGGGAAGGCATCCGGCCGGTCCTGATTTTGTTCTCCGATGGGAACGACACCGTCAGCTTGCATTCCGAAAGGGATGCGCGGCAGGCGGCACGGGACGCGGGCGCGCTGATCTATGCGGTCGACATTGGAGCTTCCGGGAAGCGCGCGCCCATCCAAACGGCGGGCAACGTGTTCCTGCGGCAGGTTTCCGATGCAACGGGCGGACGCTATTTCTCCCCGCGCTTCTCCGTGAATGACGGCACGGCGTCGATGCTGAACACGGTGCTCGAGGATCTGCGGGCTTCCTACGTGGTGACGTACGATTTGCCCAACCATGAGGCGGGATTCCATTCGATTCGTCTATGCCCGACTCACAACCTCAACCTCACGTTCCATAGCCGAGATGGCTACAACTATGAACCCGGCGGTCGTTGATGGAGAGCCCGATTGGAGAGCGCGATCGGAGACCGCGATTGGAGGCCTATGAAATCCGCATTGCTTTTGACGTTCGTATGCTGCAGCCTGGCATTTGCTTTTGCGGCACCGATCGGGACCTATCAACAGGGACTCGTGGTTCGTATGCACATGGGCGACTGCTTGCTCATGCACCGAGGCTCCATCATGAAGCAGTTCGGGCCGCCGCAAGGTGGCGGATCCGACGCTTGCCCGGAATACACCCTGGTGACTGACCGGGTTGTGTTCATTATCGTGGGCAAATCCTCGAACCAGCTGGTACCGCTGGCGGAGGTGATCGATTTCCGCTTACAGAACCATGAATTGGTGGTCCGGGTGGATGATGATCACAAGGAATCCAGATTTGCGGTCAAGGAAATGACGCTGCGCTCGGAGTGGGAGTACCCGGAAGCGCCGCGAAAGAGAAACGCAAAGCAGGCGTGCCAACTGGATCAGAACTGACTGGTAGATTCCGGGAGAACGGGGCATGGCATGGGGCGCTTCCGCTTCCCATGCGGTTGACGGGAACGGCTGCAACTGTTTGAATAGAAACCGTTGGGCGCATAACTCAGCGGTAGAGTGCCATCCTCACACGGTGGAAGTCGTAGGTTCGAATCCTACTGCGCCCACCACTCACCTTATACGGCGAATTTGCCGGTTGCACAAAGACGGGCGCGCCGTTAGAATCCGCTCCTCTGTCGCTAGCCTCTTTCTTGCTAGCTATCCGTTTCACAACCTGGAGGCAACATGAAAATGAGAACGACTGTAGTGCTGCTCGTCACTTTGTTGGCCGGCGCGACGCTGTGCTTCGCCGCCGACGCGAACATCGGCACATGGAAGCTCAACGAGGCCAAGTCGAAGATAAGTCCGGGTTCCGCGAAAAATACCTCGGTTGTGTATGAAGCCGCTGGCGACGGCGTGAAAGCCTCGGTGGATGGCGTTGACGGTCAAGGCAAGCCCACGCATAGCGAGTGGGCGGGTAAGTTCGATGGCAAAGACTATCCGGTCACGGGCGATCCGAACACGGATACGCGGTCGCTCAAGAAGGTCGGCGCCCATACCCTGGAGTTGACCAACAAGAAGGACGGCAAAGTTACGGTCACCGGCCGAATCGTTCTCGCCGCCGACGGCAAGAGCCGCACGCTCACGACCAGTGGGACGGATGCGGCGGGAAAGAAAGTCAAGAACACTTTCGTCTACGACAAGCAGTAGTACGACTCGCTGCGGGCTTCGAGCTGCGAGCGGACACTGTAGCGGCTTGCTCACGGCTCGAGGCCGCAGTTCGAAGCTGTAGTTCGAAGCTCCAGGAGGCTGCGGAAACACTCAGCAAGGCCGCAAAGGGCTCACCTCAGGCGCTAAAGCGCGGATAACTTTTTCAACGTCTTACGGCACGAGTAGAACTCGTGCCCTTCCCAAATACCTGCGGGAAGAGAGTTTTATCCGCAGCCTGCTGGTGCGAAATCACGATCACGCTGGCGACAACGGCACCTCCCCAGCTCCACATCCCTTTGAAATGCTAAGATTTTTGTCATGCCACTGCGCAGACAACTCAAGAAAACGACGCAAGCGGCGGGAAAGCACGCGACTGGAAAAGTTCGCGGGCGCAAGGGTGAGCGTAAGATCGAGCCCCACGCCGCCGAACTGGTCATCATTACCGGCATGAGCGGGTCGGGGAAGGCTTCGGCTTTGAAGGCCTTCGAAGACCTGGGGTACTACTGCGTGGACAATCTGCCGGTGGAGCTGATTCCGCGGTTTGCGGAGCTGGCGTTGCAGTCGGGCGAGATTCCGCGCACGGCTTTGGTGGTGGATGTGCGCGAGGGATCGCAACTGGAGAAATTGCCGGCGATTCTGAAGTCGGTGAAGCGGACGATTCCCACGCGGGTGATTTTTCTGGAAGCGAGCGACGCGGCGTTGCTGCGGCGGTTCAGCGAGACGCGGCGGCCGCATCCGCTGGGAACGGGCACCACGGTGCGGGCATCGCTGGGGACCGAGCGGCGGCATCTGCGAAGCATCCGCAAGATTGCCGACCTGGTCATTGATACTTCCAAGTTCAATGTTCATGAGCTGCGGGCGCATTTGACCGACCGCTTCAAGCAGCAGTCGGGGACGCAGCAGACGATTCTGGTTTCCTGCGTGAGCTTCGGATACAAGCACGGGTTGCCGGACGATGCGGACCTGGTGTTCGATGTGCGCTTTCTACCGAATCCTCATTTTGTGCCGGAGTTTCGCGCGCTGACGGGACGGGATCCGCGGGTCGCGAAGTATATACGGTCGTTTCCGCAAACGCAGGAGTTCATCAATCGCATTTCGGATCTGCTGGTCTACCTGCTGCCACACTACATTCGCGAAGGCAAAAGCTACCTGACCATCAGCTTCGGATGCACGGGCGGACAGCATCGCTCGGTGATGATCGCCGAAGATGTCAGCAAGCGGCTGCGCAAGGCGGGATACAAGGTGAAGGTTGCGCATCGGGACAGCCCGCGGTAGCGATTGAATCATTGACTTATTTCGTCATTGAATCATCGGGCATGGCTGGACACATCTCTGCGGAAAATCCCATGTAGAATTGGCATGACCTCGCATGGCAACCTCCACAGTGACGGGCGCGAAGAGTGCTGGAACACCGGCCAACTCCCGCCCACTGGCCCGCCTGTTACGCTACGTTTTGCCGTACTGGTGGCAATTTCTGGCTTCGGTCCTGCTGATGGCACTGGTGGGATTATTCGATGCCGGGCGGGTTCTGCTCATCGGTCCGATTTTTGATAGCGTTCTGAATCCCGGCTCCCAGGACAAGACCATCCGGCTATTTCGGCTGCCGGGCAGCGAGCGCTTTCTGAATCTGCAACAACTGGTTCCCTCCCACTTTCACAATCCCTGGACAATGGTTGCGTTCGCGCTGGTGGCATCCACGGTATTGAAGGGGATCTGCGATTATGCCGGAACGTTCCTCGTGAACTACGCCGGTTTTGGCATGATTACGGACCTGCGGGACGATTTGTACAACGCCATCCTGCGGAGTTCGGCGGCGTTTTTCACCAAGCACACGACGGGCACTTTGCTCTCGACCATCGTCAGCGATATCGAGAAGGTGCAGGTCGCGATGTCGACGGTGCTGGCGGAATTCCTGCAGCAGTTTTTTACCTTTCTGTTTGTGGCCGCAGTGGTGGTTCAGTTGGGCGGGAAGCTGGCCTGGATCCTGTTGCTGTTCGTTCCCGTGATTCTGTATTCGTCGCGAAAAATCGGACGCCAAGTGCGCTCTACGACGCGGGGCGGGCAGGACAAGCTGGCCGAGATCCAGAACATTCTGCACGAAACGATTACCGGCAACCGGATCGTCAAGGCGTTTGGCATGGAGAACTGGGAGGTGGAACGCTTTCGCGCCGCCGCGCGCCGGCTGTTCCGCGCGAACCTGCGACTGGTGGCAGCGTTTGCGATCAGTTCTCCACTGATGGATGTGCTGGGCTCGATCGCCATCGCGTTCCTTTTGCTGATGGGACGGAACCAGATTAACCATCACATTTTTACGGCGGGCACGTTTCTGGCGTTCATTGTGGCGGTGTTCAAGCTCTACGATCCGGTGCGCAAGTTTGCTCAGTTCAACAATAATTTTCAGCAGGCGGTAGGAGCTTCGTCGGAAATTTTTCGCTTCATGGATATGGAAGACGAAGTCCGCGAGAAGCCGGGCGCGAAGCGCATG
>CAVZUP010000091.1:0-22895 GCA_963778255.1 uncultured Acidobacteriaceae bacterium
TATGTAGTTGAAAAGGCTAACACATAACCATTACCAATTGCTCACCGAGGGCGCCATCGCGAAATACATGGCAACCGAAGCGGGCAATGCCGCCGCTGAAGCCAGTATTCAAGCCCTGGGCGGCTACGGTTACACGCACGAATACATGGTGGAGAAAATCAGCCGTGACGTTCGCATCACCACGATTTATGAAGGCACATCCGAGATCATGGAGATGACCATCAGTCGCGATCGCTGGCAGTCTCAACTGAAGACGCGCGGACAGCACTATCACGAGCGGGCGCGGGAATTCGAAGCGTTGCACGCAAGGAATCCGAAGGTGGGCGCGAACATCGCGGCTCTGGCTCTGCACGCTCTGGCCGAGCTGATGGAAAAGGCCCGGTTAGCGCGGCTCACACGCTATCAGCATATTCTGCTGCGCCTGGGTGAGTTGGTCGCTTATGCCGAGTGCGCGGGAAGTTTATCCCGCCGCGCCGCGCTTCTGGCTGAGAACAAGCTCAACGAAAAAGCGAACCGCCGCTTCGATGCGCCTGCGTTGGCCGCGATCAGCCGTGTTTTTGCCCGCGATGCCGCGCTCAAGGTAGCCGAAGAAGGCTTGCGCTGGGTGATTGGAGCCGGCGGCATCGGCGATTCCGAGATGGCCGGGTTTGAAACGAGTTTGGGATTACCCGCGATTCATCGCGCGCAGTCGGGCCTGATTTCAGATCTGGATTACATAGCCGACGTACTCTACGGCCGCGCTGCCAAGCGCACGGAAGTGGCCGCGTAGCGTTTTATCGATGTACGTCGCAGGAGCGTCATCATGGAAAACACTGGTTATCGCGCCATAGCAATTGTGGGAGTTGGAGCCGTTTTACCGGGCGCTCCAAATGTGGCGGCTTTCTGGAACAACGTAAAGGACGGCCGATACAGCATCAGCGAAGTCACGCCCAACCGCTGGGATCCGACGCTCTATTACGATCCCGATCACAGCGCCCCGGATAAGACTTACTCCAAAATCGGTGGCTGGGTGCGTGAGCATGTGTGGGAACCCCTGAAGTGGCGACTTGCCATCCCGCCCCGCGTCGTCGATGCCATGGATGAATCGCAGAAATGGGCCATCGCCTGCACCCGCGAAGCGCTGGAAGATTACGGCTATCCTAAGCGGCCGCTCAATACCGACCGCACGGCGGTCATCCTCGGCAACGCCATGGGCGGCGAAAAACATTATTTCACCGTGATGCGCGTACTCTTTCCCGAATACGCGCGCGAACTGGGTGAAAGCGCCAGTTTTGCAGCCTTGCCCGAGAGTATCCGCCGCGACATTACGCGCGAACTGCACGAGCGTATGGGCAAACTGCTTCCCGAAGTCACGGAAGACACCATGCCCGGCGAATTATCCAACTGCATTGCCGGACGCATTGCGAACGTATTCAACTTCCACGGCCCCAACTACGTGTGTGACGCTGCTTGCGCATCGGCAATGGCCGCCATCAGCTCGGCGGTCGAGGGGTTGGTACAGAACGATTTCGATCTCGCGGTCACTGGCGGTATCGACCGCAACATGGGGGCATCGACTTTCGTCAAGTTCTGCAAGATCGGTGCGTTGTCAGCCACCGGCACGCGTCCCTACGCCGAAGGGGCCGATGGCTTTGTCATGGGCGAAGGCGCGGCGATCTTTCTGCTCAAGCGCCTGGCCGATGCCGAGCGGGACGAGGACAAGATCTACGCCGTGCTGCGCGGCATCGGCGGATCGAGCGACGGCAAGGGCAAAGGCATCACCGCACCTAATCCGATCGGCCAGAAATTCGCCATCGAGCGCGCCTGGCAAAACGCCGGATTATCTCCCGACACGGTGACATTGATCGAGGGCCACGGCACCTCCACCGCCGTGGGCGACGTCGTCGAAGTGCAGAGCATGATCGACGTGCTCGGCAATTCTAACTTGCCGTCGCACTCCATTGCGCTTGGGTCGGTGAAGTCGAACCTCGGCCATCTTAAGGGCGCCGCTGGCGCTGCCGGACTGCTGAAAGCCACGCTGGCGCTGCGGGACAAAGTGCTGCCGCCCAGTGTGCATTGCGAGCATCGTAATCCGAACATTGATTTTGACCACTCTTCGCTCTACGTCAACACCGAACTGCAGCCATGGTCGATGTCCCCAGATGGCGTGCGCCGAGCCGGGTTGAGCGCTTTTGGATTCGGCGGCACCAACTTCCATGCGGTGCTCGAGGAGTACATTCCTCACCGGCTGAATGGAAACGGCAGGCGCTCCGTGGCCGTCGGCGAGATGGCTCCAAACGCGTACGAACCAATGCCAGCGTCATTGGCAAATGTGGGAGGTGCTTCCCACCCGCCCGTTTCTTCTCATTGCAAAGCTCCCTTACGCGGAGCACTGGTCATCGGCGCGGCGTCCGAACTCGCGCTGGTCGAGCGTTTGCGCGTGGTAGAAAAGGATGCGAAAGCGGGCCGGACACCGGCGCCAACCGCCCCGGCGGAATCAGACCTGCGGGCGCCCGAGCGACTCGCCATCGACTACGCTAACGCTGCTGAACTAGCGGAGAAAGCAGGAAGCGCGCTCAAAGCGCTGGTGGCCAATCAGCCGGCGATGTGGTCCGCCCTGCGCGCTAAAGGGACCTTCCGCGGACATGGTCCTGCTCCGAAAGTGGCGTTCCTGTATACCGGTCAAGGTTCGCAGTACGTGAACATGCTGGAACAGCTTCGGGCGTCGGAGCCGATTGTGGCTGAAACTTTTGCCGAGGCCGACCGTGTGATGACGCCTCTGCTCGGCAAGCCGCTGAGCAAGTTTATCTTCGTCGACCAATCCGATGCCGGCGCGGTCGCAAAGGCCGAGGACGATCTGCGCCAGACCGCGATCACGCAGCCCGCCGTGCTGGCAACTGATCTCGCGCTGACCCGGCTGCTGTCCGCCTACGGCATTGAGCCCGACTTCACCATGGGACACAGCCTGGGCGAATACGGAGCGCTTGTCGCCGCCGGCGCCTTCCCGTTCGCTGACGCGCTGGAAGCCGTCAGTGCTCGCGGCCGCGGAATGACGCAGGTAGCAATGGAAGATAACGGCCGCATGGCCGCGGTGTTTGCTCCACTGGAAGAGGTCGAGCGCATTTTGAAAACAATCGCCGGATACGTCGTGATCGCCAACGTCAACAGCAACCGTCAGGCGGTTGTCGGCGGCGCGAGCAAGGCGGTCGAGCAAGCCATGAAGGCTTTCCAAAAAGCCGGCTATGACGTGGCGGCGTTGCCGGTGAGCCACGCCTTCCACACCTCGATCGTAGCGGGAGCCAGCGAGCCGCTGCGGCGAGTTCTAGAACGCCTGCATCTGGAATCGCCTCGTCGGCCCATCGTCGCCAACACCAACGGCGAGTTTTATCCCATGGGTCCTGACGTTGTGCCTCAGATGCTCGACATTCTCACGCAGCAAGTCGCTTCTCCAGTTCAATTCGTGAAAGGTCTGCGCACGCTGTACGATGCCGGCGCCCGTGTGTTTATAGAGGTGGGCCCCAAGAAAGCTTTGCACGGATTTGCCGAGGACGTGCTCGGCAGCCGCGGCGATGTGGTGGCGCTGTTCACCAATCATCCGAAGCTCGGCGATATCGTCGCGTTCAACCAGGCGCTGTGCGGCCTATACGCGGCGGGACTGGGCCGCGGAATCGCTGAAGCGGTGCACGAACCCGCGGTAACATCCACCGCGGTCGTGCCGCCGAACGTCAATCCTAACGGCGACCGCTACAACGAACTCGGCCGTTTGTTCGCCGATGTCCTCGAACGGGGCTATGAAATTTATCACGGCAAGAATGGGCGCATTCCTACTAGTAACGATCCTGTGGTTGTCACCGGCGCAGCGTTAGGCCTGCCCGGAACTGAACGCATCTTTGACGATGGCAACATCGCGCGCATTCTGCGGGGCGATCAATTCATCGCTTCGATCCCCGAGCGCTTCCGGCGTGCGATGCTCGACAAGCACATCACGCGCCTGGTGAAGAGCGAAAACGGAGAGGCGCGGTTCGAGACCCTCGGCGATGTCGCAGAGGTTATCAAGCTCGCGGGCCGAGGCGGCGCTTTTGATCTGGAGAACGAGTACGGCATTTCCGCCGAACGCGTGGGCGCTCTCGACCGCGTTACCCAACTGGCCATGGCTGCGGGCATCGACGCCTTGCGCGACGCCGGCATCCCGCTGATCTTGCGCTTCAAGACAACAACCAAGGGCACGCAGTTGCCGGATCACTGGGGATTGCCCGACTGCTTGCGCGACTCCACCGGCGTGATTTTCGCTTCCGCTTTCCCCGGCTACGATTCGTTCGCGGATGAAATGTCGCGCTACTACGCGGATCACGAACGCCGCGAACAGTTAGCCTTGCTCGATGAGTTGCTCGCGCGTGCGGCCGAGGGAAACGGCCATTCCATTCTGGTGCAGGAACTTAACCGTCGCATCGCCGAATTGCGCGCCGCGATCGACAAGCAACCATATGTCTTCAACCGGCGCTTCCTGCTTCGAGTCCTCTCGATGGGCCATTCACAGTTTGCCGAATTCATCGGGGCTCGCGGTCCCAACACGCAAATTAACGCTGCCTGCGCGAGCACCGCACAGGCGGTAGCGCTGGCGCAGGACTGGATTCACGCGGGACGGTGCAGCCGAGTAGTTGTTATTTCGGCCGACGACGTCACCTCCGACCATCTGATCGGTTGGATGGGCGCAGGCTTCCTGGCCAGCGGAGCGGCCGCCACCGACGAAACGGTCGCCGATGCCGCCATTCCTTTCGACCGCCGCCGTCACGGCATGATTATCGGCATGGGCGCCGCGGCTCTGGTGGTGGAGAGCGCCGACGCCGCGCGCGAACGGGGGATCCAGCCCATCTGCGAAGTGCTCGCCACCATGACAAACAACAGCGCTTTCCACGGCACTCGTCTCGACGTGCAGCACATCGGCCAGGTGATGGAAGCGATGGTGGCCAAAGCCGAAGCGCAGAGCGGTATTTCGCGTCAACAGATCGCGCCGCAGACGGTTTTTGTTTCCCACGAGACCTACACCCCGGCGCGCGGCGGCAGTGCCTCGGCAGAAATCCACGCGCTTCGTCAGGTGTTCGGCGGCGACGCCGATCGCATCGTGATTGCCAATACCAAGGGCCTCACCGGTCACGCCATGGGCACGGGCATCGAGGATGTGGTCGCGGTCAAGGCGCTCGAAACCGGGGTCGTGCCTCCGGTCGCGAACTTCAAGGAAGTCGATCCTGAGCTCGGCCATTTGAACTTGTCGAAAGGCGGCGCGTATCCCGTCGAGTACGCCATTCATCTGGGAGCGGGTTTCGGCTCGCAGATCAGCATGATGCTGCTGCATTGGGTGAGGACGAAAGATGGTATCCGGCGCAGCCCGAACGCGCTGGGCTACGCCTATCGCATCGGCGATGACAAGGCCTGGAGCACGTGGCTGAGCAGCGTGGCGGGACACTCGGCCGCTGACCTGGAAGTAGTCCACCGCACGCTGCGGGTTCGAAATCAAGTATCCGAGAAAAAGGCGGCAGGGGGTGTCTCCGAAGCCGTTCCTCTTATCCCCGTTGCTGCTGTTCAATTAAAGCCCCAAGCGCAAGTCCCTGCCCCTGCAACTTCCGCACCGCCAACATCGACCTTGAAACACGATCCGGTGAAGGAGCGTGTTCTGGCTCTGGTAGCCGAAAAGACCGGGTATCCGGTGGACATGCTTGATCTGGATCTCGATCTCGAAGCGGATCTGGGCGTCGACACGGTTAAGCAGGCGGAGGTTTTTGCCACAATCCGCGATGCGTACAACATTCCGCGCGATGAGAGCCGCAAGTTGCGCGACTACCCAACGCTGGCGCACGTGATTCGGTTCGTGTATGAAAAACGCCCAGACCTTTCAGCTCCGCCGAACGCGACCACGAAAGAAGACGAGAAACTCACCGCTCCAGCAATCTCAGCAGCTGCGGACAAACCGGCGCCCACCACGCCGTCTGCGCAGGCCGGCGCTAGCGATGCCGTCAAGGAACGCATCCTCGCTCTGGTCGTGGAGAAGACTGGTTATCCAAAAGATATGCTCGACTTGGATCTCGACCTCGAAGCTGACCTCGGCGTCGACACCGTGAAACAGGCCGAGATGTTCGCGGCGATTCGCGAGATCTACGCCATTCCACGCGATGAGAATCGCAAACTGCGCGATTATCCTACGCTGGCGCACGTCATCCGTTTCGTGTTTGAGAAACGGCCCGACCTGGCTGCCGAAGCTGCGAGTCCGTCGTCACCAGCTAGTGGCGAGCCCGCTGCACCAACTCCGCCCCAAGTTACAGCCATTGCAGCCACGGACGAAACCGACTCCATCACACAAAAAGTGCTGGAGATCGTCGCCGAAAAGACCGGCTATCCCAAAGACATGCTCGACCTGGATCTCGACCTCGAAGCCGATCTCGGCGTCGACACCGTCAAACAGGCGGAGATGTTCGCTGCCGTGCGCGCGGCATACAACATTCCACGCGATGAAAATCTCAAGCTGCGCGACTTCCCTACCCTGGCCAGCGTGATCAAGTTTGCCCGCGACCGGCAGCCTGCCATGGCGAAAGCGCCTGCGACACGCTCTCTGGCGACACAATCGCAACCCGAACCGGCGTCAAAAGAATCGGCGGTATCCGAATCCTCAAGTTCGAAACCGCTTTCGCGTCCCACTGCGGCCAGTTTCGACGCCGCGAATCGCATTCCGCGCCGCGTGCCAACTCGCAACCTGCGTCCTCCACTTGCCCTTTGCAAGCCGACGGGCGTGACGCTTGCGTCTGGACGCCGGGTCGTTCTTATGCCGGACAAGTCCGGCGTTGCAGATTCGCTGGCGCAGCGCCTACAGGAAATGGGCGTGGAAGTCCTTCGCATTCTCGGCAAAGACGAAACGCTGGATACGGGAGCGCTGGAGAATCGCCTCAAAGGCTGGCTGGCCGCGGGTCCGATACATGGTGTGTACTGGCTGCCGGCGCTCGACGACGAGGGCGCACTCAAGGATATGGACCTCGCCGTCTGGCACGAAGCCCTGCGGCTCCGCGTCAAATCGCTGTATGCGACCATGCGTATGCTGTTCGAGCAGATTGCGGCGCCGGACACGTTCCTCGTATCGGCAACGCGACTTGGCGGACAGCACGGCTACGATGAAGCTGGAGCAACCGCGCCATTAGGAGGAGCAGTTGCGGGCTTCACCAAGACTTATAAGCGAGAGCGTTTGGACGCTCTGGTCAAGGCGGTTGACTTCGCAGCGAAACAAAAGCCGGCAGAGATCGCCGGCCTCCTGATCGAGGAAACCCTGCGCGATCCGGGAGCAGTCGAAATCGGCTACAAAGACGGCCTGCGCTGGACCGTTGGGTTGCGAGAGCAGCCGGCCACCGATGGCAAGCCCGGACTGACGCTCGACAGCAACACCGTTTTTGTCGTCACGGGCGCGGCAGGCAGCATCGTATCGGCCATCACCGCCGACTTGGCGGCGGCCTCCGGAGGCACATTCTACCTGCTTGATCTGGTGTCCGCGCCTGACCCGGACAATCCAGACCTTGAGCGCTTCGTGACGGATAAAGATGGCCTGAAGCGCGATCTTTTCGCGCGAATCCAGGCGCGTGGCGAACGCGCCACTCCAGCCCTGGTTGAAAAAGAACTGGCAGCGCTGGAGCGGGCGCGGGCGGCGCAGACCGCGATTGCCGCCGTGCAGGCCGCTGGCGGCAGCGCACACTACTTCAGCGTCAACCTCACGGATGCGGACGCTGTCGCCAGGATCATCCAGCAAGTGCGCGAGAGCAGCGGGCGGATCGACGTACTGCTGCACGCTGCGGGCATCGAGCGCAGCCACTTTCTACCGGATAAAGACCCGCGCGAGTTTGATCTGGTCTTCGACGTCAAGAGCGACGGCTGGTTCAATCTGCTCCATGCCATCGGCGACATGCCACTCGGGGCAACGGTGGCCTTCAGTTCGATCGCCGGGCGCTTCGGCAACGCTGGACAAACGGATTACAGTTCGGCCAACGATCTGTTGTGCAAGACCACCTCGAGCTTCCGCACCACTCGGCCCTCGACACGCGGCATCGTCATCGACTGGACGGCATGGGGCGGCATCGGCATGGCCACGCGCGGCTCCATTCCCAAGATGATGGAACTGGCCGGCATCGACATGCTGCCTCCAGAGGCGGGGATTCCCCTGATTCGCCGCGAACTGACCACGGGAGGAACGCGCGGTGAAATCGTCATCGGCCAGCGCCTCGGTGTTTTGCTCAACGAGTGGGACGCAACTGGCGGGCTGGATGCGTCCGCGGCGAAAGGCCCGACGAACTCATCCGCACAAGGACCAATGGTCGGCAAAATCGCAAGCGTCAACATTCAGTCCGGCATCACAATCGAGACCACTCTGGACCCGACGAATCAGCCATTTCTGCACGATCACCAGATTGATGGCACACCCGTGCTGCCCGGCGTGATGGGAATCGAGGCATTTGCCGAAACCGCGCTGTGCCTGCTTCCCGGCTGGCATGTGGCGGCGATGGAAGACGTGAACTTTCTGGCTCCGTTCAAGTTTTATCGGAACAAGCCACGCACACTGACGATCGAAGCGAATATTCATTCGCAGGGCAATGCATTGCTGGCAGACTGCCGCTTGACCGGCCAACGGTCGCTCCCCAACCAGGACGAGCCGCAAGTCACGACACATTTCACCGCCCGGGTGCAACTCGCCAAGCAGCCTTTCGATGCAAAGACGTCCTCGGCGGTGATTGTTCCTGAAGGGCAGATCATTGAAGCCGCCGACATCTATCGTCTCTATTTCCACGGACCCGCATACCAGGTCATGGAGCGGGCGTGGTGGGACGGACACAGCCTCGTCGGTCTGATGGCTAAAGGTCTGCCCGCGAACCATCGGCCGTCTGAAATGCCAACGCTAATGGCGCCACGCCTGGTCGAGCTTTGCTTCCAGACGGCAGGAATCTGGGAGATGGGCATGCAGGGCCGCATGGGTCTGCCGCACCACATCGATCGCATTTCATCATTGTCATTACAAAATCTGGAAACCGAAGACACCCGCTTCTATGCCGTGGTAACTCCAGACCGCGATCATGGCAGCTTTGATGCCGAGGTTGTCGACACAAAAGGAAATCTCTGCCTGTCTCTCAGCGGCTACCGCACAATGGCGCTTCCCGAAGCCATAGATACGGAGCGCTTGAAGCCGCTGAAGATCGCAATGTCACTGGAAGCTCTTGCCATATGAAAAATGTGAGCTGTTTGTACTGGCACGTCGTTGTCATGGTGATCCGTTGATCGGAGGACTTATGGAACACGAATTTCAACGCGTTGCCATCGTGAACCGTGGCGAAGCCGCCATGCGTTTCATCCACGCTGCCCGCGATTTCAATCAGGAACGCGGCACATCGTTGCGCACAATCGCGCTCTTCACCGAGCCGGATCGCCGCAGCCTGTTTGTGCGAGAGGCCGACGAAGCGGTCTGCCTCGGTCCCGCTCAGGCTCTCGATGCCAACACTCGGCAGCCTAAGAACGCTTACCTCGACTATGGTCGCATCGAACGCGCCCTGGCCATCGCCCACGCGGACGCGGTCTGGGTGGGGTGGGGCTTTGTGGCCGAACACGCGGCATTCGCCGACCGTTGCCGTGAGCTCGGAGTCGTGCTGATCGGCCCCGATGGCGATGTGATGCGGCGCGTGGGCGATAAGATCGCCGCAAAGCGGTTGGCTGAACAGACGCAGATACCCGTAACGCCCTGGAGCAATGGACCCGTGGAAACGCTAGCTGATGCCTCGGCCCGTGCCCAGCGCCTGGGCTATCCGCTTCTCATCAAGGCCACATCCGGAGGAGGGGGCTACGGCATTCACCGCGTGGCTTCGGAGGCCCAACTTCCGAAGGCCTTTGCCAGCGCCCGGTCCGAGGCGTTTAAGGCTTTTGGCGATCCGACCGTTTTCCTCGAGCAGTGGGTGCCCAACGCGCGCCACGTCGAGGTCCAGGTGATTGCCGATCACCATGGAACCACCTGGGCCGTCGGCGTGCGCGACTGCACCGTGCAGCGCCGCCACCAGACGATTCTCGTAGAAGCGCCTTCGCCGGCGCTTTCTCCCGAGCAGGATCAGGCGCTGCGCGAGGCAGCAGTGCGCTTGAGTGAAGCCGCGGGCTATCAAAATGCCGGCACGGTCGAGTTCCTCTACCAGCCCGAAGTCAGCCGCTTTTCATTCATGGAAATGAATGCCCGGTTGCACGTCGAACATCCGGTGACCGAATCCACCGCCGGACTCGATCTGGTGAAGCTTCAGATTCACATCGCGCGCGGCGGCCGGCTCGTAGGCGAACCACCGCGCACCACCGGCCACGCCGTTGCGGTCCGGCTGCGGGCGGAAGATCCGGACAATAACTTTGCTCCGGCTCCGGGAACGATTGAGCGGTTAAGAATTCTGCCGGGACCGGGCGTGCGGGTGGACTGCGGCGTCGCGGAGGGCGATGTCATCCCGGCGGAGTTCAACTCCGAATTCGGAACTGATTTCGGAGCAACGTCCGGCATGACATTGGCAAACATCGTCGCCTGCGGCCAGAATCGACAAGAAGCGCTCTCCCGGCTGCAGCGCGCGCTGCGTGAAAGCGTGGTTGTGGTCAAGGGCGGAGCCAGCAATAAAACGTTTCTGATGGATTTGCTGACGCGTTCCGAGGTGCGGAGTGGAGAATTTCACAATGGCTGGCTCGACGATTTGGCGGCAACCGGAGCACAGAGTTCCAGCCGCTATGCCGACGTGGCCCTGGTGCAAGCCGCAATCGAGGCCTACGACGCGCAGTTTGGCGCCGAGCAGATGCAGTTTTATGCGTCCGCCGTGCGCGGGCGGCCGCAGGTTAACAGTGAGGTAGGCCGGACGGCGGAGCTAAGATATCGCGGCTACTCCTACTCACCCAAGATCTATCGCCTTGGCCCTAAGCGCTATCGTGTGGAGATCGATGGCGCGCGCATCAACGCTTACATCGACCGAATGGGCGAATTCGAATCCTGGCTCACCGTCTTCGGACAGCGTTTTCGCATTGTCTCCGTCCTTCAGGGACTCAGTTATCGCATCGAGGTGGAAGGTGTTTCTCATCAGATCGACCGCGACGACGGCGGCGTGGTGCGCGCATGGGCGCCGGCCGTTGTGGTCTCCATCCTCGTCAAGCCCGGAGACATGGTTGCAGCTGGCGATCGCCTGGCCGTGCTTGAAGCCATGAAAATGGAGATGCCGCTCGTGGCCCCATGTTCCGGAAAAGTCCGGCAAGTGATGACCATACCCAACGTGCAAGTCGACACTGGGGCTCCCCTGCTGCAGATCGACCCCATCGCCGTTGGCGATACGGTTGTGGCGGCGGAGCGAGTGGCCTTTGGCAAGACCTTCGCGTCCAATGGGAACACGGAGGTCGTCCAACCCAACTGCCATCGGAGTCTGGAGGAACTGCGCCAGCTCATGCTGGGCTTTGACGTCGATCCCAAGCACACTACGCGCCTGCTCGCGGAATGGAGCGAACATTGTCCGGTGGATAGCTACGAAATACGCCAGCGCGAAGATGAGATCCTGAACATCTTTGTGGATATCTGTTCCCTGTTCCAGCGTGATCCCGAGGTAAACCATCGCGCCAGCAGCGAAGAACCAAGCGCCGAGGCCTATCTGTTTTCCTACTTGCGCATGTTGGAAACGCGCGGCCAGGCACTTCCGACAGCATTTGTCACGGCGCTGCAACGCGCTCTGGCTCACTATGGAGTGCACACGCTCGATCGTTCGCCTGAACTGGAAGAAAGCCTGCTCTGGATCTACAAATCGCATCAACGCGTGGCGCAGCAAATCGCCCCTGTAATCGGAATCCTCGAACGGCGTCTGCGGCGCGTCCAGACCCTTTCGCCCCGCGTTGGAGAGTCTCTGCGAACGCTTCTCGACCGGCTAGCGTCCATCACCAACGGGGTGTTCCCCGCGGTCACCGACCTCGCACGCGAAGTGCGTTATCGCTACTTCGACCAACCGCAATTTGAGCGGGCGCGCCAGCAGGTGTACGAAGAGATGGAGCAGCACCTCGCCTACCTGGCGGCTAGTCCAGATGCCGCGGACCTCCACGAACGGGTGCGCACGCTGATCGAATGTCCGCAGCCGCTGTTCGGCCTCGTCTCTGGCCGGTTTGCAGCCGCCGACGAATCCTTGCGCAAGTTGATGTTGGAGGCCCTGACTCGGCGCTACTACCGGATTCGAAAGCTGACCAACTTCCGCACCATGATCGTGGATGGGCAGTGTTGCGCCTCGGCTGAGTACGATCATGAGGGAAGACACCTACAGGTGTTCACCACGCACACCGAGTATTCCAAGCTCTCCGACGCAGCGCACACGTTGTTTCCGATGATCGCGCAAGTTCCGGCAGACCATGACATCGTCATCGATTTTTACGTTTTCCATTCCGGCAGGCTGCCCGACGCAGAGGCCACGCAGGCGGATGCGCTTTCAGTTCTGAATCGTGCCGCTTTTCCCCACCCCATTCGGCGCATTGTGGTTTCAGCTGCCGGCGCCGGTCACGGACTTGGCGTTGGCGGCATGCATTTCACGTATCGTCCCAGCGTGAATGCTCCGGCGGATACGAGTAGCAATGGGTTTGAAGAAGAGAAGATCTATCGCGGAATCCATCCCATGCTCGCCAAACGGCTGCATTTGTGGCGGCTCAGTAATTTCAAGATTGAACGGCTGCCTTCGGTCGACGATGTGTACCTGCTCCACGCAGTGGCCCGCGACAACCCGAAGGATGAGCGCCTGTTCGCGTGCGCCGAAGTGCGCGACATGACCGCGGTTCGGGATGATACCGGCAACATCGTGCAACTGCCGCATCTGGAGCGCATGTTATTGGAGGCGATCGCCAGCATCCGGCTGTTTCAGTCGCGGCGGCCGGCACATCAGCGCCTCCATTGGAATCGCATTTTGCTGAATGTATGGCCGCCATTCAATCTGGAGCAGCATGAATTGCGCGATCTGGTGCGAAAACTAGCGCCCGCGACCGAAGGTCTGGGGCTGGAACAAGTAGTGGTGCGCGTTCGCATTCCCAATCCGGCGACCGGCGAGTTGCGCGACATGGTGGTGCGCATCTCAAGCCCTGGAGCCAGCGGCATGCTCACCACCTTCCGTCCCGCCGGCCCGCTGCAACCGATCAAGTCGCTCACCGAATACGATCAAAAAGTGGTTCGCATGCGCCAGCGCGGGCTCATCTACCCTTACGAAATCGTCAAAATGCTCACGCCCGCTACGGAGCACACGCGAGCCGAATTTCCCGCGGGCGATTTTGTCGAACACGATCTTGATGCGGAAGGCCGCCTGGTCCCCGTCGATCGCCCCTATGGTCAAAACACAGCCAACATCGTCGTGGGCATCATCCGCAACTTTACGGCCCAGTATCCCGAAGGCATGGCGCGGGTACTGCTTCTGGGCGATCCCAGCAAAGACCTGGGCGCATTAGCCGAGCCAGAATGCCGGCGCATTCTCGCGGCCTTGAAGCTGGCCCAAGCGAAAAACGTTCCTCTGGAGTGGTTCCCGATCTCGGCCGGCGCCAAGATCTCGATGGAAAGTGGCGTGGAAAACATGGATTGGATTGCCCGCGTCCTGCGGGCCTTGATCGAGTTCACGCAAGCGGGCGGCGAAGTAAATTTGGTGGTGAATGGAATCAACGTCGGCGCCCAGCCTTACTGGAACGCCGAGGCCACCATGCTCATGCACACGCGCGGCATTCTGATCATGACGCCGAAAGCGGCGATGGTCCTCACCGGCAAGCGTGCATTGGAATTCTCCGGCAGCATCTCGGCCGAGGACAATCAAGGCATCGGCGGCTATGATCGCATCATGGGCATCAATGGTCAGGCGCAATACTGGGCGCACGACATCGATGAAGCCTGCCACATTCTTTTGCGCCACTATGATCACACCTACGTAGCGCCAGGCGAGCGCTTCCCCCGCCGGGCCGCGACTTCCGACCCCCTGGATCGCGATGTGCGCACCCATCCCCACGGCAGAAATATCAACGGTAATGGGAATGGCGAAGACGGGTTCGACAGCATCGGCGAGATTCTGGCCGACGAGACGAACCCCGGCCGCAAGAAGTCCTTCGATATTCGCAAGGTAATGATGGCCGCCAGCGATCAAGACCACGCCCCGCTGGAACGTTGGGCCGGCATGCGCGCAGCGGAAACCGCGGTGGTGTGGGATGCCCATCTCGGCGGCTATCCGGTTTGTCTGATCGGCATCGAATCGCAACCGCTGCCGCGGCTAGGATTTGTGCCCGCTGACGGGCCGGAGCATTGGACTTCGGGCACACTCTTCCCGCAATCCTCCAAGAAAATCGCGCGCGCGATCAATGCGGCCAGCAACAACCGACCAGTGGTAGTCCTAGCCAATTTGTCGGGCTTCGATGGCTCCCCGGAGTCAATGCGCAGGCTGCAACTCGAATACGGCGCCGAAATCGGAAGAGCGGTGGTGAACTTCAAGGGTCCCATCGTCTTTTGCGTGATCTCGCGTTATCACGGTGGCGCTTACGTGGTCTTCTCGCGAGCATTGAACGAAAGCGTGGAAGTGGCCGCCCTGGAAGGAACCTACGCCTCGGTGATCGGAGGCGCGCCCGCTGCAGCCGTGGTTTTCGCCGGCGAGGTCGAAGCCAGAGCCCGCAAGGATACGCGTTTGCAAGCGCTGAGCCAGGCGATGGCGCGGGCCGAGGGTGCGGAGAAAAGCCGCTTGCGCGCGCAGTGGGATGAACTCTTCAAAGTCGTGCACTCCGAGAAACTGGGAGAGATGGCCGCTGAGTTTGATCGCGTGCACAACGTGCAGCGCGCTCTCGACGTGGGCGCGCTCAATTACATTATTCCGCCCGCTAACCTGCGGCCTTATCTCATTGATGCGGTCGAGCGCGGCATTGCTCGAGAGGAGGAACCCGAAGCCACAAAATCAAAGGCGCAGCTAACGGAAGCAGCGTAGTGGAGCGACGGGTGTCTCGCCGGTTCAATCATCACGTGGTCGCGCTTCGAGTTATTGCAAGGGGAAATTCGATGAATGTGTATTGGCTGGAACAAACCGAAGCAAACGTACCGGCAGAAAATGACTGGCTGAGCGCAGAGGAAGCCGCCTGCCTGAACGCCATGCGGTTTCCGAAGCGCCGCACCGACTGGCGGCTAGGACGCTGGGCTGCGAAATGCGCCCTGTCCGCGTATCTGAATGTACCGGCGCATCCCCAGGTATTTAGAAAAATTGAAATACGCCCGGCGGCGTCTGGCGCGCCCGAGGCCCTGTTCAGCGGCCAGCCTGCCGCGAACGTCATTTCACTCAGTCATCGCGACGGGCGGGCGATTTGTGCTTTGGCAACAGCCGGTGTGGAAATCGGTTGCGATCTCGAAACGGTTGAGCCGCGCAGTGACGCTTTTGTCGCTGACTATTTCACCGTCGAAGAGCAAGCGCTGATTGCGCGCGCGTCGACCGCCGACCGCGATTGGCTGCTCGCACTGCTTTGGAGCGCAAAGGAGAGCGCACTCAAAGCGCTCCGCGCCGGGCTTCGACTCGACACCCGGTGTGTGATCACGACTCCCATCGCCGGTTCCTTCGACCGCAATGGCTGGAGCCCGCTTCGGGTTTGCTATACCGGAGACCGTTACGCGTGCGATCAAGTCTTCCACGGTTGGTGGCAACATGGGGACAACATGGTGCGAACGGTGGTCGCCGCTCCGCCGCCGGATCCGCCAATTCGCTTGAAGATCGCGGGGCATTTTTTCGACACCGCTTTCCGTTGCGCGTAGAAAATTGGCATTTGGCATGACTGCCCGTATACATTTCAGTGGACCGCCCCGGTATCGCCTCCGCAACGCCGCCCAGTTGAGCCAATCCGTGCTCGAGGTATCCGCGCGCCGTGCGATCAAGGGGCCACGCCTGCCTGGTTGGACGTGGTACGTGGAAGTGGCCACCGAAATGGCGAGGCGGCGAACCCACGCAGCTTTTCAAATGGCGGATGTAATAGAATCCCGCCGGTATCTGGACTCGGTGGTGATCAGTTCACCGGAGTTGTCAGCGCTGAACATTACGCCGGTTGTACAGGAAAAGTTCAGAGGAAGCTGGTTTGCCCGCAAGAATTCCGATAGTAAGAACAATGCCGCCGAGGTAACCGTCCTGTATTTTCACGGTGGTGGCTACTCGTTTTATCCGCGGGCCTACGCCCATTTTATTGCGCTGATCACGCTGGCCGCGAAATCCAAAACCTTTGCGCTTGATTACCGGCTCTCTCCGGAACATCGCTTTCCGGCGCAACTTGACGACGCGCTCCATGCGTACCGCTGGCTGCTGGAGACGGGCGCCGATCCTAAACGCGTGATTGTCGCCGGCGACTCGGCTGGAGGCCATCTAACACTAGGTCTGCTCTTGTCGGCGCGAGCGGAAAAACTTCCGCTGCCAGCGTTGGCGATTGCGCTCTCTCCGCCCACCGATTTTGAAGCGAGTTTCACGGGAATCGAGGGCCTCGACTGGATTGAAAAGAGTATGCTGGAGGTGTGGGCGGACTGGTTCTGCGGCTCCGCCGAACGCCGGGATCCGCTGGTGTCGCCGCTCCGGGCCGACCTGCGCGGCCTTCCTCCTATCTATATACAAGCTGGCCGCGCCGAGATTCTGTATCCGAGCATTCAAGCGTTCGCCGACCGCGCCCGGCAGCAGGCAGCGGATGTCGTCCTCGAAACCTGGGAGGACATGACTCATGACTTCCAGTTATTCGGACTCGATTCGCCGCCCAGCGTCGACGCGCTCAAGAGAATCAGTCAAGTGATCGACGCAAGGGTTCGAGGGCAGACGAACTTGGAGGCGATCAGAGTGTGAATCGACCAATCGCAATCGACCTCGAAGCAAGCGACAAGAAATCGATAGCGCCCCCCGATAACGAATTCGATTTCGACTTCATCGTCATCGGTTCAGGCTTCGGCGGCAGTGTCTCCGCCCTTCGTCTGGTGGAGAAAGGCTATAAAGTCGCGGTCATGGAGATGGGCCGGCGCTGGACGCCCGAGAATTTACCACGCACGAGTTGGTCGATCCGGCGCTGGTTTTGGCGTCCTAACCTGGGCCTGCGCGGCTTCTTCAACATGCGCTTCTTCAGGCACGCGACCATTTTTCATGGCTGCGCGGTCGGGGGAGGATCCATCACCTACGGCTGCACTTTGCTTCCCGCCCCCGAGAAAGTGTGGAGCGCCGGCTCTTGGACGGGGCTCGCCAATTGGAAAGCGGAAATGCCCCAGCACTACGAAACCGCCTCGCGAATGCTGGGCGTAACGGAAAACAGAATTCTGGGGCCCGCCGACCTTCTCCTGAAAAAAGCTTCGGAGGCCACCGGCTCGGGGCACACTTTCTACCGCACAAAGGTGGGCATTTTTCAGTCCGCCGAGGGAGAGCCGGGCAAGCAGACCTTCCCCGATCCTTTCTTCGGCGGAGAAGGCCCGGCGCGAACCACTTGCATCGGCTGCGGCGGATGCATGATGGGCTGCCGTTACGGCGCGAAGAATACTCTCGACCTTGGCTATCTCTACCTAGCGGAAAAGCGCGGGGCGCGAGTCTTTCCCGAAACCAGAGTCGTTGATGTCAAACCGCTCGGCGGCGTCGGGTCTGATTCCAATTCCAACAACGGCAGCGCCGGATACGCGGTGGACACCGTCAAATCCACAGCGTGGATTGGCCGGCCTTATCAGCGCTTTACCTGCCGTGGAGTGGTCTTCTCCGCCTCCGCCCTGGGCACGATGGAACTGCTCTTTCAGCTCAAGGAGAAAGGCTCGTTGCCGGCGATCAGTAGCCAACTGGGCCGGCATGTGCGCACCAATTCCGAGTCGCTCATCGGAGCGCGCACGCCGGGCTGCTCCGAGGATATGTCGCAGGGCATCGCGATCGGCTCCGGCATTTACATCGACGAGCACACCCACATTGAAGCCGTGCGCTACCCCGCCGGCTGCGACACGATGGGGTTTCTAACCACCATCCTCACCAATGGCCGTCCCGGCCCGCGGCGCATCGCGCTCTGGCTGAAGAACGTTGCGGTCTCCATGCTGCGCCATCCGTTCAAGACACTACGTGTGCTGCAGCCCTTCGGATGGGCGCGGGAGTTTGTAATCCTGCTCTGCATGCAGGCACTCGAAGGAGAAATCGAGATGCGATGGCAACGCCACTGGTATTGGCCGTTCCGCAAGTTTCTGGTGAGCCGCGGCCAGAAGGTGCCCACCTACATTCCGAAGGCCAACGAGTTCGCACAAAAATACGCGCAGCTAACCGGCGGTTTCCCGATGAGCATGATTCCAGAAATCGTATTCGACGTTCCCGGCACCGCGCACTGCATCGGAGGCTGCGTCATCGCCGATTCTCCTAGTCGAGGCGTGGTCGACTCTCGCCACCGCGTTTTCCACTACAAGAATATGTACGTTTGCGACGGCTCGGTGGTGGCCGCCAACCTTGGGGTCAATCCCAGCCTGACCATCACTGCCCTGGCCGAGCGGGCGATGAGTTTTATTCCTCAAGCGGCAGACGCCGATTGGAATGACAACGCCGGGAACGATGCAGCCTCGGTCGTGCCTCATGCCTCACTCTGACGCTGGGCCGCGGCGGAGCGGACGGGCAGCAGCCGGTCCAACAGCGCCTGCTCACCCTTCAGCCACAAACGGCTTGTATAGAGCAGCGCGCTGCACTGGAGCGTGATCCAATCCCTGGTCTTCAGAGGCGAGCGGAACTCCTTGCGATTCCTGATCCAATGCTCGGCAACGTGGCGTGCGATGGTAAAGCCCATGCCGGTGCCCGACGCTCCGATGTCGCCCAGGATTCCATCCAGCGTGAACATGACTTTCGACAGCATAATCAACGGCCCGGGAAATTTGATGCCCTGCATGGCGAGCCGTTCCAGAAGCAGCATGGCATCGACTCCGCTAGAGACACGCGCGACCGGCAGTTGGCCGAGAAAACGCGTGACGAACTCCGCAACCATCCGCCCCTTCGGCGATGCGTTCCGAATATGCTGCTGCGTGAGCGCCAACACTTCGTTGCATGTGCCGACCGGATCGCGCAGAGTCACCATCAGAAACAGGAGCGCCAGGTGCCGGCGCTGGTCGCGGCTCAGGCGTTCCCGCAGCGCCCAGTCGATGATCGTCAGTTCACCGGTGCGGTTGTTATAGAGCAAGTTGCCGGCGTGCGGATCGCCGTGAAAAATGGCATCCTCCTGCGCCGCCAGCAGAGGCACCGCGATCAGCGCTTCGATCAGTTGCTCGGCAACTTTGCCGCGCCTTGCCGCGGGCAGACGAGCCGCCGCGCTCGTTACCTTGATTCCGCTCTCCTCGGTGAGCGCCGTGATTCGGGGTGAACACAGCGGCTGAATCAGCCGCGGCACGCGAACACCTTTCATCGACCGATAGAGACTCCAGGCTTCGAGCAGCGTCTTCTGCTCTCGAACAAAGTTGACCTCATGCCGTAACAAGCGCCGGACCTTCGTAAAAGTATCGGGGAGCAGGTTCCGAGGAAATCCGTAATTGTGATGCTGGTCGCTGAAATATTGAGCCAGACCTTGCAGATAGTCCATATCCTCCGCAAAGTATTCGGGGATATGCGGCTTGAGAACCTTGAAGACGCCGTGTTCACGCTTGCCGCTCTGCGGGTCGATCCAAGTGAAGCGCACCACCGCACTGACGCTTGCTTCCGAGAGTATGGACGGCGCAATCTTCACGCCATATTTCTCAACCCGAGGCCCCAACTCTTGGCGAACGATCGCAACGACATCTTCCGGGCGGACGTCGCGAATTCCATTTTCGAGGCGCGCCAGGGCATTCCGCAGCGCCGGACGAAGGTGCTGATTGCGGGCAATGACTTGTCCCAGCTTCTGCAGTCCGGGCACCTTTGCGATCAAGCGCAGTAGCCGCGCTTCGGCGGATGTGGTCAGCGGAAGATCGAGTTGCTCCACAAGTTTGGGAGCAAGGCGTGCGGGCGAGAGATGCGCCACCACGAACATCATGGCGTCCCGCACCGGCGGACGCCACTTTACATAAGCTTTCGGAACTAATCTCTCCACCGGAACGATCGAATCGACGATCCATCGCGCCATCGTGTCCCGCATGGATTGGCCCGCCGGACTTCGCAGCAGCGCCTCAATGGCAACGGCCTGCTCGGCGGCCGTGGCTCCTTTGGGGAGGAAGTTGGCAAGGACGGCGCGCAACTGTTCTGGGGCTAGCGGGCGCAAACTATCTTCGATGGGTGACGAGCCGATGGTCAACGAGCCGACACGCGGCGAATCGGTGACCGGCGAGCTAACGATAGCCGAGGAGACTTCAGACGAACCCGGCATGGGTGAGCACCTTTTGCTCTCCTACAATAACCCAATGCCTGTGGCATCCGCCGTGATAACGGTCACGGGATCATGAGCGGACTGGAATGTGTCTTGACCAGATCCCAACACTGCCGGGCGATCATCCAGTCTTCCTGCGCATGAATCACCAGAACTCGGACGGGCGCACCGGGAGCGGAGATGTCCGTATCGTTATCGAAAGGCGATTGCGCGTTCTTCGCCTGGTCGAGTTGCACGCCAAGGAACGCCAAATGATCGCACACCGCGGAGCGAACTTCGAATGAATGTTCGCCGACTCCCGCAGTGAAAACGAGACCATCGATTCCGCCGAGCACTGCCGCCATGGCGCCGATTCCAGATCGCAAACGATGCACGTACATATCGAAAGCCAGAGCTGAGCGTTCATGGCCGTTCGCGCGAGCGGCAAGAACCTCCCGCATGTCGCTCGAAATCCCCGAGATCCCAAGGAGCCCCGACCTTTTATTGAGCACGTCGTCAAGCTGCTCATCCAGGAAATGCCTCTTCCGCATCAAGTACGTGAGGACGCCAGGATCGACGGAGCCCGAGCGCGAACCCATCATGAGACCCTCGAGCGGGGTAAAACCCATGGTCGTGTCCACGCTTCGACCTTCGCGAATCGCCGCCAGCGAGCAGCCATTCCCCAAGTGGCAGGTCACGAGTTTCAAGGAGGCGAGGCTCTTGCCCAACAACAGCGCCGCACGCTCGGCGCAATATTGATGATTGATGCCGTGGAATCCGTAACGGCGAATCCCTTGTTCAAACCACTCGTACGGTCCCGGATAAGTTTTCGCCGATAAAGGCATGTTCCGGTGAAAACCGGTGTCGAAGACGGCAATCTGCGGTACGGAACCCAACAATTTCCAAACAATCTGCATGCCTTCGAGTTCGGCCCGATTGTGGAGCGGCGCAAAAACCGAAACGTTTTCAATCGCCGTCTTGACCTCAGCCGTGACCATCGATGGCTCGAAGAATTGCGGCCCGCCATGGACCACCCTATGCCCCACCACATCGATGTCGGAAGGACCGGAAACCCCTTGCGTCTCGCCGCTCCACAAGCTCTTGAGCAGGTGCTCCACCGCTTCCCCACGAGAGACCACCGACATCTGATCTTTTCGGGAAACTCCGCGGGAATTCCTGATCGTAAATTGAGCCTGGTAATCCTCCCACTCGATCTTCCCCTCCCAGACGCAGGCCGGCGGATCGACAGGGAGCTTATCGCCAATGTCGTAGAGACAGCTCTTCTGGCTGCTGGAGCCGGAATTGAGAACGAGGACTTTCATTGTCGTCAGCGGCCGAGCTAGTAAGGCCAAGTCCAGTCTCGGATTTCCGGCATATCGTCCCCGCGTTCGTGAATGTACTGTTTATGCTCGACCAGTTTATTGCGCAGGAACTGCTTGAAGTGGCCTCCAACTTTCTGCAGCCGCGGAATGCGATCCACCACGTCCCCGGCCAGGTGGAAGCGGTCAAGATCGTTCATCACCGTCATGTCGAACGGGGTTGAAGTGGTTCCCTCTTCTTTATAGCCGCGTACATGCAGGTTGTTGTGATTGTTCCGCCGATAGGTGAGGCGGTGAATCAGCCAGGGATAGCCGTGATAGGCGAAGATGATCGGTTTATCCACCGTGAACATGGAGTCGAACTCGACATCGGAAAGACCATGCGGATGTTCGCTCGAAGGCTGAATGGTCATCAGATCGACCACATTCACCACGCGAATTTTGATGTCCGGGAAATGCTGCCGTAGAAGATCGACCGCCGCCAGGGTTTCGAGCGTAGGCACGTCTCCCGCGCAGGCCATGACGACATCGGGTTCGGTGCCCTTATCGGTGCTCGCCCACTCCCAGATGCCAATTCCGGTGGTGCAGTGCTGGATAGCCGATTCCATGTCGAGGAACTGCAATGCCGGCTGCTTACCGGCGACGATCACGTTCACATAATGACGACTCCGCAGACAATGGTCGCCGACCGAGAGCAGACAGTTGGCGTCGGGCGGAAGGTAGACGCGCACTACGTCCGCCTTCTTATTCACCACATGATCGATGAAGCCGGGATCCTGATGCGTGAATCCGTTGTGATCCTGCCGCCACACGTGCGAGGTCAGCAGGTAGTTCAGCGATGCAATGGGACGGCGCCACTCGATCTCCCGCGTTACCTTCAGCCATTTGGCATGTTGGTTGAACATGGAGTCGATAATGTGAATGAACGCTTCGTAGCAGGAGAAGAAACCATGACGGCCGGTAAGCAGGTAACCTTCCAGCCAGCCCTGGCACATGTGCTCGCTCAGCATCTCGACCACGCGGCCGTTGGGTGAGAGATGCTCATCCACCGGAAGCGTAGTTTCCATCCACTCCTTGTCCGTCACCTCAAACAGCGCGCCCAGCCGGTTCGAGGCTGTCTCATCCGGGCCAAAGACGCGGAAGTTCTTGGCATCGGCGTTGAGCTTCATCACGTCGCGCAAAAATACCCCGAGCACGCGCGTGGATTCCACACTCTCGGTGCCGGGCTTGGTGACCTTCACCGCATAATCGCGAAAATCGGGCATGACC
>CAVZUP010000092.1:0-5963 GCA_963778255.1 uncultured Acidobacteriaceae bacterium
ATTTCATCGCCGAAAAACTCGACGCGCACGGGACGATCCGCTTCGGGGGAATAGACATCGAGAATTCCGCCGCGGGCCGCGTACTGTCCGGGCATTTCGACGACGTCGGTTGAGCTGTAGCCGACTGTATTCAGATGCTCGAGCAGTTTCTCCAGGTCGAAGCTCTCGCCGCGGCGCAGAACGCGGGCCAGGTCGGCGTAGTAGCCGGGATCGCGAAGAAGAATGGTGGTGGCGCTCACCGGAGAAACGATAATCGCGGCGCGGCCGGTTGCGATCTTCCACAGCGCGGTGGCGCGTTCTTCCTGAATTTCAGGATGCGGCGACAAATTCTGAAAGGGAAGCACATCG
This sequence comes from uncultured Acidobacteriaceae bacterium, assembly GCA_963778255.1. Taxonomy (GTDB): domain Bacteria; phylum Acidobacteriota; class Terriglobia; order Terriglobales; family Acidobacteriaceae; genus Acidiflorens. Next base: position 349 of record CAVZUP010000092.1, read on the forward strand.
CGCGCCGGAAGGGTGATGACGGAGTCCGGGTCGGCCGCGCCGGTTAACTCGCAGAACGCGCGCAGCACCGGCAGCAGTTCTTCGGCGGCGCGGTTGTCGGCCACGACCAGGACAAACGGACGTTCGACCGTGCGCCGCAATAAAACAACGATCAGCGCCTTGGCGGCCGGGGAGAGTCCAGTGACACTCATCCGCCCCGCGCTCTCCCGCAGATGGGAGGCGGCACGCGTGAAGGCAGGAAGTTGTTCAACGTCCGAGAAAATTTCGCGGACGAACGGCAAAAGCATTTCCTCTTGATTCTATCAAGGGCGGGAAGCCGGCGCTTTGGGACGCAAGTCTGGTTCTATCGACAGCGGTTATGTGGCGTCAGCTTTCTCCAGTTCGGCACCGATATGCACGCTGCTACCACCACTCGACTTCAATTTTCGTTCCCAGTTCTTGAATCCTGACTTCTTGATGACGATTGTATGATCTCCTTCTGTCAATTGGAGATCCGAGGGAGTGTTTCCAACAAAACTGCCATCGACCTCAATATCCGCCCCGGGCGGTGTTGAGTCGATTTGCAGTCTGGCCGATGCAGGACTGACGTTCTGCGCCTGACCACTAACACCGACAACCGGCGGGGCCGCTGGGGGCTGAGGCTCGCCCCCTGGAACCGCCTCCACCTTTGCCGCATCCGCGGAAGATTGCGCAGTAACGGGAGCAACTGCGGGAGCAGGAGAGTCTGCGGCAGTAATCTTGCCGTGCTGACTCCAATCGGCAAGTATCAATTGACAGGCATCCTTAGAAGCATTCCCCACTGTCCTCGTAGCATTCGTGCCGAGTATGTCCCCCAGGCGGTTGGCGACTTGAACCTGGCTATTGGTGCGCAGTAAGCCCCGATTGTGTTTCGACTCCCTATTAAGCATGACGGTATAGTCGGTATTCGCCTGGCTTAGCGTGACGATCACTCCGGAACAGTCCTTCTGCAAATCCTTCGTGACTTCCATCGATTCGTCGTGGGAATCAGCCGACGCTCGGGCTCCCCAGGATCCCCAATGGGCTCCGCCGCCTCCCGACCCGGACGCTGTTACGTTCTGTGAGCCTTTCCCCTGAACAAACACACGGGGTTTGTCCTGCCCTAGCGCCAGAATGCTTATGAAGAAGATGGATATGAGGGGTAACTGCTTCATGACGACTCCCCTTCCTTCGAGGACGCCATATTACCATCGAGGCTTCGCATGCGTCAGTAACCCGCCTCACTCGTGTATGCGGGATTTCGACCTCATCTCCGCAGCAGCGGGCGCGTCAGGCAGGTTGGACCGCCCGCGCCGTTAATGCAGATCTCCGATCCCGGAAACGTGCGCACATCGAAGCCGGCATCGCGCATGCGCTGGTTCGTCTTGACGTTTTCTTCGATCGCAATCAGGCGTTTCTTCCCAAGCGCGAGGACGTTGCAGGCTAGCGTGTCGCGTTCGGAGTATTCGATTTCGATCAGCCGGAAGCCGCGCGACTTCAGGAGTTCGACGGTCTCGACCGCGAGCCACGGCAGATCGACGAGGATGGTCCGCTCATCGAGCACGCTCATCAGCGACATCAGGTGGAGGCACGCCGAGGGGCCCGGTCCGTAAGGCAGCGGCGCCGACAGGACCTCGACATTCTTAGGCGATAGCAATGCCCGCATCTGCGCGATACCGGCCTTATTGGTGCGATAGCCTTCACCGATCAGTAATGTCCGCGAATGGAGCCCGGCGTTGAGCCCCGAATCAAGCCAAACTATGTCTCCGGATTCGGAACAGCCGGGCGGCGCGATCTCGCCGAACACCGGGATGCCCAACTGGCGGCAAAAATCGGCGTGCGCCTGCGCCTCGGCTACGCGATTCTTCTTTCCGGGATTCATCAGCACCAAGCCGTAATCCGTGGCCAGCGAGGCATCATGCGTGTAGACGGCATCGAGCGTGAGAGATTCGGTCGAGGGTAGCGACACGACCTCGGCTCCAGATTCGCGGAGCAGCCCGCACAGGATCTCATGCTGATTCCGCGCCACCTGAAAATCGGGGGCATGATGAAATCCGAGCTCACGCCACGCCGCGGCCTTCGCCGGAACGTCCCACCCCGCACTGACTGGCGGACACACCAGCACGCGCAACAGCTCGCCGGTCATGGAATGACCGTTGAAAGATTGAGCGTTAAAAGAACCACCGTTGAAATTTTCAACATGCATAAGTAAGGAGGCCGCGCGATTTCCGCACCCGTAGTCTAACTCACAGAAATTCTTGCTCTCGAAAACTAGAGAAATGTCGCCGCGAAGGCAATGTCCGGACCAATACAGTTGCAAAACCAATCAACACCTCCGGCGAGATTGGCCACAAACCACCGGTTATCGATCTTATTGCTTGCCTAAACACCCTCGCGTGATGTACATATCAGCGGTATCTTTTCGCATCGACGTGTTCGAAGTACAGCGAGCTGGACATAGTCCGCGCAGTTTGAAACCCTCCTTCCGCCTCGATGCGGAAGTATCCAGGAGCCCTATGAGAGCGCTATTGCGTTTGTTTTGTTTCGCGGCCGTGTTTTTACTCGTCCGCCAGTCTGCCTTTGCCCAAGGCGCCGCCACCGGCGACCTCCACGTCAGTGTGAAAGATCCGAAGGGCAGCGCTGTGACCAATGCCACCGTCACGGTGCGCGATGTGGCCAAGGGCTTGGAGCGCGCGGGCAGCGGCGACGGACAGGGTGGCTACAGCGTGCGCCAGTTGGCTCCGGGCACTTATATGGTCACGGTTGACGTGCCGGGCTTCGCCAAGGCCGAAGCCTCGGGCGTGGTCATCACCGTCGGCCAGTTGGCCGATTTGCCGGTCACGCTCACTATCGCGGGCGGCAAGGAAGTTGTCGAAGTCAGCTCGCAAGCCGAGTTGCTGGAAGCGTCGCGCAGTTCGACCACCGACACCGTCGGCGAGCGCCGCATCGACAACCTGCCCATCAACGGGCGCAACTACATCCAGTTCACTTTGACCGATTCGCAGGTGCAGCGCGACAGCGCCCCGCAGATCGGCGCGGCGCCAACTTCCGGCCTCAATATGAGCGGCCAGCGCGCCCGCTCGAATCTGGTGAACGTCGATGGTGCCGACGCCACTGACAATTCCACCAACGGCGTGCGCTCGACCGTCTCGCAGGAAGCGGTGCAGGAGTTCCAGATCATCACCAACAACTACGCCGCCGAATATGGCCGCGCGGCTGGCGGTGTGGTCAACATCATCACCCGCTCCGGATCGAACGACTTCCACGGCGATGTCTATGGATACCTGCGTAATCGCAATTTTCAGGCCGTCAATCCGTTCAGTACGACGTCCAATCCGGCCTATACGCGCGTCCAGGCGGGCGTAGCTTTCGGCGGATCGCTTAAGAAAGACAAAACGTTCTACTACTTTTCGTATGAAGTCACGCGGCGGCATGAGACGGGATTCTCCAGCGTGGGCGCGAACAACTTTGGGTTGACACCCTTCAACACTGCGCTGGTGGGACTGCCACTCGGCACGCTGCAGTTGACTCCGGACCAAATCGGATTCCTGACGGACCCAGTGGTGCTGGAAACGGAGGCGGGCAGTTCCGCGTACGCCACCGAGGTTGGCCAATATGCGACTTTGGCGGGAGCGTCTTCCGGTCAAGCGGTGAACGGGTACTGGCCATCAGCACTGGTACAGGGGATTACCGGCGGACTCCTCTCAAACTTCGCCGGATTCCCGACCACCTGCACTCCAGCATCTTGTCCAGCCGCCACGATTTTCCCATCCACGAACGTGCCAGGCTCCTACCAGAGCCTGGCTTCGCAGGAAGGCAACTTCCCCATTTTCGAAGGCACGAGCCTGTACTCGCTTCGCCTCGACCACAACGTAAGTACCAACAACCGCCTGTCGTTCCGCGTCAATGCCAGTCCGAGCACGATTACCGGCATCGAAGGCAGCGGGCAGGACCAGCCCTTCGGGCAAAACGCCTACTCGCGCACTTCTCAACAAGGCTACCGTGACGTGGCCGGTGTGGTGCAGGACACCTGGACCCTTGGAACCAGCAAGGTGAATGAACTCCGCTTCCAGTTTGCCCGCCGTGGTCTGAATTACTTCTACAACACCAAGATCGCCGACGGCGCCGACCCGGCGGTCAATATTCCCGGTTATGGTTACTTCGGACGCGAGCCTTACTCGTACATCCAACGCGTCGAGAAGCGCTACCAGTTCACCGACAATTTCTCCTGGACGATTGGACGGCACGACACCAAGTTCGGAGGAGACTTCAACTATCTCCCGCTCACCGCCACGTTCACGGTGAACTACGGCGGAGTGTATGATTTCGGCAGCCTCAGTTCCTCCGACGTTGCAGATTTTGGCTTCGTCAACCCTGCCCCGAGTGCACTGCCCAACTTTCCGGGCCTCTCGGCGGTTCAGTCCTATGGGGCGGGATTCCCCGGAGATTTCATTCAGGGCCTGGGCAGTCCGAGCGACTCTTTCTCCAACAAACCGCTGGGCCTGTTCTGGCAGGATTCCTGGCGTGTGCACCACAATCTCACGCTGAACTATGGTGTCCGTTACGATGTGGAATTCCCGCCCAAGCTCAAACCGCTGTCAGGACTGGCTCTCCCGGCCTACAACGTTCTGGGCCTGCAAAAGGGAATCCAGACCGACAAGAACAACATTCAGCCGCGCCTCGGCATCGCCTGGGATCCCAAGGGGGACGGCAAGACCGTGATCCGCGCCTCGTTCGGTATGTTCTATGATCATCCCTTGCTTGGCCTGTATTTCCTGGGGGATGCCTCTGACGGCTCAACCAGCGGCCAGTTGGCATTCGCTGGTACAGGCCCCTGCACGGGCGCCGGAAATCCCGCAAACTTGAACGCGGTTCCCATATTCCAGGGGCTCATGAATCAGGCTGCGTGTGCGCCGTCGGCCTTTCCGCTGGCGAACACCAACCTTTTCTACGAACAGAACCAGCAGCAATTCGCGTCCTTGAATACTCCCAGCTCGGTGTTCCTCAACCAGAACTACCTCAACCTGGCGCAAGGGACGTTCCTGCCGCTGGCCTTCCAACCCTTTGGCTATCCGCAGTCGAAGAACTTCGTATACGCCTACGCGCAGCAAGCGAACCTGACCGTCGAGCGCGATCTCGGCGGTGGCTACGCCTTCAGCCTGGCCTACAACTTCAACGGAGGGCGTCACCTCAACCGTCCGATCAACGCCAACCCCATTCGCGGCGATTTGTTGACAGCTAATTTCATCGCGTCCGGGGCGACCGCCACCAGCCCCTTCACGGTGAGCGGCTGCGGTGCCGGCTACGTCGACCCATCCCTGGTGAATTACTTCCGGCCTGGCGGATTGAATCCCTCCATCGCCGCCGCGTTCCAGCTAGCCGGAAACGGAGCTTGCGTGACGCAGGCTCAGACTCTTCTCGCCAGCCTGCCGGGATTCAATACGAACTGCAATCCCACACCGGGCAACAGCTTCTCCTACAGCGGCTGCGTCCCCTTCGGCGACATGGATGCCAACTACTCCAATGGCAGTTCGGTGTATCACGGGCTGAGCGCCAATCTCCGCAAGCGTTTCACCAATAGCAATACGCTGACCAAAGGCGTACATAACATCTCCATC
>CAVZUP010000093.1:0-5063 GCA_963778255.1 uncultured Acidobacteriaceae bacterium
GACAATGCGCAGCGCGGCTTCGCGGTCCGCGGGACTGAGATCCGGCTTGGAAAAGGGGTCGCTGCCCACCAGCGCCGGCACCGTGCCATGGGTGAGGTACCGGAGGCTGTCCAAAACGCCCCAATCGACGCAGTAAACGCTCCCGGGGTGCAGATTTTTCACAGCAATACGAGAAGAATGAGTTCGAAAGGCGCGCGGAGGCGAAGCGCGGCAGCACGGCGCGCACGCTGAGCTGCGAGGCCTCACCGCCGTAAACGCCGGAGAGCAGCGGATCGGCGAGCAAATCGACCATTTCGGAACCGTAGTGGCGTTCGACCATCTGGGCAACGGTTTCGTCGCCGGTGGCCTTGTGCGGCGGATGGAACCACTCGGCGGCCATTCGAAGTTTTGTGCGCACGGAGAAAAGCGGCGAGAGAACGGTGGGGATGATTTTGGTGGGCACCATGAACATGAGCCCATCGGGCAGTTCCACCAGCTTGTTTTTGACGAGGATGTAGGTCTTACGGTCGGCGTCGTTCGAGCCGATAAGTTGGTCGCCCAATCCAATCTTGGCGCAGAGGTCGGCAGCCCAGGGTTTCTCGGTGAGAAAGGAATCGGGGCCGGCTTCTAGGATGCAGCCATCGACATGGTCGGTGACGAGTACGCCTCCTAGGCGCGGGCTGGATTCAAATAATACGTACTCGACGGGAGTTCCGGACTGGCGTTTTTCTTCGAACGTGTAGGCAGCGGAGAGGCCGGAAATTCCGCCACCGATAATGGCAATACGTTTCATGAGTCCTTTAGTTTCAGCTCTAGCTATTGGCTCTTAGCTATTAGCTCTTAATATTTTCTGGCTTTCCACTAAACGCCATGCGCTTTCACGCGGTTGTTTACTACCGCAGCCAGGGCTGCGGTTAATGTCTTGGAGCCATTTAACGACTCGGCTCGCCACAGGCGCATGCCTTCTTTCTCCGCAAATTGCTTGAAGGCGATGTCGATGTCGTAGAGGACTTCGACGTGATCGCAGAGAAATCCGATGGGGTGCAGGAAGACGCCGCGATGGCCTTTTGCCTTCAACTTCCTGATCGTATCCTCGACCGTGGGGCCGATCCAAACACCGCCGGACATACCCTGGCTCTGAAAAGCGAACGTGCAATCGTCGGCGGCCAAGTTGGCCTCTTTCGCCACCAACTCGGCGGTTTCGTGAGCTTGCCTCTGGTAGGGATCGCCTTCGGTGATCGTGCGCTCGGGCACGCTGTGCGCGGTGAAGATGATGGGTAGCTTCGCACCGCTTTCGGCGTTAGCTTTCTCCCAACCTTCACACAGTTTCTCGGCGAAGGCTTTTATGAGCAGCGGCTCATCGTGCCACTCTTCGACGAAATCCATTTCGAACGGAAGATTTCCTTCGCCGCCGGCGTTGCTACTCACCGCGTTGCGATAGAGACCGACGCTGGTGCGCGAATTCTGCGGAGCCAGGCAGATGGCGATGACGCGGGCGTATCCCTGGCTGGCAATGGCCTTCACGGCATCGCCGATGAAAGGCTTCCAGTTGCGCATGCCGGCGTAGACGGGCATCTGCAACGATTGCGAAAGTTGATCGGCTTGCAGAAGAGTCCAGCAGGCTAGCGGCGAGAAACCGATCAGCGCATAGCGGTGGCGAATCTCTTCGACTACTGGCGGCGGCAGGGGCCTTCCACCGGTGACGTAACTTAGAAATTCCGGAATCTGGTCGGGGTTCTCGGGGCTACCGTGGGCTAGCAGGAGCACGGCTGTTTTCGCTGATCGTTCGGGAGAACGTTCCGCTGCGGAAAACGAGCTTACACGATTCGCGCAATAACACTGGCCGGCTTGGCCCAGCGGGCAGGGCGTCATGTTCGTCGACTCCGTCTTCGCAACCTGACAGCAGGTCCTTCGCTCCGCTCAGGATGACAATTCATAAATAATGACCGCAGTGGATCGTCAGCGCTTGCTCTTCGGCGTTGACTTGAAATCGGCGGAGTGCTCGCGGATGTAATCGCAGAGCGCTTTCACGTTCTCCACCGGGGTTTCGGGCAGAATGCCGTGGCCTAGATTGAAGATGTGGCCGGGGCGTCCGGCGGCCTGGCGCAGAATGTCTTCGGCGCGTGACTTGAGTTCCTTCCAATCGGCAAAGAGCAGCACGGGATCGAGATTGCCTTGCACCGCGCCTTTGTAGCCGAGGCTCTTCCATCCCGTGTCGAGCGGGACGCGCCAGTCGAGGCCTACCACTTCCGCGCCGGTTTCTTGCATAGAGGGCAGCAGCGTTGTGCTGTCGGTGCCGAAGTAGATGACGGGGACTCCGGTTTTTTGCAGGCGCTTCACCAGGTCGGTCACGTGAGGCAGAACGTAGCGGCGATAGTCTTCGACGCTCAGGCAACCGACCCAGCTATCAAAAATCTGGATAGTATCGGCCCCGGCCCGCACCTGCTCGGTGGAATACTCGGCCGTCACCGAGACGAGTTTCTTCATTAGCTCGTTCCAGGCGGCGGGCGCGGAGTACATCATCTTCTTGGTGAAAATGTAGTTGCGTGAGCCTCCGCCTTCGATCATGTAGCTGGCGAGGGTGAAGGGCGCGCCGCAGAAACCGATGACGGGAAGCTTGTCGCCGAAGTGCTTGACCACAAGTTTCACGGCTTCCGACACGTAGCCTAAGTCGGCGGCGCGATCGGTGCGGAGCTGGGCAATGTCTTCGGGCGTGCGCACAGGCTTTTCGATCCTCGGACCCTCACCGGCGGAGAAGTGAAAAGGCAATCCCATAACTTCGAGCGGGAGCAGAAGGTCGGCGAAGATGATGGCCGCATCGACCTTGAGAATCTCGGCAGCTTCGATGGTGACCTGGGCTGCGATCTCCGGCTTTTTGCAGATCTCGATCAGGGAATATTGTTTGCGGATGACGCGATATTCCGCCATGTAGCGTCCAGCCTGGCGCATGAACCAGACCGGAGTACGCTCAGCGGGCTGAGCTTTGGCGGTGCGGATAAAGAGAGAATTAGGGGCAGACATGAATTTCTTAGTTTAACAGTTTTGCAGGAAATTTGGTCGAATCGAACAGCGCGGTAGCCGACTGCCAACCGCTTACGGTTATAATGGCACCCCTCTAACAAAGGAGCTGCATGCGACCGTTCTTCGCGATGGTGTTGACTTTTGCCTTGGTTGTTCCATCTTTATCTTTCGGCGTTGACCAAGTCGTCGCGAGTCCGGCTCCGATGGTAGGATATTCGCCGCGCGCTGGTCAAAATGAGCGCGAGTGGGAGGCGAAGTTTCGCGCCATCCCCGACCCTGCCAATCTGCGGGAATATATGCGGCGGCTGAGTGCGCGTCCGCATCATGTGGGCTCTGCTTACGACAAGGACAATGCCGAGTGGATTCTTGCCCACTTCAAAGAGTGGGGGCTCGATGCGCACATCGAACGGTTTGACGTTCTGTTTCCGACGCCCAAGGTGCGCGTGCTGGAGATGCTTGCGCCCACCAAGTTCACGGCCAAACTCGAAGAGCCGGCGTTGGCCGTCGATCCTACTTCGAATCAGAAGTCGGAACAATTGCCCACCTACAACGCCTACTCAATCGACGGTGATGTCACCGCTCCGCTGGTTTTTGTGAACTACGGACTGCCCGAGGACTACGAAAAGCTCGACCGGCTGGGCATTTCGGTCAAAGGCGCGATTGTGATCGCCAAGTACTATCACAGCTGGCGCGGGGTGAAACCGAAAGTTGCCGCCGAACATGGCGCGATTGGCTGCCTCATCTACTCCGAGCCGCAGGACGACGGCTACTCGCGCGACAAAGTGTTTCCGGAGGGGCCGATGCGCAATCCGGATGGCGTGCAGCGCGGCAGCGTTATGGATTTTGCTTCCAGCAGCCCGGGCGATCCGCTAACGCCGGGGGTGGGCGCGACTCCCGATGCCAAGCGGCTGGCGCTGAAGGACGCGAAGAGCATCACGAAGATTCCGGTGCTGCCGATTTCTTACGGCGACGCGCAGCCTTTGCTGGCCGCGCTGGCGGGGCCGATGGCGCCGGACGAATGGCGCGGATCGCTTCCGATTCCGTATCACGTGGGGCCGGGGCCGGCGCAGGTTCATTTAAAGGTCGCGTTCAATTGGGATATCAAGCCGGTCTATGACGTGATCGCGAAGATTCCGGGCAGCGTAGCGCCGGATGAGTGGATTATCCGCGGCAATCATCATGATGCGTGGGTGAATGGGGCGGAGGATCCCACGTCAGGACAGGTTGCTCTGCTGGAAGAAGCGCGGGCACTTGGTCTGCTGTTGAAACAGGGCTGGAAGCCGCGGCGCACTATTATTTACACCGCGTGGGACGGTGAAGAGCCCATGCTGCTGGGTTCGACGGAATGGGCGGAAACTCATGCCGAGGAGTTGCGCGAACACGCCGCCGTCTATATCAACAGCGACGGCAACGATCGAGGCGTTTTGCGTATGGGGGGATCGCACAGCCTGGAGCAGTTCATCAACGGCGTAGCGCGCGACATCGACGATCCGGAAACCCAGCTGTCGGGAAACAAGATGACGGCGTGGCAACGGGCACAGCTCAGCAAAATTGCCGAAGCGAAATCTGCCGACGACAAGAAGGAATTGCGGCAACGGGCCGATCTTCGCATTGCGGCGCTGGGCTCGGGAACCGACTTCACCGCGTTTCTCGATCATCTCGGCATCGCGACCCTGGACCTGTCATACGGCGGCGAGGACGAAGAGGGAATTTACCACTCCATTTACGACGACTTTTACTGGTACACGCATTTCTCCGACACGAATTTCGTCTATGGGCGAGCGCTGGCGCAAACCATAGGAACTTCGGTGATGCGTTTGGCGGATGCGGAAGTGCTGCCCTTCGACTTTGTGAATTTGGCCGATACGGTGGATATGTACACGAAGGATCTGGAGAAGCTGCTCGCCGACAAGCAGGAGGAGATACGCGAACGTAACCAGGAAGTGGACGAAGGAATGTTCCGGGCGACATTCGATCCTCGGCGGCCGACGGTTGCGCCGGCGCGGGAGGAGGTTCCTCCACATTTGAATTTCGCGCCGATGCAGAACGCGGTCGAATCTCTT
>CAVZUP010000094.1:0-8655 GCA_963778255.1 uncultured Acidobacteriaceae bacterium
ATACGCGATTGTCGACACGCCCGAACGCGGATGCGCCTTTTGGAACCACGCATCCGACTCTTCGACAAGCGTTTTCTCGCGGCGAAGATCGGCCAGGAGCTTTTGAAATCCCGGGTCGGAGGTGACTGTTCGCAGTTTTTCCCGGGATACGGTTTGCAGCAGAACCCAAGGATTGTGGGTCAATTCCCAGAGTTCGGGATCGAGTTGCTTCCAAAGCTGGTCCGCCGAGTGATTGAACGACCATCTAAGGTCCAAGGCCAAGTCGGTAAGGCATCCGAAACGCCGGCATCGAGGGGAGTCACCGATTGTCGATCTAACGATGTCGAGCTACTCATAGACAAACTCCTACCCGCTTATCGCTTCAGGCCGCCTGGGTACTGCGAGCCAGCGTTCCTGAAACAATGGTCTGGGCTTCTTCTTGGATCTGCCGTAGATGTTTTTGCCCGAGGAAACTCTCGGCGTAAATCTTGTAGATTTCCTCCGTGCCCGAAGGACGCGCTGCAAACCAGCCATCCTGGGCAATCACTTTGATTCCTCCAATTGGATTGCCGTCACCCGGAGCGGCAGCCAGAATCTTCTGGATCGGCTGACCCGCAACTTCGGTAGCGTGAATGTCGGACGGGGACAATCTTGCCAGGGCAGCTTTTTGTTCGGGCGTAGCGGGAGCATCGATGCGCTCATAGACGGGATCTCCCAGCTCGTGGGTGAGCTCACGATAAAGCTCGCACGGATCTTTGCCCACACGCGCCGTGATCTCTGCTGAGAGCAAACAAGGAACGATTCCGTCTTTATCGGTGGTCCAAACGCTGCCGTCGCGACGGAGAAAGGACGAACCGGCGCTCTCCTCGCCGCCAAAACCCAAGCGGCCCGCGAGCAATCCTTCGACAAACCACTTAAAGCCCACCGGAACTTCGTAAAGCCGCCGACCCAGGCGAGCGCTGAGACGATCGATCATGCTGCTGCTCACTACGGTCTTGCCCACGGCGACGTTCTCACTCCAATTAGGGCGGTTCGCGAACAAATAGCTGACGCACACTGAAAGGTAGTGATTCGGAGGCAGCAACCCGCTTCCTTTGGTCACGATGCCGTGGCGATCGTGATCGGTGTCGCTGGCAAACGCAATATCGAACTTGTCTTTCAATGCGATGAGTCTCTGCATTGCATAAGGCGAGGAAGGATCCATGCGAATCTTTCCGTCCCAATCCACGGTCATGAAGCGAAATGTGGGATCTACAGATTGGTTAACGACCGTCAGGTCGAGACCATACTGGCCGGCAATTCGCGGCCAATAATCGATGCCCGCTCCGCCGAGGGGATCCACGCCAAGCTTGATCTTGGCGTCGCGCACTACATTCATGTCGACTACATTGTTGAGATCGCTGACATAGGCGCCCAAAAAATCGTGCTTGTGCGTTGTAGATGCACGCAGCGCTTTGGCAAACTGCGTGCGTTTAAGGCCGTCGAGGCTCCGCTCGAGAAAATCATTGGCTTTCGATTCAATCCATGAAGTCACGCTCGAATCCGCCGGCCCTCCGTGCGGGGGGTCGTACTTAAATCCTCCGTCATCGGGAGGATTGTGAGACGGAGTAATCACGATACCGTCGGCGAGTCCTGACTTTCGTCCGCGGTTGTAAAGCAGAATCGCATGGGAGACGGCTGGGGTCGGAGTGTACGGCGTGCCTTCGGAGAGCATTACTTCGATGTTATTTGCCGCAAGCACTTCCAGCGCGCTCGCAAATGCAGGTTCGGACAGGGCGTGGGTATCCATCCCAAGGAATAGCGGTCCGTCAATGTTCTGGAGCTTGCGGTAATCACAAATCGCCTGCGTGATAGCGAGGATGTGCCACTCATTGAACGCAACGTCCATCGCAGATCCGCGATGGCCGGACGTACCGAAGACAACCCGCTGTCTCGGATCACTAGGATTGGGCCGCAACTCGTAGTAGGCCGTGATGAGTTTCGGGACGTTAACAAGTATGGATGGGTCAGCCGGCTTCCCGGCAGCAGGATTAATTGTCACGCAGCACCTCGCCGGCATCCGTCAGGAGAATTGCGCTTGATCGAGGTTCGAGCCGAAAACTGATTTGGCCCTGCATGGAAGGCTCTTTCCCAGGGTCAAAGAGATCGTCGGGGACGGTTCGGGAGGTATCGACCGCCAACCGCCAGAACTTCCCGGCTGGCAGGGCAGGAATGAAAAAATCAATTGATATGGTGTCGGCGTTAAACAACAGGAACAAGTCGGGTTCTGTCTGTCCCAGAATCAGACACGCAAAGGATTTCTGCCGCTCGCCCGCCCAACTGGGAGTGGCACCGTTTGGCGCGGACCACTTTATGTCGGCATCGGTATAGAACTTTTCTCTTCGTAAAACAGGATGGGCGCGGCGAAAAGCGATCATTCCTCGAGTGAAGCGCTGGATCTCTTTGTGCTTTTCCAGCAGGCGCCAGTCGCACCAGTTCACCTCGTTATCTTGACAGTAGGCATTGTTATTGCCGCGCTGGGTTCGGCGAAACTCATCCCCGCCAAGCAACATGGGAACCCCGCGAGAAATAAACAGGGTTAGCAGGAAATTCTTGATCATGCGGTTGCGCATGCCCTCGATGCCGGGATCATCGCTTAGCCCTTCCACGCTGCAATTGTCGCTGTAGTTAGTATCGGTTCCATCGCGGTTGAACTCGCCATTTTCGTCATTGTGCTTCTGCTTGTAGCTGACCAGATCGTTCAGCGTGAAGCCGTCATGGCAAGTGACGAAGTTGAGGCTGCTTGCGGGGCCTTTGCCTGAACTTTGGTATAAATCGGAGCTTCCACAGATTCGGCTTGCAAATGAGCCGATCATGCCCGCGTCGCCAACCCAAAACCTGCGCACATCGTCACGGAAACGGCCGTTCCATTCCGTCCAACGCCGCGTGGAAAAACTGCCCACTTGATAGGCACCGCCGGCATCCCAAGCCTCCGCGATAATTTTTACGTCCCGCAGGATGGGATCCTCCGCAATGTCCTCGAGAAGCGGAGCATTGCGGAGAATGTTCCCATGCTCATCTCGGCCCAAGACCGAAGCAAGGTCAAAGCGAAAACCATCCACATGCATGTGCATGACCCAGTAACGAAGCACATTCCTGACGAACTCCCGCACGACGGGATGATTTGCGTTAAGCGTATTACCAACACCGGAGAAGTTCTTGTAGTATCGGCGCCCGTTCTCTTGCAACATATAGAAGACCGAGTTCTCGATGCCGCGCAGAGAAATCGTGGCTCCCAGTTCATCCCCCTCAGCCGAGTGGTTTAACACGATATCCAAGATCACTTCAATGCCTGCGCGGTGAAAAGCCTTAACCATCTCTCGGAACTCCAACGTCTGCTGCCCGTGCGGTCCTCCAATGCAGTAGGACTGCTTCGGAGCGAGAAACGCGACGGGATCGTAGCCCCAGTAGTTCTTGAGTCTCTCTCCTGTGATTGGATTCAGTCGGTTGGATTCGTTTTCGTTGAATTCAAGAACCGGCATCAACTCAATGGCGGTCACTCCCAGGTCTTGGAGATACGGTATCTTTTCGGTTAAGCCAGCGAAGGTTCCAGGATGCGCCACACCCGAACTCGGGTGGATTGTGAAACCGCGAACGTGTGTCTCGTAGATGACTGTGTCAGAGGCGGAATGCTTTGGAGGCGAATCCATCCCCCAGTCGAAATGGTCGTCGGTAAAGATGCATTTCGGTGTGGTACCCGCGTCATCAATAGTCGAAAGGCTTAAGTCCGTCAGGCTGCTGGATGAATCGTAGCCGCGGGCGGCTAGAAAATCCCAATTCTCGACCCCGGCAATTGCTCTTGCATACGGATCCAGAAGCAGCTTATGTGGATTGAAGCGATGGCCCTCTTCGGGTAGATACGGCCCCTCGACGCGATAACCGTAGAGTTGACCTGCGGGAATGCCTCGTACCCACACATGCCAGACGTCGCCCGTTCGATGACGCACCGGATCGAAGTCGATGATTCTGCTCGGAGAAGAATCGTCAGAATTTTGATAGAACTCCAGACGAACTGCGGTTGCGTGACGGCTGAACAAAACAAAATTGACTCCCCCGCCTTGTTGGTGGGCGCCTCCAATCGGGAGAGGATTCCCCGCCTGAACCTCGCCCGCCTCAGGCGGCTCTGCGAAAGCATTCGCCAGATTCTGCGGTGTCGCTGATTCAGTCATTGACATCGACGAATCCTTGGACGAGTGCGGCGATTTCGTCTGCGGCGGTGTCCAAGGCGAAGTGGCCGCCATCGACGATGTGGACTTCGGCTTTGGGGACATCACGGCGATAGGACTCCGGCTCGGAGGGGTCGAACGAAGACTCATACTTACCCCAGATCACCAGCAGGCGCGGCTGCTTCTCACGCATCCATGCTTGCCATTTCGGGTAGGAATCGACGTTGGTGCGGTAGTCGTAGAAGAGGTCGCTTTGAATGTCAGCCTGGCCGGGTTGGTTGAGAAAATAGAATTCGTCGGTCCAGAGATCGGGGTTATGGCGCTCCACATTGGGATCGTTCCCCGCATGGCGGGACTTCGTGGTCGCAAGCGACAGAAGATTTGTGCGCAGCGCGTTTTCGTTGGCAGCACGATCGGCCCAAAAGGCGCGCCGCGTTTTCCAGTTCTCGCCGAGGCCGGTATTGTGTGCTACCGCGTCCTGGACGATGAGAGCGTCGATTCGGTCCGGGTGGGCCAAGATCATGCGGAAGCCGACGGGACCACCGTAATCCTGCATGTAGAGGGTGAAGCGGGAGAGACCGAGCGCTTCGGTGAAGTGATTCATGATTTCGGCGATGTGATCGAAGGTGTACGCGAATTTTTTCGGGTCCGGCCAGTCGCTGTGACCGAAGCCCGGGTAATCGGGCGCGATAAGGTGATGGCGATCAGAAAGACGCGTGAAGAGCGGCTCGAACATTCGCGAAGAAGACGGCAAACCGTGCAGCAGCAGAATCGTCGGAGTATCTTTCGGACCTGCCTCGCGATAGGCGATAGAGAGACTGTCGATCTCTATCGCGCGATAGAAAGTCGGATACTTCATGGAGGTTCCTTTCTGCCCACCTTAGGCGGCCACCCGTTCCGCGGATCGAATCTTATGCGGCGAGCCGACGTACGGAAAGGAGGTGAGCAGGTCTGTGTGCGGCCCTACGTTATCTCGCATCACCTTCCCATTGGTGAGGAGAGGGAGGAAGAAATCCACGACGTCGTCGGTGAGTGCCCGGCCATTGACCGGGTAGGACGCCGGCCGCGTGGGATCATAGTGGATGACGTCCGGCAGCAGGGTCCCCGCGACCCGCGTTGCTTCCGCCTGCGTGTAACCACCGGTGTGCTCCAGCGCGTGCGCGAAGACGGGGACGAAACGGGCGTCGTCGGCCGGCTCAGCAGCGAGATAGGCCGCGTTCTGCTCGCCGGCTAGGAAGGGAGTTTGATTTGGCCGCGCGCCGCGGTCCGCCTGCACCCATTTCCCGCTTGCGCCGTCCAGCGTACGCGCCCACAGGCCCATCTTTTTAAGGCTGAGGGCAGAGTTGGGTACTTCCAGCACGATGCTGCACACGTCCTTGTCGGCGAAGTAATCGTCGCCGGTGAACTGCAGATTGTTTAGCGCGCCCAGCGTGTCGAAGAAAAACGGATCGCTACGCCAGCCAGCGAAAAAACGGTAGTCCCCGCCCTCCGTCACGTGTGCCTCGCGTGCGGTCGAGACCGGCGCGCCTTCTATAATTGTCTGCCCGTCGTCACCTATGCTGGCGGCCTGCGCGCCCTCAACCCGTCGTACGGTTGCGGTCTGCGCGCCGTCCTTGTCTGAGGTGAATCGCACTCGGTACGCGATATCGGCGATGGCATCACCGTCCGTGTCAATCTTGAGTTCATAGACCGCTTCGCTGGCGAAGGGTTCGTCCGTCGTGGGCCCGGCTGGATTCACACCGGCAGATGGGTGCACGTTCATAATTAGGACCGATTTGCCAACATCCCCGGGCTTGGGGAATGCGTACAGGTCGGTAAGATCGAGGCGCGCGTCCCCGTGGGGAAAGCCAAAGTCCGGACCGGAGTAGTGGTGCGACATATCATCTTCTCCCTTGTTCTAAATTTTCGTGTGCTGCCTTCGTTCTCGATCAACCCTCACATCATTAGAACTACGCGAAGCCGGTGCTTTGCCGCTCATCAAGGTGCATAACGAGTGAAGACAAGGTCACTCCCTTTGGCCTTCTCATGGCAGGGGAAGCAGCTTTTCATAAACGCCGCGTCGCCAGGTTTGCCGTCCGCGAAGTGACCGAACCCCCAGCCGCCCGTTGCGGCGTACTTGGCTGAGTCCTTTACCATAAATTGAATGTTCGTGGGGGCGCCGGGAACGAAAGATTGGGCTTGGCCAAAGACCTTGTTGTTTTCCTGCGATGGGACGTAACGGTAATGCAAAGCAGCAATGATCGTGCCGTCCGGGAACGGAAGCTTCCCTGCGCGGAAGGCTTTGATCGCTACATCGTTGCCCAAGACCGCGCCTAAACTGTTCAGGTTGCCTGCTTCATGGGCCGAGGAAATCCACTGCCAGTCGCGATACCCGGAGGGGATGTCGGTAACGTAGGAAGCGGATTGCCCGTCCGCGTGGCTGGCGGCGGGACCAATGAGCGCGACAAGGCCGACGGTTGTTGCAAGTGCAATCAAGAAAAACGTGAAGCGTTTCATAATGGTTCCTTCAGTTAATGTGCTTCGGCAAACGAAATCATTTTGTTTAAGGCCGATATCGGCGCCTCTTCATCGCAAAAGTGGTCTCTCTCTTAGCCATGAGATCAGACCAGAAGCGCGGATGCGAAACAATTGGACGATAGTATTGGCAAACATTTCGTATCAGTCGCTGCTGCAAGCGTTCGATGATGCTGTGTGG
The DNA here is from genome assembly GCA_963778255.1 of uncultured Acidobacteriaceae bacterium. Classification (GTDB taxonomy): domain Bacteria; phylum Acidobacteriota; class Terriglobia; order Terriglobales; family Acidobacteriaceae; genus Acidiflorens. Next base: position 6,880 of record CAVZUP010000094.1, read on the forward strand.
CGGTCAACCGATTTGCCATTCTGGCCGAGGCCGCAACTGTGACCGCTCGCCAATCTCGACTTGTAGATCGAAGCAGCCGATCCATGAGTTCTGATTCGTCGAGCCAGTCCTCGGTCGAAATCTTGGCCTGCTCGGGACCGAACAGTTCCGTCACCGCACGGATGAACGCCGATAACTCGCGCTCCGCCATGTGGAGCTGATCCTCCAAAGTCGAATTGCAAAACGATTCCTCTTGGTTCATGGAATTTCCCCGTATCAGGGTGCGTAATGGGTGTAGACAAAGTCGCGAGCTTTGACAGGCTCGTGGCAGGGAAAGCAGGTATTGAGCTTCGCCTCGCCGTCAGGCTTGCCGTCTTTGAATTGAGCAAACCCCCAACCGCCGGTCGCGGCGTATTTTCTTGAGTTCTTGACCATAAACTGAACGTTAATCGGGGGCCCAGCAACGAAAGATTGGGGACGGCCAAAGACTTTGTTGTTTTCCTCAGACGGATCGTAGCTCCAAGCAAGCCGGGCAATGATTGTGCCGTCCGGGAACGGCAGCTTCCCCTCCCGGTAGGCCTTGATCGCTATCTCGTTACCAAGAAGAGCGCGAAGATCGTTGAGATTGCCTTCTTCGTGGGCCACCGAGATTAGTTTCCAGTCGCGGTATCCGGGAGGAATCGTGATTCCGAAAACCGGATCAGCCTCTCCATCGGAGCGTGCAGAGGCGTGAGCCATGTAGACGACCACGCCAGCTAGCGCCACAACTGCAACCAACAGGTAAGTAAATCCTTTCATGCTGTATGCTCCTTTCCAAAATGCTTATTTATCGGAGAATGAAGCATGGAAATATTGACGGTCCTCATAGTGAAAGCATCGTTGTGCTCTCGATCGTGCGCATCCCAATTGAATCGGTCCACGCGAGTCATGAGAACAGAAGCTTAGGAGATGAACAATTGGACGAAGGTATCGCCGATACTTTGGTAGGGGAGACACAGTTCGCGGGACTCACATGGGCTGAGACGCCATTACGAGAACAGAACCTCGCGCACCAAGTGCTGTGAAACGCAATACGATCCTCATCTCGTTGATTTCCATTGGGTTGTCGTTGTAAAATTCCTTTCAACGTGGGGCGTCATCAGTCAACTGTGCACGCGAAACAAGAGTTTAGGTCCGTGCACTTGGCCATGAAATGGGGTGACCGCAAATGTTGCAAGTCACACCAATCGTCTTTGTTGTCGACGATGACGTCTCCGTGCGCGAATCGCTGGAATTGCTGGTTCGCTGTGAAGGCTGGCAGCCGGAGACATTCGCGTCCGCGCAAGAATTCCTCGACCATCCACGAGTTCATAATCCGAACTGCCTCGTACTTGACGTTTCTCTTCCAGGCCTCACTGGCCTAGACCTCCAAAGGCTTGTCGCCGGCGAACGGACAGAGATGCCGATCATCTTCATCACGGGCCACGGCGATGTGCCCATGACGGTCCAAGCCATGAAGGCGGGGGCTGTCGAATTCTTGACGAAGCCATTCAATGATGACGTGCTGTTGACCGCCATTCGGGCAGCCCTCGAACGTAGCCGAGTCGCTCTTAGCCTGGAGGCGGAGATGCGGGTGCTCCGGGACTGTTACGCGTCACTTACCCAACGCGAACAGCAGGTTATGGCGCTGGTGGTTTCCGGCCTGCTGAATAAGCAAGTCGGTGGGGAGCTTGGTATCAGCGAGATCACGGTCAAGGCACACCGAGGTAAGGTGATGCAGAAGATGAAGGCCGACTCTCTAGCCGACTTGGTGAAAAT
>CAVZUP010000095.1:0-11902 GCA_963778255.1 uncultured Acidobacteriaceae bacterium
GGAATGGTGAAAGGGATGAGCGAGATGCGATTCCCCAAATCGCTCGGGCTCTCAGTGCCGCGCAAGTTGACGGGAATCATCATGCGGAACAGCTTCCCTTTAACGGGGTCGCCGTGCATCTCGAGGTAGCGCCTTATGGTCGCCGTCACCAGCGCGAGGATGACGTCATTCACGCTGGTTCCGCAGGCGCTCTTGATCGCTTTGATCTCGGGCAACGGAATTTCAGCCCAGGCGAACTTCTGCGGACCACGATAGAGAACGTTGAAGCGTAAGCGCTCGGTAGATGCGCTGATTTCTGGAAGCAGATGACTGAATTTGTCGGTGCCAACGTTGCTGCCAGTCGTCGCGAAGCGCTCCGCCATGCTCGACAGGTCCGCGCAGCCGTCGAGAATTCTTTTTACGAGCTCGGAATACGAATCCACGACGCCGTTCGTCAGCGCGTTTAAAACGCCACGCGGCGGTGGCTGTGGGAGCTTAAGTTTTCGCCGAGGCAAACGCGGCACCACGGGAGTGGCATCCAGCAGCACGTTCATGATTCCAACGCCGGCAATGCCATCGGCAAGGCAGTGGTGCAAGCGGAAAATCAGCCCGCTCCGCTCGCCCTTGAGGCCGTGCACCAGGGTCAGGTCCCAGAGCGGGTGCTCGCGGTCCATTACCTTGCTTAGAATTTCTCCGGCAAGCGCCTGCAGTTCCACGTCGGAACCGCGCTTGAGCGTCGCCTCGCGCAGATGGCGATGGATGTCGAAGGACGGGTCGTATTCCCAACTGGGCAACCCAATGTTGAGCGGGGGGAGCACCACGCGCTTCAGGTAGCGGGGGATCAGCGCCAGTTTCGATTCCACAAAACGGACGCACGCCTTGAAGTCGATCTTGCCCTCAAACACGCAGACCGAGGCCACGTTGAGAGGCATGCCTTCGCGTTCCAGGTGGAGAAATACGGTGTCGCCCCAGGAAAGGCGGTCACCCTGCGGATCGTCCTGCATGACGCTCTCCTATTCTGTTGCCGTCCATTTGTTGCCGAACCATCTCGGTTCTCAGCTCACGAAAGAAAATCGCGACGCCAGCTTCATCAGCTTGAGGACTTTGTAGACATTGACGTTGACGCCGCGCAGCACAACCTTCACGCCCTTGCTTTCGGCTATGCCCGCGAACTCTTCCAGCGCCCGTAGCGCAATCGCATCGATCCGGTGCACGGAAGAAAAATCCAAAGCCACTTCGGTCCCGGCGCTGTCCAGTTCATTCTTGGCATCCTGCAAGGTCTGGACAACGTGCTTTTCGTCGATCTTGGGCCACGCTGCGATCTTTGCCATAAGCTCCGCTATCCCTTACAAAGTCAGTTGCCGCGCTGCATCGGCGATCGCCGCCGAGTTGCGCCCTCGATAAGCCTTCCAGAACAACTCGGTCAATTCACTCATCAGTGGCATACGAGGATTCGACCGCCAGGAGGGATCGTCAAAAGCAAGCTGGGTCAGCTCCGGCATCGCCCGCTCGAATTCCTCCTCCGAGATTCCCAGCTCGGCAATCGAAGGCGGAAACCCCAATTGGTCGAGCAACTGTTCAACCGCCGCCACGAGGTTCTTTACCTTTTCCTCAATGGTGTGGCCGCCCAGGCCCAGCAAGTCGGCAATCGTCGCGTATTTCTTGTGTGCGACGTATCCCTTCTGGTAGGGAGACGGCAGAAACTTTGTGGGCACGGACGCGTTATAGGCAATCACGTGCGGCAGCATGAGCGCATTGGCTCGTCCATGCGCTACTTTGAAGCGCGCTCCGAAGGCGTGCGCCAGCGCGTGATTCACGCCCACCGACGCGTTAGCAAAAGCCATCGCCGCAATGCAGGCGGCATTGTGCATCATGGAGCGCGCCTCTTCATCCAGGGGATGCTTGTATGCAATCGGCAAATACTTGAACGCCAGCCGGATTGCCTGCATGGCGTTGGAATCGGTGTAGGCCGAAGCGTAATTGGAAACGGCAGCTTCCAGCGCATGGGTCAGGCAGTCAATGCCGGTATCGGCCGTCAGACCCTTCGGCATCGACATCACAAATTGCGGATCGACGATGGCCACATCCGGTGTGAGCGAGTAATCGGCGAGCGTTACCTTGCGGCCGCGTTCTTTGTCCGTGAGGACAGCAAACGGAGTAACCTCGCTTCCGGTTCCGCTGGTGGTGGAGACGGCAATCAGTCGCGCGTGGTTGACCTTTTCCGTCGGATACTGAACCACCCGTTTGCGCAGATCGAGAAAAGGCGCGGCCAATTCTTCGAGATCAGCCTCTGGCGACTCGTACTTGAGCTTCATGATCTTGGCCGCATCAATCACCGACCCGCCGCCGAGCGCGATGATCTGGTCCGCTTTGTAGAAGTTGAGTTCCGCCACGCCTTGCATCACCACCTTGAGCTCGGGCTCCACGTCGGGAATCACCGAGACGTGGACGCGAGTTCCCTCCGGAAGATTGCGCCGGACCAGATCGACGTGGCCGATTTGTTCCATGTAGGGATTCGTGACGATCAAGGTGGAGCGCGATGGGAACTGGTGCACATTCTCGACCGCGTTCAGGTTGAAATAAATCTGATTGGGAACCCGGAACCACATATGGGCTTGTGTCCTCCGAGCCACACGTTTGATGTTGAGGTAGTGATAGATGTTGACGTTGTCGGTGGTGCTGTTGCCGCCGCCGGTGCCGCATCCGAAGGAAAAAGTCGGTACCAGATCGTTGTAAACGCCGCCCAGCGCTCCGACCGAGCCGGGAGAATTCACAATGATCCGCCCCGCGTTGATGACCTCGCCGAATTTGCGGATGACCTCCTCGTTGCGCGAGAAGACGACCGCCGTGTGTCCAAGGCCGCCGGCATGGTTCACGTCGACACACACCTTGAGCGCCTCATCGACGGATTTCGCCCGATAGACCGCGAGCACCGGGAATAGTTTCTCCACCGAAAGCGGATGTTCACGCCCCACGCCTTGAATCGGCGCAATCAGCAGCTTGGTTTCCGGCTTTACCGCAAGCCCGACCAGACGGGCGATGTCGATTGCCTTTTGCCCGACTGCGATGGGCTGCATGAACCCTGTCTTAGGATCGATGACCGCGCGCGCCAGCAGTTCCGTCTCCTGCTGATTGCAGATGTGCGCCCCGAGTTCCGCAAACTTCTTCAGCACCAGGTCATAAATCTCATCGTCGATCACCACCGTCTGCTCTGAGGCACAGATCGTTCCGTTGTCGAAGGTCTTGGAGACAATGATGTCCACCACGGCCGTACTCACGTCCGCGCTCTTCTCCAGATAGACGGGCGTGTTGCCCGGCCCCACGCCCAGGGCCGGTTTGCCAGAACTATAAGCGGCCTTGACGGCTCCGGGCCCGCCAGTCGCGTCGATCAGGCCCACGTCCTTGTGCCGCATCAGGTAGGCGTTGTCTTGCAGCGTATGCGATTCCAGGCAGCTGAAAACTCCCTCCGGTGCACCGTGCTTGAGCGCGCTTTCATACATGATCCGCACTGCCTCGGAACAGCAATGCCAGGCATTTGGATGGGGACTGAAAATGACCGCGTTGCGCGTCTTGATGGCCATGATGCATTTGAAGAGCACCGTGGATGTGGGGTTCGTGATCGGCGTGAGCGAGAAAATGACTCCGATCGGGTCGGCGATTTCCACCAGATTGCGCTCTGGAATCTCGCGAATGATGCCGACCGTCCGCCTATCCTTTATGTAGTTGTAGACAAACTCGGTCGCCACCATGTTCTTGAGCACCTTGTCTTCCATGACTCCGAGCTTGGTTTCCTCAACCGCCAGGCGGGCGAGATATTGCGCTTGCTTCAGGCCGGCCAGGACCATGGGCTTGACGACGCGATCAACGTCCTCTTGTGTGAACTGGGTAAAGATGGCGGCGGCGGTTCGGGCTTGAGCGACTAGCTTTTCCAGGCAGGCAATGCGTTCTTCACTGAGGCTTTCGGCGGCCAGCGGGATCTGGACTCGTTCTTGCACTGTTTCGCGCGTGATCATTGCTGCCCCCTGTAGCCATCTGTCGGAGTCTTTTCCCTATCAGGAGCACGGTCACCTTACGTTCCCAGTTCTTGCTGCTGCCTCTCCCGAATATGAGGACAGCAGTCTGTCCGCCAGTGAAGCACTCGCAAGTTCTACGCGTAGTCGATCGGATGCCTGGCCAGCCAGCGCTCATCGCGCACCTTGCCAATACTCCTTAGAGCGGCGCCGGTGGCGCTAGCGGTCAAACGCCGGCTTTCCCAGGCGAGGCCCGCGCACAGGCCGAGTGCACCGCCAAGCAGACCGAACGCCAGCGTTCTCGCAATCGATTTCTGCCGGCACCCGGGATAACTGCCCAACACGCCGATGCACGCCCCAACCACGGCGGGCTTCACGGCGCTGCGAACCGACTCGCCAAGAAACGGAGTCAAAGATTCTCCGTTGAGAAATGCTTCTCGACCGGAACGCGCTCCCTCAATTCCGGAATCCAGGAGCCTTCGGCCGTAATCGGCATTCGACTTCGACCACTCGCGTAAATCCATCGGGTCTCCTCAACTGCCCTCGATCGGGAATACAGGGTTCACTACATCACTAAAAACGAGGTGCGTCCGTAGCGGGCATCACAGCTCATTGTGAAATTGTCACATTTGGATGTTCAGGGAAAGGCGTAGTCGGGACGGGGGCCCGTCGGCAGGCAGAAATACCGACGTGCCCGTTCGGCGAAGAAGGGCACGTCGGCGAAGCACTTTAGGAGCGAGCGTTTAGGCGGCTGCTACGGCCACGTGCTTCTTTGCCGTCCGCTTTGCGCGATGTGCCACTTTGGGTGCGGTCTTGTGCTGACCGTTCGGCTTTGTCACTACGTCTACCAATGCCTTTTGAGCGTCGACGTAGCTTTTCACGCCTTCCCGCGTCAGTTCCGCCAACGGCAGGAACGGAAATGGCCGCAGAAGATCGACGGCCTTCGCGGCAGTCTTCACCTCGGCGTTCATCTGCCGTCCGGCGATGTCAACCAGCTTCTTCTGCGCATCGATCAGCGATTCCGTCGCCTCGCGCGCCAGTTGCGACAACTCGGTCTTCTTTGTTTTCTTGACATCATGCGCCGGCTTGCTGCTGGTGGCCCGGGTGATTTCCTCGGAGATCACATCCATGAAGTGCTTCTGGGTCTTGACGAAGTGGTCCATCGCCTCGCGGGCAGTTTCCACCATGTGTTCGGGAGCAAATGGCTTTCCCGCCTTGGCTGCTTCCACCCATGCCTGACTCTGCTTGCCGGCAATCTTCAGGAATTCCTGCTGCATGTCGATAAAAGTCTCGACGCTGCGCCGGAGCAGGTCGGTAAAGGCCGGCCCAGCCGGGCACTCGCCGCTGACACGTTCCTTGACGGCGTTCAAAAGAATTTCATTCTGTTTTTGCCCCAGTTCAAGAAGCACCTTCTGTCCTTCAATGAAGTTCGCAACTCCCGCAGCCGTGGCTTCGCCGAGAAGGGCGGCCGGAGAATGCTCAGGCGACGACAGTTGCTGACGGACGGCCTGCATCAAACTTGCATTCTGGCGCATCGCCAAGTCCACCAGGATGCGCTGTGTGGCAAAGAAGCTCTGGACGCCTTGCTGCGCCCAGCCGGAAAGCAGGGAAACGAAAGACGAATCGTGGGAATGAGTTCGAGAGGATTCGGGTTTTACCGCTGTTGGCATTTGCTACCTCCAATTGCTGCACCGCAGCATCAGCTAAAATATACGATCCTCAGACATCTATGTCAATATATATCTAGTCTGTATGCATAGCAGCATGGCGGATCCCTTATGAAGACATCGCCCATCGTGATCAAGAAGTATGGCAACCGCAGGCTGTACGATTCCACCAACAGCGAGTACGTGAACCTCGACGACATTGCCAGATTCATCCGCGAAGGTAAGCAGGTCCAGGTGGTGGACGCGAAGACGGGCCAGGATCTGACCCGCGTCACCCTGACCCAAATCATCACCGAGGACGCCAAGGGAAAGCCGACGGGCCTGCCGCTCGAATTGCTCCGGCAACTTATCGTAGCCTCCGACGAGGTGCGGCAGGAATTCGTGATGTGGTACTTGAAATCCGCCTTCGATACTTATCAAAAAATGCAGGATGCAGTCGAAAGCCGGCTGGGTGAGGTCCGCTCCGCCGTTCTGCCGCCGGTCGATATGGTGAAGAAGTTTCTCGGCCTGGAAGGGACACCGCCGCCGCCCGCTAAGACCGAGACCGAACTCGATAGTTTGCGCAACCGCATTGCCGAACTGGAAGCGCGGCTGGAAAAACCGTCACCGCGAAAGCGTGGCGCCCGCCGGCAGCAGAAGGGCAGGGTATAATTCGCTGTTCGAAGCTTCCACCCGCCAGCTCGAATGTGCGTGAATGCTGGACGGACTCAGGACAAAATTGGCGCGCAAACCCAAGAAGGCTGGCACGTCGGCGAAAGTGGGGTCCCGGAAACACATTCACCGGGATCATGCGGAAGGCGACATCTCCCCTTTAACCGAAGCTCTGTTCGCGGCCGAGATTTTCTTGTTGCACGCAACCCCCGTCTATTACGGTTTCGGCGTGCCACGCGGCGACGGTTCCGGAGTCGTCGTCATTCCCGGCTTTCTCGGTACCGACCTTTTCTTGATGGAACTCCACTCCTGGCTGGGACGCATCGGATACCGGCCCTACTTCTCCGGGATCGGGGTGAATGCCGAGTGCCCGAACCTCCTCGTCAAGCGGCATCTTAATGACACCGTCGAAAGAGCCGTGGCCGAGACCGGCCGCAAAATTCACCTGATCGGTCACAGCCTGGGAGGCGTGATCGCGCGTTCGGTAGCGGGCCAGAGGCCGCGCGACATAGCTTCGGTCATCACTCTGGCCTCGCCGATTCGCGGCACCGTCACCAGCCGAACTGTGCTCCACGCGGCCGACGCCATTCGCCAGCGCATCCTGAGCGAGCATGGCCAGGGAGTGCTGCCCTCCTGCTACACCGGGCGCTGCACCTGCAATTTTGCGGACTCCTTGCGCCGCGAGGTGCCGGACTCGATGTTCGAGACCGCGATCTACACCCGCGATGACGGCATCGTCGACTGGCGTTTCTGCCGGACCATGAATCCCGAGTGCGACTTTGAGGTTCCGGGCACCCACATCGGAATGGCGTTCAATCCGGCGGCGTACGCGATCGTCGCCGAGCGTCTGGCGAAGACGCAGTCACCCCGCTGAGATCAGCTCGTTTCGGGAGGGTTATTCCCCGACCATCTCCAATACCGCCCCGGTAGCCGTTTCTAAGGTCTCGTCCGGACGTCCTGCCCGCTCCAGGCGAACCGTCGCCCGCGCCAGACTGTTGTTCGCAACTTCAAAACTGCCCGCACAGTCGGTCTTCAAATAAGGAAGCCGATGGATGCTCGGCCCAGCGCCATCAATGGCCGCTTGCAAGCGCAGGCCATCCTTGGTCGAGCCGTGAAAATTCCACCTTAATTCACGGGGATCCCTTTGGCTCGCCTGCAGATTCCGGAATTCATGCCGTTCGCCCTCATGCCAAAGCACCGCCTTGCGAAAGACGAGCCCGAAGGGCATTTCATAAACCAAGGCTTCCAGCGTGCTCGCGTTCTCAGCGCCCGAACCAATGCTGGAGCGGGGAAAATAGGCGTGCGTCCATGTCCAGAAATTGCGGTGCCGGTAGCCGCAGTTGTGTCCTTGCACGCCGTATCCCAAAGGGTTCCCGTCAAAGCTCTGTCCATCAAGCGTGATCTGCCCGGAGAAAACCGCGTCGGAATGCGGGGTTCGCGAGAACCCAATCCAGCCCTTGTTGCTCAGCGTGAAGCGCAGTGCGGACTGGTAGCGCAAATCCCATGAAACCGCGTGCCCGTCGACTTCCAAGGTTCCGCGGCAGGAGTTCTCGCCAATTTCGCAGTTGCCGACTAAGAAGCGAAACGGGGTATGGCGCCGGGCGCTGAGTTCCAGGCCTTCTAAGGGATAGCTCTGAATGAAGCTTTGCGGCTTTCCGCCACGCGGAAACCACGTCGCCCAAACCTGCACGGGCATTCCGCGCAGGTCCCCCGCACAACCGCATCGGCCAGGATTCATCAGCAGATAGCGGAACCACCAGGCTCCGCTACCGTCCGCGAGTCCCATGCGAAGAAACCAGACCTCGTAACGGCGTCGGGCCGAAAGCGATGAATAGACCTCGTTCAGCGTCTTCACAGACTCATCATACTGGATCGAATTTCGATCCAGACCCTCCGCCTGCTTGCCCGCTCGAGCCGCACACGTTGGTAACTTGGAGCAATTCTGCCTTTGAGTCGACAATGTAGATGAGATGCAATCCGCCTTCGTCTACGTCCTCGACAAAAGGGCGGTGCAGGGAGGTTGCGTCCTATAGCGGGTGAAACTCATGGCCACAAACAAGATCGAAAAAGCAGGGGTTGGTTTTGGCATCGGACGGCAGAATGGGCCGATCGTAATCGAGGTTCGTCCCCACCATGACACGATCTCCGCGCTCCGGGGCGTTCAGCTCGGCTTTGAATTGCTCAACGGAATCAGCCTCGAGCAAGCAAAGAAAATCCTGGAAGTGCTCAACGAGAACGTGATCGGCGTGCTGGTCACTTCCGCGTCGGAAGGCAAGCCGGACGACAGGACACAAGCCGCGGGTCGCTAACCGAAGCCCTGAGTTCAGGCGCTTCCTGTCTCCACTCCTCGTTCATTTCAAACCTCTCATACCTGGGATTGCCTCGCTGCGCCGCCCGAAAATATATGGATTACCGACAACGGGAAGGCGTTACTGCACGCCCGTACATCGCCAGTTCCGGACGTGACCAGCATCACATTGCGCATCGCAACCCAGGATCATAATCGCACCAGAAAGCTGGGACTCACGCTCGACCCGGGGAAAGGAGAGAGTATGAAGACAGCAACGTTGGGAAGAGATGCGGTAATGATGCTCAGCCACAGGTTCGTCCACCTCATTGAGGAACACTCGGACGCCCTCGCCGCAGGCCTCCTGCACAAGATTCAGCGGTCCGCTCATACCGAGGCTTTCCGCAAGGTTCCGCCGGACGAACTCAAGGAGCGGATCTACGAAATCTACCGCCACCTGGGTGAGTGGCTGCTCGACAAAAGCGAATCCGATATCGAGGAGCGCTACACCCATATCGGCATTCGCCGCGCGGATCAAGGCGTGCCGCTGAGCCAGGTCATCTGGGCCATCATCTTGACCAAAGGCAATCTCTGGGAATTCATCCTGGACGAATCGTTCCCCGATCGTCCCATCGACCTTTTCGGAAAGCAGGAACTGCTGCAGTTGCTCGAACAGTTCTTCGATCGCGCAATTTACTCCGCCGCTGTCGGATACGAATGGGCCCAGGAGAAGAATCCTCGCGCAAGAAACGAGACACTAAGAACGGGATAGTTGCATTCGGGAAATCCCGAGTCAGCGTCCCGGAAAAACCTTGAACCACAGCGGACAAGGATCACCTAGGACTGACGGCGAAGCCCGAATTGTTCCCCAACCTGCTAGAACGTCAGCCGCAGCGCCAACTGTCCGATGCGAGGCCCAGACGTGCGAAAAGTCCCGGTGGTAGTGACCTGACCAAAGATCAAGCTATTGATGTTCGTCGCATTATTGTTGAGCGTGGGCTGTGCGAATTCGGTGTGATTCAAGGCATTGAAGAACTCGGCGCGAAATTCCAGCTTGAAGCGCTCGGTAATCGCAGTAGTTTTGGCGAGCGCAATGTCCAGATTCGTCAGGCCGGGGCCACGCAGCGAATTGCGATGCAGGCCGTAGGTCCGGTCTCCCGGGTTATTCACCGGATCGACCGCCGGGAAGCAGGGATTGGCGTTGCCATAGTAAGGACTGTTCTCCAGTGGCACGTTGGAGAAACTATTAGGGTCAAAGATAAAGTTGCCGGTGACCGGGGTGGTGGTGATCAGGCAGTTGCCACTGCCGTCGTTGCCGTAGGTAATCTCATTAATCGTGCGGATCTTGCCGGGGTTGAAGGTTCGAATCGGCGCAACCACAGCGGCGTTCGAAAGATAAGGATCGCCCGCGCCCGATGAGCCTGGGTTTCCAGGGTCCGAACCGTCGGGCAATCCGGCGGAAATATCGAAGGGGAAGCCGGTGCGGAAGGTGACGATAGGATAGAGGCTCCAGCCCTTGGTGAGGCGTTTCGGCCCCTGGCTCCACATGCGATCGAAGGGCAAATCCCATCCCCCGCTGAAGCTGATGCGCTGGCGGACATCGCCGTCGCTGGAAGCGTAGTAAAGATGCGGAACGTACGCGGGCACAACGGAATTGCGCTGGCGGAAGCCGGAGGCATCGTCGAGGCTGTGACCGTAGGTGTAAGCGAGCGTGTAATAGACCGTGCCGATGCGAGAATCTTTGGGCTGCCGCGTCAGGCTCGCCTCGAACGCGTTGTAGTTGGCGTTGGCCACGTTCTGGAATTCCGGGAGTTGGCCGAAGCACCCCGAACAACTGCTGTCCAGTTGGCGATTGTAACTCCCCAATACCATGGGATTGATGTCTCTCAGGGATGTCATCCCATGCCCTGAACTACCCACGTAATTGGCCTCCAGAACCATGTCTGCGACAACATTGCGTTGCAGGCTCAGGTTGTATTGGTAGACGTAGGGCGTCCTCAGGTGGGGATCGACCAGATAGACAAAGCCTGAACTGTTAATCGGCAAAAACGCAGAGAAATCAATGTCGGCCGCGGGCGGTGTGGAAGGAAATGTGTTCGTAGCTCCACCAGACTGAAACGGCTGACTGAGGTAGCCTGTCGGCCCACTCTGAGACGGGCCAACACTATTGAAGCCGAAGCCCGCGTCGCTAAAGAACGGCGGCTGCCCGTTGAACTGAAGATTATCTTCGCCCTTAAGTATGTCGTAGAACACGCCGAACCCGCCGCGCACACTGTTCTTGCCGCTTCCAGTTGGATCCCAGGCAAAGCCGAAGCGGGGAGCAAAGTTCTTCTTGTCGGGGAAGTTCGTGCCGGTAGGAGCGCCCGGGTCGCCCGGAAACACCATCCCCAGCGGCGCGTTGACAAATCTCTTGGACTGCAATCCCGGAATCACCGAAAAGGTTCTCCCCTGAGTGTCGGATTTTGGAGTGTTGTATTCGTAGCGCAGGCCCAGGGTCAGCACCAGGTTCTTGCGGAGATGCCATTCGTCCTGGCCGAACACATACGTGCTCTTGCTGCGAATGTTGGTAGGGGCGAGCGGGCCTTGCAGATAGTAACCCGGAGCGCCAAGTAGAAAATCGGCAAAATCGTTGCCCGTGGCCACGCTGCCGTTCCCGCTGGCAAAATCAAACTCTCCATTCGTGTAATAAGCGTAGCGCAGGTTCTCCTGATAGGGTGAGAATCCGGCGCCGAATTTCCAGTTGTTCTTACCCCGCGACCAGGTCAGGCTATCGGTCCAGGAGAATGTGTTTTCGACATAGCGTGTCGGGCCGTTTTCGCTGGGACCAATCTCAAAGCCGTTGTCGAAGTAAATATTGGTCGGCCCCGTAGAGAGATCGGGAGTGATGCCAACGCCCAGAGACGGTCCGCTGGGCAGGCGATTTATCACCTTGTGTGCTAGGTAATTGCTGCGGTGCGTGACAAAATGAAATTCATTGAGCAACGTGGGCGAGAAGAACCGTGTGTATGCCAGGTTGGCAAAGTAGTAGTTGGCCACGTCGCCGCTTGGGAACCCCGGGACGGTGGCGAAGGGAAGAGGATCGACGGACGAAACTCGGTTTACGCCAATGGTTGCGGAGAGCTTGTCTTTCGGGTTGAGGTTGAGATCGAACTTGGAGGTTAACTCATCTCGGTCGTCCACCGATTCGAGCGACTGGGAAAGCAAGCCAGTCGGAGTGCTGGGGATGAGCTTCGCGCTAATGTAGTTTTGGGCCACGGGATCGAACTTGGTGGGATCGATCTGGGCATTCGCCGCACCACCGTTAGCCG